>NZ_JBFANZ010000041.1:0-50235 GCF_040659735.1 Micromonospora sp. NPDC049679
ATCGGACTCTGGCTCAACGTGCGGCTGCTGGTCTTCTGCGCGCTCGCGGTGGACCCGGTCCGGGACGCCGGCGCTGACCCGGTACGCGATCGACCAGCTCGCGCACGGTGTGGTGCTCGATATCGGCCGGGCGCTCGCGCAGGGATGGCGCCCACGCCGGTCCTTCACGGATTTCCTCCCGCTCCTGCGTGGATCTCCCGTGGCGGACGGGTAGGACCGCCGGCGGCACTCGCGTCCGCGCGGGTAGCTCACCTTCGCCCGGTTCCCGCCGCCCGCGTGACGCCGTAGAGTTGGCACTGCGTTGCTCTGCGCCGGAACGGGGGACGGATGTCCCGACGCTCGACCGCCACCGCCGCACTCCTCATCGCCCTGGTCGCGCTCGCCTGTGACGGCGCCGCCCGTCCCGGACGCCCCCGGCCGTCGCCGCCGCCCCGTGGTGACCTGCCGTCGTCCATGGCCGCACTCGGCGATTCGATCACGGCCGGGTTCGGGTCGTGCCTCGCGCTCGCCACCTGCCAGCGAAACTCCTGGTCGACGGGGGACGGCGTGCGGGTGGAGAGCCACTACCGGCGCATCGTCGGGGTCAACCCGGGGATGCGGGGCAACGCGCACAACCACGCCGCGCCGGGTGCGCGGGCCGCCGACCTGTCCGGCCAGGCCACCGCCGCCGTAAGGTCCAAAGTGGAGTACGTGACGGTGCTGATCGGGGCGAACGACGCCTGCCGGGGACGGATCGAGGAGATGACCGGCGTCCCCGCCTTCCGCGCCGAGGTCGACCGGGCGCTCGGTGTGCTGCGCACCGGCCTGCCGCGCGCCCGCGTGCTGGTGGTCAGCATCCCCGATCTGCACCGGCTGTGGCAGATCGGCCGTACCAATGATCGGGCGGTCCGTGCCTGGTCGCACGGGGTCTGTCCGGCACTGCTCGGCAACCCGACGTCGACCGCGGCCGCCGACAGCGGGCGCCGGTAAACGTTCCGGGCCCGCGTCACCGCGTACAACACCCAACTCGCCGCCGCCTGCCGCGCGTACGGCGCGCGCTGCCGGTACGACGGTGGGGCGGCGCACCGGGTGCGGTTCAGCCTGGACATGGTCAACCCGCTGGACTACTTCCACCCGGACCGGGACGGTCAGAACAAGCTCGCCGAGGTGACGTATCCGCTCGCCCGGCTCGCCCGGTGACCCTCGCCCGCGCACGGACCGGGTGTGGATACGCCTTCGGTCCGGCTGCCGGAGCAGTCGGACCGAAGGGTGGCCGGCGGCGACCAGAGGGGTGGTCGCCGCCGGACCGGTCGTGGCGTTCGGATCAACCGGGAACGCGCGTCAGACAGCGGGGTTCTTCGCCGACAGGATCTCGTTGACCACCGTCTCCGCGTTGCCCTCGTGCTTCGCGTAGTGGTACGGGAACGCGGAGACCTGCACCCGCTGCGCGGCGTCGGTCAGCGCCATCTGCTCCCAACCGGGCACCGTGACCAGCACCTTGTAGAACTGCTTCGCGGCGAACTTCGGGTCCATCAGATCCTTGACCGGACCCCAGCCGGTGCTGCTGCGCTGCTGGAAGAGCCCCACCGAGTCGTGGTCCCAGCCGGTGCCCTGGTGCGGGACCTCCGTCGATTCCGCGAGCACGCCGCTGGCGAGGTTGCGCAGGGTGGATTCCTGCATCGCGGTGGCCACCGCGATGACCATTCCGCGACGCGGCACGCCGAGTTCCTGGCCGGCCTCGACGATGGCGGTGGCGTTCTCCATCTGCTGCTGGTCGAGCCCGGCCACCGGGCGCGGCTGTCGCGGCTCGGGCTTCTGCTCCGCCGGCTTCTGCTCCGCCGGCTTCTGGTCTGCCGGCTTCTGGTCTGCCGGCTTCTGGTCGGCGGGTGCGCCCTGCCGTGCCCCTTCGGTCACGGGTTGACGGTCGAAGGAACGGGTGGCGGCCTGGTCGGAGCGGTCGCGTCCGGGGATCTCCGTCTGCGCGACGCTGTTGAACCCGCCGGACTGACCGGGGCCGTCCAGCCCGGCGCCGCCGTACACGGCGAAGCCCATGGCGGCGATGACACCGCTGGCGACGATGAGCTTCGACCGGCTCCCCTTGCCGGACAAATCCTTGATCTGCGGAAGTGACCGCAGCTTCGTGAGTCGCGATAGCGAAAGGGCCCGCAGGTCCATGAGTTGATTTTGCGACAGGGTCCCCAGGCCCCTGAGTTGATTCCACATACGCCCAGATGTGCGGCGCTCGCCGTCAACCCGCTCGTCCGGCGTCGTATCGGCCGAACGGCTACCCGGGATTGCGGCGCCGTCCTCATGCTCAAGTGTGTGGTCGTCTCGCATTGCACGAGGCTAGGCAGACGGAACGGCCGCTACCCACCGTGATTTAGTGACGCTCACCACAGTGGGCTACTGAGTAACCGGTCAGTCAGTCTCAGGCGTAAACGCCCTGGTCGAAGCCGGGCAAGACGGGTCCGACGGCGTTGCTTCACATTCCGTCCCAGGCGGGCATTTACCTTCTAATCGTCGACCACAAAGAGTGACGTCGAGCATGTCAACCTTTCGGCCGATCCGGCATGGTCCCTCGGGTCGACCGAGCCTGCCACCACGGTCATCGGCGGCCATGAAGCGGTAACAACAAGTAGTAGTAATTGGACACTTCGGAGTCATCCTTCGGCGCCCGGTCTGACCGCCGCACGCCCCGCCCGGGCGACGGGGCGCGGTCGTGCGCCACCATGGGAGCGGGCGCGGGCGGTCGCCCGCCCCTCCATCGACGTTCCGCCGCCGACGCAACCGGACGGACCGGGCCGGGATGGAATGGAATGGCCGATCCCGGCGTTCGACCTTCGGGGCGAAGCCCCCGAACGGACATCATGAGGAGGTTGCGACCGGTGCTCGACCCGCACGAGCTCTACGAGCTCACCGACGACCTGCCCGATCTGGGCCAGCCGGTCTTGATCCAGGCGCTCACCGGCTTCGTCGACGCCGGCAGCGCGAGCCGAATCGCCCGCGAACACCTGCTCGCCAACCTGCCGGCCCGGACGATCGCGACTTTCGATCTCGACCAACTGCTCGACTACCGGTCCCGCCGCCCCACGATGATGTTCATGGAGGACCACTGGGCGGACTACGAGGAGCCACGGCTGGAGCTGCACCTGCTGCACGACGACGCGGGCGTCCCGTTCCTCCTGCTCAGTGGACCTGAGCCGGATCTGCAGTGGGAACGGTTCACCGCAGCCGTGACCGCCCTGATCCAGCGCCTGAACGTCCGGCTGACGGTGGGGCTCAACGCGATCCCGATGGCCGTGCCGCACACCCGGCCCGCCGGCGTCACCGCCCACGCCACCCGGCCCGAGCTGATCGCCGGCCACGAGCCGTGGCTGCAGCGCGTACAGGTTCCCGGCAGCGCCGGGCACCTGTTGGAATACCGCCTCGGGCGGGAGGGGCGCGACGCGCTCGGCTTCGCGGTGCACGTGCCGCACTACGTCGCGCAGACCGAATACCCCGCGGCGGCCGAGCTGCTGCTCTCCTCGGTGTCCCGCAGCACCGGGCTGCTGCTGCCGACCGACGCGCTGCGCTCCGCGGCCGAGACCGTCCGCGGCGACATCGACCGGCAGGTGGCGCAGACCGACGAGGCGAACGCCCTGGTCCACGCGCTGGAGGAGCAGTACGACGCCTTCACCCGCGGCCGGCGCGGCACCAACCTGCTCGCCGACGCGAACGAGGCTCTGCCCACCGCCGACGAGCTCGCCGCAGAGCTCGAACGCTTCCTCGCGGAGCAGGGCCGCCCCGGAGACGTGCCGGGGATCTGACGAACGTCCAGCCGCCCCCGCCTCCGCGGGGGCGGCTACGACCCGTCGCGGCGCGCCGAGACCAGCACGTCGATGCCGTCCAGCACCCGCCGCAGGCCGAACTCGAAGGCGTGTTCGGGCGCCGCCGGAGCGTTGTGCGCCTCCCCCGCCGCCGCGCCGACCCGCGCCGCGATCGGGTAGCGCTCGACGTCGAAGACCTTTTCCAGCAGCGGCGCCTGCTCGGCCCACCACTGCTCGTCGCTCATCCCGGTCTGCCGCTCCGCCTGGGCGGCGTCCACCGCACCCCGGGCCGCCCCGTGGACGTACCCGGAGATCAGCGCGATCACCGAGTCCATCTCCACGTCGGTCAGGCCCAGCCCGTCGACGGCGCGCAGCTCGTACTCGTACTTGGCCATCACGTTCGGCCCCATCGGCGGACGGTGGGCGGCGACCTGCAGGAGCCACGGGTGCCGGCGGTAGAGCGTCCAGTTCTCCCGCGCGATCCGCTCCAGCCGCCCCCGCCACCCGCCGGCGACCTCCTCCGGCCGGGCCTGCTCACCGAGGACCGTGTCGAGCATGACGTCGAGGAGCTCCGCCTTGCCCGGCACGTACGTGTAGAGCGACATCGCGCCGACGCCGAGCTGCTCGGCGACGCGCCGCATGGAGAGCGCGGCGAGCCCTTCGGCGTCGGCGACCTCGATCGCGGCCCGGACGATCTGCGGCACGGTCAGCCGGGGCTTCGGTCCACGCCGGGGCCGTTCCTGCATCCCCCAGAGCAGCTCCATGCTGCGCTTCGGATCTCCGCTGCCGCTGTACTCGGTGGTCACGGCGTCATTCTCCACATCCCCAATCCCGTACACCGTACGTTATTGTTTCCGTACGCCGTACCGACCGGATCGAGCTCACCGTCGCCGAGCGCGCGGCGCTCGGCGACGACCTGCGCCGGGCGGCGGACCTCGACGAACTGCTGCGCTGACCGCCCGCCGACGGAGTCCTTGTCGGTCCCGGATGGCACCCTGAGGAGATGCGCCTCGCGACCTGGAACGTCAACTCCGTGAAGGCCCGGCTCCCCCGGCTGCTCGCCTGGCTGGCCGACAGCGCCCCCGACGTCCTCTGCCTGCAGGAGACGAAATGCGCGGCGGACGCGTTTCCGGTCGACGAGGTCGCCGAGCTCGGCTACGCGACCGCCGTGCACGGCGACGGTCGGTGGAACGGCGTCGCGCTGCTCTCCCGGGTCGGCCTCGACGACGTGGTGACCGGGTTCCCCGACGAGCCGGGCTTTCCCGAGCCGGAGGCCCGCGCGATCTCTGCGACCTGTGGCGGCGTACGCGTCTGGTCGATCTACGTGCCCAACGGCCGCACCCCGGACTCGCCGCACTACACCTACAAGCTGGCGTGGCTGCGCGGGCTGCGCGACGCGCTCGCCGCGGAGCTGGGCGACGGTCGACAGCTCGCCGTCTGCGGCGACTTCAACGTCGCCCCCACCGACGCCGACGTGTGGGACCCGACGCTCTTCGTCGGCTCGACCCACGTGACGGCCCCGGAGCGGCAGGCGCTGACCGAGCTGCGCGATCTGGGCCTGCTCGACGTGGTGCCGCAGCCGATGAAGGGCCCCAACCCCTTCACCTACTGGGACTACCGCGCCGGGATGTTCCACCAGGACAAGGGGATGCGCATCGACCTGGTCTACGCGAGCGCCCCGTTCAGCGACCGGATCCGCACCGCCTACATCGACCGCGAGGCGCGCAAGGGGAAGACCCCGTCGGATCACGCGCCGATCGTCGTCGACGCGGACTAGACCCGCCTGCCCGGGCGCGTGCGCGCGCGGCCGTAGGGTGGAGCCATGGCAGTCGTCAAGATCAACGCTATCGAGGCGCCCGAGGGCGCGGGACCGGAACTCGAGCGGCGCTTCGCCGCCAGGCAGGGCGCGGTGGAGAAGGCCCCCGGCTTCCTGGGCTTCGAACTGCTCCGCCCGGTCGCCGGCGAGACCCGGTACTTCGTCTACACGAAGTGGGAGACCGAGGAGGCGTTCCAGGCCTGGTCCGGCGGACCGGCGCGGGAGGCCCATGCCGGCGAGCGCGCCAAGCCGGTGGCGACCGGAGCGAGCCTGCTCGAGTTCGAGGTCGTGCAGCAGGCTCCGCCGGCCGCGGGCTGACGGCGTCACGGGTCCCGGGTGCCGATCAGGGACGCGAAGACGACGACGTTGTCGGCGTAGCCGATGCCGCCGCCGACCCACTGCCCACCGCAGGTGATCAACCGCAGGCCGGGTCGGGTGAAGTCGCCGTAGACCCGCTCGATCGGCAGCTCGGCCTTGCCGAAACGCTCCACCGAGTTCACCTCGAAAACCGCGACCACCCGGTCGCGCCGGGTCACCTCGACGCGGGCGCCGGGCCACAGCCCGGCCAGGTCGTGGAAGATCGACGGTCCGGTACGCGTGTCGGCGTGCCCGACGATCACCGCCGGCCCGAACTGGCCGGGGGTGGGGCTGCGCTCGAACCAGCCCGCCTCGTGGTGCCGGCGCAGCGGGGGCACGGCGATCGAGCCGTCGTCGGCGAGCCCGAGGGCGTGCACCGGGGCGCGCACGTCGAGCGACGGGATCGCGATCCGGATCGGCCGGCTCGGCTCGAGCACCGGAAACTCCCGCGGCGGCGGGCGGCTCCCGCCGGCCAGCCCCGGCCAGCCACCCGATCCGGCAAGGCCGGCCGCGGTGGCGAGCACGCCGACCAGCACCAGGACCACGGCCAGTTTTCGGGTCGGCTCGCGGCCCACGCGGACCATGGCGACCCGTCAGGCCCGGCGCCGGCGCCGGGTCAGCAGCCCCAGCGCGAGCCCGGCGACGATGGCGGTCAGCCCGCCGGTGACGAGCAGCCCGCCGGAGCCGTCGTCGGCGCTGCCGCCGAAACCGGTGGCGGGTCCACGGCTGGGGCGGACGGCCGTGACCACGTGCAGCATCGTCGTCGCCGCACGGCCGTCCGGGCAGGCGAGCCGTACCCGGTAGCTGCGGGCCCGCGTACCCTCCGGCACGGTGGCCGCGGCGGTCAACAGGTCGTACTGCGGGCGCACGGTGACCGTGCCGAAGGCGTCCGACTCGACCGTGGCCGGGGCGCTGTTCGCCGTGCAGCTCGCCCGGATTCCGACCAGGTAGCCGGCCTCGACCGTGCTCGGGTTGACCTCGACGAAGACGTCGTCGGCCCGGGCGGGCAGCGCCGGCGCCAGCAGCGCGACGACGGCCACGGCCACGGACGCGAGCAGCGTGCCGGTGCGGCGACGGGTGCGGCTCATGCGCGCCTCCTGCCGTCGGGCGGTGGCGGGGCGGGGACGCCCGACGGGAGGATTTTCTCACCCATCGCCGCAGATCACACCCCGTGAATTGGGGGCGACGCTCCGCACCGACGTACGCTTTTCTCCCTGTGACCCTCATCGACGCGCCCCGGGCCGCCGCACTCCCGGCCGACAGGCCCCTGGCCGACACCGCCGCCGACGGCACCACGCCGGACGGGGCGACCCCGCCGATCCGCACCTTCCACCGGCGCGGCGGCCGGATGAGCGCGCGGCACGTCGACGCCCTCGACCACCTCTGGCCGGTGTACGGACTACTCATCCCCGAGCAGCCGGGGACGCTTCTCGACCCGGCCGCGCTCTTCGGTCGCCGGGCGCCCCTGGTGCTGGAGATCGGCTCGGGCATGGGCGACACCACCGCGGAGATGGCCGCCGCCGACCCGGGGCGCGACTATCTCGCCGTCGAGGTGCACACGCCCGGCATCGCCAACCTGCTGACGCTGATCGAGGAACAGGGTCTGACGAACGTCCGGGTGGGCAGCGGCGACGCGATGGACCTGGTCCGGGGGATGCTGCCGGCCGACAGCCTCGACGCCGTACACGTCTTTTTCCCGGACCCGTGGCCGAAGTCCAAGCACCACAAGCGGCGGCTGATCCAACCGGCACACGTCGCGCTGCTCCGCTCCCGCCTCACGCCCGGTGCCACGCTGCACTGCGCGACCGACTGGGCCGAGTACGCCGAGGCGATGCTCGCCACACTGAGCGCCGATCCGGGGCTGGTCAACACCGCCGACGGCTTCGCGCCGCGGCCGACCCACCGGCCGGTCACCAAGTTCGAGCGCCGCGGCGTACGGGCCCACCGGAGCATCTACGACCTGGTGTTCCGCCGCCGCTGACGGCTCCCCGTCGCGGCGGCCGCCGGCACGCCCCATGATCGTCCAGACTGGCGGTCGCGGCCCGATCCGGGCACCATGGACCAGCGATGACCCTCACCGACCAGCTGCCGCGCAGCGCCGACCCCGATTCCCTCTTCGACGCGTTCGCCGGCTGGGCCAAGGAGCAGGGACTTTCCCTCTACCCGCACCAGGAAGACGCCCTCATCGAGATCGTCTCCGGCGCCAACGTGATCCTCAGCACGCCGACCGGCTCCGGCAAAAGCCTCGTCGCCACGGGCGCGCACTTCGCCGCCCTCGCCGCCGACAAGGTCACCTTCTACACCGCGCCGATCAAGGCACTGGTCTCGGAGAAGTTCTTCGCGCTCTGCGACATCTTCGGCCCGGAGAACGTCGGCATGCTGACCGGAGACGCGAGCGTCAACGAGACAGCGCCGATCATCTGCTGCACCGCCGAGATCCTGGCCAACATCGCGCTCCGCGACGGCGAACGCGCCGACGTGGGCCAGGTCATCATGGACGAGTTCCACTTCTACGCCGAGCCCGACCGGGGCTGGGCCTGGCAGGTGCCGCTGATCGAGCTGCCCCAGGCGCAGTTCGTGCTCATGTCGGCCACCCTCGGCGACGTCACCCGCTTCGTCGACGACCTGTCGCGGCGCACCGGCCGTCCGACAGCGGTGGTCAAGTCGGTCGAGCGGCCGGTGCCGCTGATGTTCTCGTACGCCGTGACGCCAATGCACGAGACGCTCGAAGAGCTGCTCAGCACCCGTCAGGCGCCGATCTACGTCGTGCACTTCACCCAGGCCGCCGCGTTGGAGCGGGCCCAGTCGCTGATGAGCATCAACGTCTGCACCCGCGCGGAGAAGGACGCCATCGCCGCGGCGATCGGCAACTTCCGGTTCACCGCCGGCTTCGGCCGCACGCTGTCCCGGCTGGTCCGGCACGGCATCGGCGTGCACCACGCGGGCATGCTCCCCAAATACCGGCGCCTGGTGGAGACCCTCGCCCAGGCCGGGCTGCTCAAGGTCATCTGCGGCACCGACACCCTCGGCGTCGGCATCAACGTGCCGATCCGCACCGTGCTCTTCACCGGTTTGAGCAAGTACGACGGGGTGAAGACGCGACTGCTCAAGGTGCGCGAGTTCCACCAGATCGCCGGCCGGGCCGGGCGGGCCGGCTACGACACCATCGGCACGGTGGTGGTGCAGGCGCCCGAGCACGTCATCGACAACGAGAAGGCGCTCGCCAAGGCGGGGGACGACCCGAAGAAGCGCCGCAAGGTGGTCCGCAAAAAGCCGCCGGAGGGCTCCATCGGCTGGGGCAAGCCCACCTTCGAACGCCTCATCGAATCCGAGCCGGAGGCGCTGACCTCCAGCTTCGCGGTCAGCCACTCGATGCTGCTCAACGTGATCAGCCGACCCGGCGACGCGTTCGCCGCCATGCGGCACCTGCTCGAGGACAACCACGAGGACCGGCCGGCCCAGCGCAAACACATCCGCCGGGCCATCGCCATCTACCGGGCCCTGCTCGCCGGCGGCGTCGTGGAACGGAACCCCGAAGACGGCTCCGTCCGGCTCACCCAGGACCTGCAGCTGCACTTCGCGCTCAACCAGCCGCTGTCGCCATTCGCACTGGCCGCGATCGAGTTGCTCGACATGGAGTCGCCGACGTACCCGCTCGATGTCCTGTCGGTCATCGAAGCCACCCTCGACGACCCGCGGCAGATCCTCTCAGCCCAGCAGTTCAAGGCGCGCGGCGAGGCCGTCGCGCAGATGAAGGCCGACGGCATCGAGTACGAGGCCCGGCTGGAGCTGCTCGACTCGGTCACCCATCCCAAGCCGCTCGTCGAACTCCTCGACGCCGCCTACGAGATGTACCGCCGCGGCCACCCCTGGGTCGCCGATCACCAGCTCGCGCCCAAGTCCGTGGTCCGCGACATGTACGAGCGGGCGATGACCTTCGTCGAGTACGTCGGCTTCTACGGGCTCACCCGCTCCGAGGGGCTCGTCCTGCGCTACCTGGCCGACGCCTACAAGGCGCTGCGCCAGACCGTCCCCGAGGACGCCAAGACCGAGGAGCTCATCGACCTGGAGGAGTGGCTCGGCGAGCTGGTCCGCCAGGTCGACTCCAGCCTGATCGACGAGTGGGAGCGACTGCGCAACCCCACCGACGAGACCGAGGTGGTGATCGACGACCGACCGCCGGCGGTCACCGGCAACGTCCGGGCCTTCCGGGTCCTGGTCCGCAACGCCCTGTTCCGTCGGGTGGAGCTCGCGGCGCTGCGCCGTTACGACGAGCTGGGCGCGCTCGACGGCGAATCGGGCTGGGGCGCCGACGACTGGGCCGAGGCGCTGGAGCCGTACTTCGCCGAGCACGGTTCGCTCGGCACCGGGCCGGACGCGCGCGGACCGGCACTGCTGATGATCGAGCAGGGACGGGAGCGCTGGACCGTACGCCAGATCTTCGACGACCCGGCCGGAGACCACGACTGGGGGATCAGCGCGGAGATCGACCTGGCGGCCTCGGACGAGGCCGGCGCGGCGGTCGTGCGGATCCTGGAGGTCGGACAGCTGTAGCCCGGCTGACGCAGTTGGCGGACCGGCGGCGCATGGCGCGGCCGGTCCGCTTTTTGCTGGGCGAAATCGCGGCGGTCGATTAGAATGTATGTACGAAACACGCCGCTGACCTGGGAGGGAAAGCCGTGACGCCCGCCTCCGCCACCCAGTCCGCCTCCGCCGCCCCGCTCCCCTACGCCACCCTGCTCGCCTTCACCCGCTACGTCGGCCGCACCGGCCCGGCCAAGGCCACCTTCGTCGGCGGGCTGCGCCGCCAGCGGGAGAGCCGCTCCGGCTTCAACCCGCACGGGCAGCTCGTCAAGGCGCTCAAGGCCGACATCCGGTTCCGCACCGGCGGGACCCATCTCGCGCAGGTCGTCAACGTCGTCAAGCCGCGCTGGCGGCCGCTCTACACGGCGCTCGCGCCCGGTGCGACCGCCTACCTCGCCTCGCTCGGCGATCCGCACAGCGTCGAGCTCGCCCGCACCCGTGACGCGCTCGGCATGGTCGGCGCCCTGCCCGTGAAGATCAACCCCCACCTCGGGTTGCGCTACGACGACGGCCGCGTCGAGGCGGTCCGGCTGCACCTCGACGAGGAGCCGCCGGGCGAGGAGGCGCTGCTCGCCACCCTGCATCTGATGGCGCGGCACATGGAGCAGGTCCTCTCCGGCGCCGAGCCGGTGCTGGTCGACGTCCGTCGCGGTCACGTGCACCGCGCCGACCCGAAAGCCCGGCCCGACCAGATCGAACGCTGGCTCGCCGGTGAGGCGGCCGCCTTCTCCGCCATCTGGACCACCGCGGCGTAACGCACCCCGTCCCGCCCACCGCACAAGATCGCGCTATTCCGGCATGTAGTGGCTTCCCGCGACGTCGAGACCACTATTTCCCCGCGGTAGCGCGATCTTGCGGGGGCGCGCGGGGGAAACCGATGGGGGCCGACGGGGGGACGCGCCTATCCTTGGCGACGATATGCACACGCCGCCACCCTCCCCGTCCGTCGCTGACCTGCAGGCCCGCCTGCCCGAGCTGATGTTGCGCGACGAACGCCGCCTGCAGCGCCGCATCGACGGCGTCCGTAAGCTGCGTGACCCCGACGCCCGGCGCGGCGCGCTCGACCAGATCGCCGCCGAGATCGACGCCGCCGCTCAGCGCCTGGAGCGGCGCCGCGATGGCGTCCCGACGATCACCTACCCGCCCGCGCTGCCGGTCAGCGAGAAGAAGGACGAGATCCTCGCCGCGATCCGCGACCACCAGGTCGTGATCGTCGCGGGCGAGACGGGTTCGGGCAAGACGACCCAGCTGCCGAAGATCTGCCTGGAGCTGGGGCGGGGGGTGCGCGGGCTGATCGGGCACACCCAGCCGCGCCGGCTCGCCGCCCGGACGGTGGCCGACCGGATCGCCGAGGAGCTCGGCACGGAGCTGGGCGGCGCGGTCGGCTACAAGGTCCGTTTCCACGACCAGGTGGGCGACGGCACGCTGGTGAAGCTGATGACCGACGGCATCCTGCTGGCGGAGATCCAGCAGGACCGGATGCTGCGGCAGTACGACACGCTGATCATCGACGAGGCGCACGAGCGCAGCCTGAACATCGACTTCATCCTCGGGTACCTCAAGCAGCTCCTCCCCCGTCGCCCCGACCTCAAGGTCATCATCACCTCGGCCACCATCGACCCGCAGCGCTTCGCCCGGCACTTCGGGACGCCGAACAGCGAGCAGAGCGGCGGCCCCGAGCAGGCGGCGCCGATCGTGGAGGTCTCCGGCCGGACCTATCCGGTGGAGGTGCGCTACCGACCGCTGGTGCTGGAGGCCGAGGAGGAAGAGGACGACGGCGAGGACGTCGTCCGCGACCAGACGCAGGCGATCTGCGAGGCGGTCGAGGAGCTCTGCGGCGAGGGGCCGGGCGACATCCTGGTCTTCCTCAGCGGTGAGCGGGAGATCCGGGACACGGCCGACGCGCTCGGCAAGGTGGAGCTGCGCAACACCGAGATCGTGCCCCTCTACGCCCGGCTGTCGACGGCCGAGCAGCACCGGGTCTTCCAGCCGCATCCCGGCCGTCGGGTGGTGCTGGCGACCAACGTCGCGGAGACGTCGCTGACCGTGCCGGGCATCAAGTACGTCATCGACCCCGGCACCGCGCGGATCTCCCGCTACAGCCACCGCCTGAAGGTGCAGCGGCTCCCGATCGAGCCGGTGTCGCAGGCTTCGGCCAACCAGCGCAAGGGGCGGTGCGGACGCACCTCGGACGGCATCTGCATCCGCCTCTACGACGAGCAGGATTTCGCCTCCCGGCCGGAGTTCACCGACCCGGAGATCCTGCGTACCAACCTCGCCTCGGTCATCCTGCAGATGACCTCGCTGGGCCTGGGCGACCTGGCCGCGTTCCCGTTCCTCGACCCGCCGGACCGGCGCAACATCAAGGACGGCTTCGATCTCCTGCACGAGCTGGGGGCGATCGATCCGGCGCAGGACGATCCGCGCAAGCGGCTCACGCCGCTGGGGCGCAAGCTCGCGCAGTTGCCGGTCGACCCGCGGCTCGCGCGGATGGTGCTCGAAGCGGAAGGCAACGGCGCGGTCACCGAGGTGATGGTGATCGCGGCCGCACTCTCCATCCAGGACCCTCGGGAGCGCCCGGCCGACAAGCAGCAGGCCGCCGACCAGATGCACGCCCGCTTCGCCGACAAGGAGTCCGACTTCCTCGCCTTCCTGCATCTGTGGGAGTACCTGCGGGAGCAGCAGAAGGCGCTCTCCTCCAGCGGGTTCCGCCGCATGTGCAAGGCGGAGTTCCTCAACTACCTGCGGGTGCGGGAGTGGCAGGACATCTACAGCCAGCTGCGGCAGGT
Source organism: Micromonospora sp. NPDC049679 (assembly GCF_040659735.1). Lineage (NCBI taxonomy): Bacteria > Bacillati > Actinomycetota > Actinomycetes > Micromonosporales > Micromonosporaceae > Micromonospora > Micromonospora sp. NPDC049679. Next base: position 13,332 of record NZ_JBFANZ010000041.1, read on the forward strand.
GGTCCGGGCGCTCGGCGTGACGCCGGGCGAGAACCCGCCGGAGCCGACCGCGATCCATCAGTCCCTGTTGGCCGGACTGCTGTCGCACGTCGGGCTGAAGGACAGCGCCAAGCACGAGTATCTGGGGGCGCGCGGGGCGAAGTTCGCGGTCTTCCCGGGGTCGGCGCTGTTCAAGAAGCCGCCGCGCTGGGTGATGGCGGCGGAGTTGGTGGAGACGTCCCGGCTCTGGGCGCGGGTGGCCGCGCGGATCGAGCCGGAGTGGGTGGAGGCGCTCGCCGGGCACCTGGTCAAGCGCAGCTACAGCGAGCCGCACTGGGAGAAGAAGCAGGGCGCGGTGATGGCGTACGAGAAGGTCACGCTCTACGGCGTACCGCTCGTGACGTCACGCAAGGTCAACTATGGCCGGATCGATCCGGCGCTCAGCCGCGAGCTGTTCATCCGGCACGCCCTGGTGGAGGGTGACTGGCACACCCACCACACGTTCTGGCAGGAGAACCAGCGGCTGCGCGACGAGGTCGAGGAGCTGGAGCACCGGGCGCGGCGGCGCGACATCCTGGTCGACGACGAGGCCATCTTCGACTTCTACGACCAGCGGATCGGGCCCGACGTGGTCTCCGCGCGGCACTTCGACAGCTGGTGGAAGCAGGTCCGGCGGGAGCAGCCGGAGCTGCTCAGCTTCGACCGGGCGATGCTGGTCAACCAGGGGCGGGGCGGCATCGACGAGGCCGACTATCCCGATGCCTGGCAGCAGGGCGAACTGCGGCTGCCGCTGACCTACCAGTTCGAGCCCGGCGCCGCCACCGACGGGGTCACGGTGGACATTCCCCTGCCGATGCTCAACCAGGTGACCGCGGAGAGCTTCGACTGGCAGGTGCCGGGGCTGCGTGACGAGGTGGTCGTGGCCTTGATCCGCTCGCTCCCCAAGGCTATCCGGACCAACTTCGTCCCGGTGCCGGACTTCGCCCGCGCCGTGCTGGCCCGGATCACGCCGGGGCAGGAGTCACTGGTCGACGCGGTGGCGCGGGAACTGCGCCGGATGACCGGCGTGACCATCCCGCGCGACGCCTGGGACCAGAGCCGCATCCCGGACCACCTGCGACCGACCTACCGGATCGTCGGCGAGGACGACCGCCCGGTCGCGGAGGGCAAGGACCTGCCCGCGCTGCAGCAGGAGCTCAAGGCGGAGGTACGGGAAACGGTCGCCGCGGCCGCGCACGGGCTGGAGCGGCAGGGGCTGCGCGAGTGGAGCTTCGGCGAACTGCCCCGGACCGTCGAGCAGCGCCGGGCCGGTTACGTGGTGACCGCCTATCCCGCGCTCGTCGACGAGGGCGACAGCGTCGCGATCCGGGTCTTCGACTCGGAAGCGGACCAGCGCAACGCGATGTGGGCGGGAACCCGCCGGCTGCTGCGGCTCACCGTCGCCTCGCCGGCGAAGTTCCTGCAGGGGCGCCTGTCGAACGAGGCGAAGCTGGCGCTGAGCCGCAACCCGCACCGCAGTGTGCTGGACCTGCTCGATGACGCCGCGGGCGCTGCGATCGACAAGCTGATGGCCGAGGCGGGCGGGCCGGCGTGGGACGCCGATGGGTTCGCGGCGCTGCGCGACCGCGTGCGGGCCGACCTCGTCGACACGGTGGTCGAGGTGGTCGACCGGGTGCAGCGCATCCTGGGCGCGGCGCACGCGGTGGAGCAGCGGCTGACGCGTACGTCCAGCCTCGCGCTGGTGGCGACGCTGGCCGACATCCGCGGCCAGCTCTCGGGTCTGGTCTACCGCGGCTTCGTCACCGACGCCGGTTGGGGCCGGCTCCCGGACCTGGTCCGCTACCTGACCGGGATCGAGCGTCGGCTCGACAAGGCGCCGCAGAATCCGCAGCGCGACCGCGAGCAGCTCAACCGGATCGAGCAGGTGCAGCGCGAATACCGCGACATGCTCGCCGCGCTGCCGCCGGCGCGACGGGCGGACGAGGCGGTGCGGGAGATCCGGTGGCTGATCGAGGAGTTGCGGGTCAACGTCTTCGCCCAGGCGGTGGGGACCCCGTACCCCATTTCGGAACAGCGGATCTACCGGGCGATGGATCTGGCGGAGGGGCGCTGACCGAACGCGGTGGATCCGGTGGCGGGCACGACGGAGGACACGCTGTGCCCGCCGTCTGGCCCGCCCGGGCCGGCGGCCGCGGTGGTGGCGCTGTCGCGTAGCGCGGTGAAGAGGAGCGTGGCGGCCAGCACGGCCACGACGATCACCATGACGAAGAGCGCCATCACCACGGCGAGCAGCCGGACGTTCCCGGCGAGCGAGCGGGGCGGGTCGAGCGGCGGATACGGCGGCGCGGCCGGGGTCACCGGGGTCGCGTCGTCCCACCAGGACGGATCCGGGTCGCCGCTCGCCGGATCGGGGGTGCCCGGGTCGGCCATGAACGGCGGTGCGGTGACCGGCTCGACCTCCGCCGGGACGGCGGGCTCGGGGTCGGCTGCCGGCGCCGCGGCTTGTGGCGAGTCGGTAGCGGCTGCCGGCGAGTCGGGCCCGGCTGCCGGCACGGCGGGTTCCGCCGGCTCGGCCGCTGCGAGCTCGATCGTCCCGCCCGTCTGCTGGGTGGTTCGTGCTCCGTCCATCCACTGCCTCCTCGGCGAACGTCGCACCGTCTCTGGCGGCGCGTCCACCAACGGGTACGGATCCCGCGCCGCTGCGGATCGGTGCCGCCCCATCGCCCGAAACGTCGTTGACGGTGATCATCGACCGGGATAGCGTGCGGTTTGACCGGGAAGAGCGTTTTTCGACGCGAGGTGGCCGGATGAGCGATCCGCAGACCGTGCCGCTTCCGGGCGGGGTCGGGCTGTCGCGCCTCTGCGTCTACGACACCGTCGCGCCGGATGGCGCGGTCGGGGGCACCCCGCACATGCACCTGTGCTGCGCGGAGGGGTACGTGGTGCGGGGCGGGTCGGGCCTGGTGCAGACGCTGACCCTCTCCGGCTACCGGGAGACCCCGCTGGTCCCCGGCGCCGTCGTCTGGTTCGCGCCGGGCACCATCCACCGGCTCGTCAACCACGGCGGGCTGGAGCTTCTCGTCCTGATGCAGAACAGCGGCCTGCCGGAGGCGGGCGATGCCGTGCTGACCCTCCCGCCGGAGGTGCTCGCCGACCCGCGGTCGTACACGGCGGCCGTCGCCCTCCCGCTCGGCGGCGCACCCGGCACCGACCTCACCGCGGCGTACGCGCGACGCGATCTCGCGGTCGAGGGGTTCGGGCGGCTGTGCCGGAGCGCGCAGGACGGGGACCTGACGCCGCTGCGCGAGTTCCACCGCGCGGCGGTGCGGTTGGTCCGCCCGCAGATCGAGCGGTGGCGGGCGCGGTGGGCGGCGGGGGCGTTGCGCGCGGCGGAGGAGACCGGTGAGCAGCTCGACGCCCTGGAGCGGGGCGAGGCGCCCCACCTGTCCCGCGCGGAGGTCTACGCGTTCGCCGAACCGGACGAACGGGGGCGCCAGGGGATGTGTGGGCTGCTGGACACGTACCCGGTGCGCTGACGCGCCGGATCACCGGCACCATCGCCGGCTTACTGGCGAGGGTAGCGGTTTATCACATCTTGGCAACGTGCCCGTGCGACACGAAGATCGAGACGGGAAAGCCCTTGCCTATGTGACGCAGATCCTTCTAGTGTCCCGAGAAAGCGCTTGCCAGACGCCTCCGCGAAACGGCACCGAAACATGGGAGGAGGCACGATGCCCAGCTCCGACCAGACCGCGGCCGCCACCCCGCCGGGACAGCCGCACACCTCGACGGCGCCGTCCTCGCCGCCGGCGCGAACCCGACCGCACGAAGGAGTGGCCGTGTCCGAACACGCCGTCGACCAGGACGTGACCAGCGGTACGGCAGCGACCGGCGGCGCCGCGGCGCCGGCCCGATCCGGGCGCCCGGCGCAGTCCGGCGGGCCGACGCGACGCGGTCGCCCGAGCCTGACCACCCGACTCACCCGGCTCGCCGACGCGCTGTGGCGTCCGGCGCTCGTGCTGGTGGCCATCTTCGCCGCCTGGTGGTTCGTCGCGGACCGGGAATACATCGCCAACTACCTCATCCCCACGCCGGGGCAGGTGTGGGAGAAGCTGACCTCCGAGTGGGACTTCCTGCTCGAGAACACCATGATCACGCTGTACGAGACGGTGCTCGGCTTCGTGCTGGCGACCGTGATCGGCATCGCCTCGGCCGTGCTCATCACCTACTCGTCCACCATGGAGCGCTCGCTCTACCCGATCGTGCTCTTCGCCCAGGTCATTCCGAAGATCGCCATCGCGCCCCTGCTCGGGGTCCTGCTCGGCACCGGGATGGCGCCGAAGATCGTGCTCGCGGTGCTGATCGCCTTCTTCCCCGTGGTCGTCTCCGGCGTGTCGGGGCTGCGCTCGACCGACCCGGAGCTGATCGACCTCTCCGCGACGATGGGCGCGGGGCCGTGGAAGACGTTCCGCAAGATCCGCTTCCCGAACGCGCTGCCGCATCTGATGTCCGGCATGAAGGTCGCCGTGACGCTCGCCGTCACCGGCGCCGTCGTCGGCGAATTCGTCGGCGCCAGCGAGGGGCTCGGCTACGTGCTGCTCCTGGCGAGCGGCAACCTCGACTCGGCGCTGCTCTTCGCCGACCTGATCCTGATGTCGATCATCGGCATCGTGCTCTTCGTTCTCGTCGAGATCGCCGAGGCGCTCCTCATCCCCTGGCACGCCAGCCGGCGCTCCGGCGTCCCGCTGACCACCGCCTGATCCACCCCGTTCCGATCCACCCCGTTCCGGTCCACGCCATTCCGATCCACCAGGTCACTTTCGCCCAAGGAGGCGCACCACCTATGAGACGTCTCGCAATCGCGGCCAGCGCGGCCGTCCTGCTGCTCGGATCGCTCGCCGCATGTGGCGACTCCGACGAAAAGTCCGGCGGCGACGCCGGCGGCAAGAAGAAGGTCAGCCTGACCCTCAACTGGGTCCCCTACGGCGAGCACGCGCCCTTCTACTACGGCATCAAGAAGGGCTTCTACGAGGCCGAGGGCATCGAGCTGACCGTCAAGCCCGGCGGTGGCTCGGGTAAGACGCTGCAGGCCGTCGCGCAGGACCAGACCGACTTCGGCTGGTCGGACACGCCGCCGCTGCTCAAGGCCGTCGCCACGGGCATGAAGGTGAAGAGCGTCGGCGTGTTCCTGCAGAAGGGCCCGACGTCGATCGAGTTCCTCGCCGACAAGAACATCACCAAGCTCTCCGACCTCAAGGGCAAGACCGTCGGCGGCACGCCGGGCGACGCGCTCTACGCCACCTTCCCCGCGCTGCTCAAGGCGAACGGCATGGCGCCGACCGACGTCAAGGTCGTCAACGTCGACGCCGCCGGCAAGATCGCGGCGCTCGCCGAGGGCAAGGTCGACGCCATCATGGGCTTCTTCCACGACCAGGCCCCGACGATCGAGGCGAAGACCGGCAAGAAGACGTCGTACCTGCTCTACGCCGACTGGGGCATGAACATGCTCGGCACGGGTCTGGTCGCCAACGAGGCGACGCTGAAGAAGGACCCGGAGATGGTGAAGGCATTCATCCGGGCCACCCAGAAGTCGTGGGCCGAGGCGGCGAAGGACATCCCCGGCGCGACCGACGCGATGGCCGAGCTGGCCGACAACGAGCCGGCCAAGGAGGTCCTGGTGAAGCAGCTCACCCTCGCGGTGCCGCTGCTGAAGCTCGACGCGGGGGCGCCCGGCGTCAACGACACCCAGGCCTGGACCGAGACGATCGACCTGATGTCGAAGTACGGCGACCTCAAGGACGCCGGCTCGCCCGAGAAGTACTGGGACAACACGTTCACCAGCAAGGGGTGACCTCGCAATGACCACTGCCCCATCAACCGTCGCCGCCACGCGCACGGCCGGACCCGCCGTCGAGATGACGGACCTGTCCGTGCAGTTCCGGTCGAAGCGGTCGCACACCGTCGCGCTCACCGACGTCAGCATGCGGATCGAACCCGGCGAGTTCGTGTCGATCCTCGGGCCGTCCGGCTGCGGTAAGTCAACACTGCTCAAGATCGTGGCGGGGCTGGTCAAGCCCACCACCGGTACGGCGTCGTTGATGGGGCAGCAGGTCACGCGGCCGCAGAAGAACATCGGCTTCATCTTCCAGCGCGCCGCACTGCTCGAATGGCGCGGCGTGCGCAAGAACATCCTGTTGCAGGCGGAGATGCGCGGCCTGGACCGCAAGGCGGCCACCCGTCGCGCGGACGAGCTGATGGAGATGACCGGCCTGACCGGCTTCGAGGACGCGCTGCCGCACGAGCTCTCCGGTGGCATGCAGCAGCGCGTGTCCCTGTGCCGCGCGCTGCTGCACCAGCCGCCCGTGCTGCTCATGGACGAGCCTTTCGGAGCGCTGGACGCGCTGACCCGGGAGACGCTCAACACCGAGCTCAACCGGATCTGGCGGGAGACCGGCACGACGATCCTGCTCGTCACCCACTCCATCGCGGAGGCCGTCTTCCTCGGCACCCGCGTCGAGGTGATGAGCGCCCGCCCCGGCCGGATCATCCGCACCCTCCCGGTCGACCTGCCGGCGGAGCGCAACTACGCCGACGTCATGGCCGACGAGCGGTTCGACCGTCTCGCGGCCGAGCTGCGCGGCCTGCTCGGCTCCGGAGCCAACCACTGAGCACTCCCGACGCCCGCGGCGGTGGACCGCCGTTGCGGGCGCGTGGCTCGGGCTGGGGGACGCCCCCGCCGCGCTGATCCTCGGCACCGGGATGGCGGACCGGCACGGCGGCGCGGTGCCGCTGGTGGGGCTCCTCCGCCGGGACCGTACCCAATTGCTCCACCGACCCCTGCGTCTTCCAGGGAAGCAGAGCGAAGGTCCGTGCTCGGTTGGGCGGGCCGGGGGGGGAGGCCCGTGCTCGCGTCCGCGACGCTATCGCAGGTCCAGCTCGACTCCGGCCGGCAACTCCCCGGCCTGCGCCGAGGCGCGCAGGTGGGTGAAGAGGGTCTCGCGCAGCGCCTGCGCGGCGTGGCTGGGAACGATCTCGCGCCGCTGGGCGAGCGCGATGGTGCGCTGCACGCCGGGTCGGGTGAGCGGAGTGGCCCGAAGCCGGGGCCGCCCCGCGAGGACCACGCTGGGCACCAGCGCCACGCCGAGGCCCGCCTCGACGAGGCCGAGCACGGCGTCCATCTCGCCCCCCTCGACCGCGAACGACGGCGTGAAGCCGGCCCGCCTGCACGCCTCCAGGGTGGCGTCGCGGAGGTCGTAGCCGGTGCGGAACATGACGAGCGGGTGATTGTGCAGGTCGGTGAGGTGCAACTCGCCGCCGGAGGTGGTCGCGGCGAGCGGCTCGACCGAGGCGACCACGAGGTGCTCACGCAGCACGGGTTCGGCGCGCAGCGCCGGGTCGGTGCCCTGTTCGGGCAGGACGATCAGCGCCAGGTCCAGCTCGCCGCGGGTGAGGTTGCGGACCAGGTCCTGCGAGCCGCTCTCCTCGATGTGCAGGTCGACGCCGGGATAGGCGTCGCGGAACCGGCGCAGCACGCGTGGCACGAGCGAGGCGCAGAGGCTGGGGGTGGCGCCGAGGCGTACCCGGCCCCGACGGAGTCCGACGAGCTCATGCACCTCGCGGCGGGCGGTGTCGACGTCGGAGACGATCCGCTGGGCGAGCGGCAGCAGCGCCTCCCCGGCGGCGGTGAGGGCGATGTCACCACGGACGCGCTCGAAGAGCGGCGCGCCGAGATCGGCCTCCAGGTTGTGAATCTGCTTACTCAACGACGGTTGCGAGATGCCCACATGACCGGCAGCTTGGGTGAAATGTCGTAATTCAGCCACCGCGACGAAGGACCTGAGCTGATGGATCTGCACCTCGATAGCGTATAGCTATTGAGACTGCTGCCGCGATGCATTGGACGACTGATCACTTCGCTTCTAACGTCGTCCGACGTGGCTGTAGCGACCGCGTCGCCGATGCGCTCCACCGTCGGCAAGAAGGCTCTCATGGCGGTGACGGGCATCCTTTTGGTGCTCTTCCTCGTACTGCACATGGTGGGCAACCTCAAGATCTTCTTTGGGGCCAACTCCTTCGACCACTACGCCCACTGGCTGCGCAGCATCGGCAACCCGCTGCTGCCCGAGGCGTGGTTCCTGTGGATCCAGCGGGGGGTGCTCACCTTCGCCGTGCTGGGGCACATCTGGGCCGCCACGTCGCTCGCGCTGCGCGCGCGGGCCGCCCGGCCGGTCCGGTACGCCCACCGCGGCAAGGTGCAGGGCAGCTACGCCGCCCGCACCATGCGCTGGGGCGGCGTGATCATCCTGCTCTTCGTGATCTACCACATCCTCGACCTCACCACCGGGCACCTCAACCCGAACGGTGACCCGGCGCACCCGTACGCCAACGTGGTCGCCGACTTCGCGCCCGAGCGCTGGTACGTCACTCTCTTCTACACGCTGGCGATCCTCGCCGTCGGCTTCCACCTGCGGCACGGCATCTACAGCGCGGTCCGCACCCTCGGACAGCAGACCCGACGCGGCGAACGGCGGGCCCGGGCCATCGCGCTCGGCATCGCCGTCGTGCTCTGCGTGGGCTACCTGTCCGTGCCCTTTGCCGTTCTCACCGGATTGGTGGGCTGAACATGCTCTACACCGAGGGCGACCCGGTCGCCGACACCAAGGCCCCCGACGGCCCCGTCGAGACGCGCTGGGAGCGGCGCCGGTTCTCCGCCAAGCTGGTCAACCCCGCCAACAAGCGGAAGCTCAGCGTCATCGTGGTCGGCACCGGCCTGGCCGGCGGCTCGGCCGCCGCCACCCTCGGCGAGCTCGGCTACCGGGTCCGCTCCTACTGCTACCAGGACAGCCCGCGGCGGGCGCACTCGATCGCCGCGCAGGGCGGCATCAACGCGGCGAAGAACTACCGCAACGACGGCGACTCCGTCCACCGGCTCTTCTACGACACCGTCAAGGGTGGCGACTTCCGCTCGCGCGAGTCGAACGTGCACCGCCTGGCCGAGATCTCCGTCGAGATCATCGACCAGTGCGTGGCGCAGGGCGTGCCCTTCGCCCGCGAGTACGGCGGCCTGCTCGACACGCGCTCGTTCGGTGGCGCCCAGGTGTCCCGCACGTTCTACGCGCGGGGCCAGACGGGCCAGCAGCTCCTGCTCGGCGCGTACCAGGCGCTGGAGCGGCAGATCGCGGCCGGCAACGTGGAGATGAACGCCCGGCACGAGATGCTGGAGCTGATCATCGTCGACGGGCGGGCCCGCGGCATCGTGGTCCGCGACCTGGTCACCGGCGAGATCACCACCGACTTCGCCGACGCCGTCGTGCTCGCCTCGGGCGGCTACGGCAACGTCTTCTTCCTCTCCACCAACGCCAAGGGCTGCAACGTCACCGCGACGTGGCGGGCCCACCGCAAGGGCGCGCTCTTCGCGAACCCCTGCTACACGCAGATCCACCCGACCTGCATCCCGGTCTCCGGCGACCACCAGTCGAAGCTGACCCTGATGAGCGAGTCGCTGCGTAACGACGGCCGGGTGTGGGTGCCGAAGAAGGGCGGCGACGACCGCGCCCCCGGCGACATCCCGGAGGACGAGCGGGACTACTACCTCGAGCGCATCTACCCCGCGTTCGGCAACCTGGTCCCCCGCGACATCGCCTCCCGCGCCGCGAAGAACGTCTGCGACGAGGGGCGCGGCGTCGGTCCGGGTGGGCTCGGCGTCTACCTGGACTTCGCCGACGCGATCAAACGGCTCGGCCGCTCGGCGGTCGCCGCGAAGTACGGCAACCTCTTCGAGATGTACGAGCGGATCACCGGCGAGGACCCGTACCAGGTGCCGATGCGCATCTACCCCGCCGTGCACTACACGATGGGTGGCCTCTGGGTCGACTACGACCTGCAGTCGACCATCCCGGGTCTGTTCGTGATCGGTGAGGCGAACTTCTCCGACCACGGCGCCAACCGGCTCGGTGCCTCGGCGCTGATGCAGGGCCTGGCGGACGGCTACTTCGTGCTCCCGAACACGATCGGCGACTACCTCGCCGCCGGCCCGTTCGAGAAGCTCGACGAGAGCCACCCCGAGGTGGTCGAGGCGCGTAGCCAGGTCGAGGACCGGGTCGCCCGGCTGCTCGCGATCGACGGCGACCGTACGGTCGACTCGTTCCACCGTGAGCTCGGCCGGATCATGTGGGAATACTGCGGCATGGAGCGCACCGACGAGGGACTGCGCAAGGCGATCGAGCTGATTCGCGGCCTCCGCGACGAGTTCTGGCGCCGGGTGAAGGTGCCGGGTGAGGGCGAGGGCCTGAACCAGGCGCTGGAGCGGGCCGGCCGGGTCGCCGACTTCTTCGAGCTCGCCGAGCTGATGTGCATCGACGCGCTGCACCGCACCGAGTCGTGCGGCGGTCACTTCCGGGCCGAGAGCCAGACGCCCGACGGTGAGGCCGCTCGCGACGACGAGCAGTTCAGCTACGTCGCCGCCTGGGAGTTCACGGCTGCCGGCGAAGCGCCGGTGCTGCACAAGGAAGACCTGAATTTCGAGTACGTCCACCCCACCCAGCGGAGCTACAAGTGAACCTGAACCTGCGCATCTGGCGCCAGCAGGGCCCGCAGGACAAGGGCCGGATGGTGACCTACCAGGTAACGGACGTCTCGCCCGACATGTCGTTCCTGGAGATGCTCGACGTGCTCAACGAGCGGCTGACGCTCGAGGGCGAGGAGCCGGTGGCGTTCGACCACGACTGCCGCGAGGGCATCTGCGGCGCGTGCAGCATGGTCATCAACGGCGCCCCGCACGGTCCGCAGAAGTTCACCACCACGTGCCAACTGCACATGCGGACCTTCTCCGACGGCGACACGATCGACATCGAGCCGTGGCGGGCGCGGGCGTTCCCGGTCGTCAAGGACCTGGTGGTCGACCGGACCGCGTTCGACACGATCATCCAGGCCGGTGGCTACATCTCGGCCCCGACCGGCAGCGCCCCGGACGCCCACGCGGCCCCGATTCCGAAGGTCGACGCCGACGCCGCGTTCGAGGCGGCCGCCTGCATCGGCTGCGGCGCCTGCGTCGCGGCCTGCCCCAACGGCTCCGGCATGCTCTTCACCGCCGCGAAGATCACCCACCTGGGCCTGATGCCGCAGGGCCAGCCGGAACGGAACTCCCGGGTACTCGACATGGTCGCCGCGCACGACGACGCCGGCTTCGGTGGGTGCACCAACGCGGGCGAGTGCACGCCGGCCTGCCCGAAGGGGATCCCGCTCGCCACGATCGGCCGGCTCAACCGCGACTTCCTCAGCGCGTCGAGGAAGCGGAGCGACGCCCCCGCCGCGGGCTGACACGGCACGCCGATCGCGTCGACTCCACCTCGGCGCCGATCCGACGAGAAATGTGCGGTTCACTACGCGCTCCGCGGATTGTTGGCGGGGCGCGTAGTGCCGCAATAGGCTGGGCCCGCGCCGGCGACCGAGCGCACGAGGCGAGCCCCACCAGCGCGGGTGAGCTGAGGTCGAGCCGCGTGACTCCCCCGGTACGGAAGGAAGCCGTCCTGCCCGAGCCGCATCCCGCTGCCCGGCGGCTGCCTTCGCTGACCGGACTGCGCTTCGCCGCCGCCCTGCTCGTCTTCGCGGTCCACGCCTACTCGATGATCCCGCTCGCCGATCCGCAGCAGAAACGGATCGCGCAGGTGCTCTGCGACCCCGGCGACCTCGGGGTCTCCTTCTTCTTCGTGCTCTCCGGCTTCGTGCTCACCTGGTCGGCCCGCCCGGGGCAGCAGGCCCGGCGGTTCTGGCGCGGCCGCGTCGCGCGGGTCTACCCCGCCCACCTCGTGGCGCTCGGCTTCGCGGTGGTCGGCCTGGCCGTCACCGACCGCATCCCGCCGATCATCAACGAACTGCTGGTCAGCACCGGCCTCCTGGTCCAGTCCTGGGATACCCGCGACATCGTCTATCTCGGGCTCAACCCGGTCACCTGGTCGCTCTCCTGCGAGATGGCGTTCTACCTCTGCTTCCCGCTGCTCTACGCCGGGCTGCGCCGGCTCGGCACCGGCGGTCTCCGCTTCCTCCTGATCGCCCTGGTCGCGGCGGTCTGGCTGATGCCGACCCTCGCCGACGCCGTCGTGGCGGCGGAACACCGGCGCTGGTTCGTCTACATCTTCCCGCTGACCCGGATGCTGGAGTTCGCGGTCGGGATCGTACTGGCCCGTCTGGTGGCCACCGGGGCGTGGCGCGGCCCCGGACTCCCCCTGGCGATGCTGATCTTCGCCGGCAACTACCTGATCGTCGACTGGCTCCCCGCGCCGACCCGGGACACCGCCGGCACCATCGTCGCCACCACGCTGCTCATCCCCGCTGCGGCCTTGGCCGACCTGCACGGCCGCCGGTCGATGTGGCGGGGGCGCGTCGTGCAGCATCTGGGCGAGGTGTCGTACGCCTTCTTCCTGATCCATCTCGTCGTCGTCGTCACCGCGATGGAGCTGATCGGCCGCGACCGGATGTGGTCGCTGCCGGCCGCGCTCGGCCTCGCGGCGCTCCTGCTGCTGGTGTCGTACGGCCTCGCGGTCCCGCTGCACCGCTGGGTCGAGCTGCCCGCGATGCGGCTCCTCGCCGGCCGGCGTCCCACCCGGGCGCACCCGCGGCCCCAGCAGGCCGCCGCCGCGCAGCGGGAACCGGTCCCGACCGCCGACCCCCGCTGACGGTCGCCCGGGTGCCACGGTCGCCGGGGTGCCACGGTCGCCCGGGACGCGGACGATCAGGCGAGACGTCGCGCCTGCGCGATGACCATCGCCACGAAGTCGAGGGCGTCACGTCGGCGGGCGAGCGGGTCGCGGTAGCCGCGATCGTCGTCGGCGCCGCGCCGAAGCCGCAGGCACTCGTCGATGATCCGCCGCCAGCGCGGGTCGAACGCGGTGCGGGCGTACCGCCCCGCTCCGGACTTCGACGTGATCCCGCCGGTGGCGAGGGTGTAGTGCAGCCGGGCGACCCCGAGCACCCCCCAGACGGGGGCGGTGCCACCGAGGGCGGCCAGACCGGACGGGGAGAGCAGCCGGGAACGCCGCCGCCACCACGGACCCCAGTATTCGTCGAGGTTGTGCCGGGTCCAGCCGGCGAGCTCCGCCCGGTCCGTCGCCACCTCGAACTCGCCCGGCCGCGGTCCGCGCACCGCGACGCCCTGCCGGGCCACGGTATGCCACGTCACGGGGATGCGTTCGCTGGTGGAGGCCGGGCAGAACCGGGCCTGGAAGGCGTTCGGGCCGGGCTGTGCGTGCCGCGGGGCGAGGGCGAGCTCCGACCAGGTCACGTACGGCCCGTCGAAGAACGGTCGTGGGCACTGGCGGGTGAGCAGCGCGTGTGCCCGGCGCAACCCGTGTACCTGCTGATCGTCGGGCTTCGCCGCGGTGACAGCGACGAAGTCGACGTCACTGACGCCGACGTGGAAATCGTCGAGCGCGACGGAACCGGTGAGGTAGAGCCCCTGCACCAGCCCGGGCACGGCGTCGTCGACGGCGCGGAGGTAGGCGTCGAGCACCTCGCGCACGACTGGATGCAGTGTCACCGGGGGCGGCGTCGCCGGGGGAATACTCATCGTCGACGATCCTGCCCGAGCGGCTTCACGATCTCCAACAGCGGCGCCGCCGACCCCGCCGGTTAGGCTCGGGTCCGCAGCTTCACGAAGGGTGGCACAGTGCAGACAATCGACGGACTGGGCGGATTCGCGACCACGCTCGGACTGGACATCGAGGAGGCCTCCGGCGACGGGGTCGTTATCCGCTTCGAGGCCAAACCCCACCTCCTGCAGCCGTACGGCATCGTGCACGGCGGTGTCTACAGCTCCGCGGTCGAGACCGCCGCGAGCATCGGGGCCGCGTTGTGGCTCGCCGATCGCGGGCAGGTCGTCGGCGTGTCCAACCAGACCGATTTCCTGCGGGCGGTGCGCACCGGCGAACTGACCGCGGTCGCGTCCCCCATCCACCGCGGGCGCAGCCAGCAACTCTGGCAGGTGGAGATCACCGACGCCGAGCAGCGGCTGGTCGCGCGTGGCCAGGTCCGACTGCAGAACCTGCAGTCGGCGGACGGGCTGGGCTGACCCAGCCCGTCGCACCCCATCAGGTGGATCGGCTCACCGGCCGGATCAGAACGCGGACCGCCGGTGAGCCGATCGGTATGCGTTACGGCGTGCGCGCGATTTCAGCGAGTACGTCGATGGGCACCTCGACCACCGTCTCATGTGCCGGGATGTCGAGTTGAGATAGCGTCTCCTGGTCGCTGACCCGCCATCCCTGCACGACAAAGGTATTGCGGTCGGTGCGATAGAGCGACGGACAGTTCGTCTGGTTCGACAGCGCTGTCTTGCGGATGAAGGTGAGCTTCAATGCCCCGCCTCCTGCCTCCTCATCAGACGCCACTCGGCCGATTGCCGGGCGACTTTGCCCGGAGTATGCGGGTGGATGTCGGCGCGCACCGACGTTCCGACCAACTTCCGCAAGGTCTGGAGTTTGGAGTCACTACCCGTAACCCCTGGTCCGAGCGGCTTTCACATCCATGGCTTACGATGTGTGGCGGAGCGGCGGATCGAACGTGACCGAAACATTTCCGGTGACCGAACCCGAATGCGACCGCCATGCGTATATGTGAGCGGGAGGCGATTGACGATGGGCATCATGGTCACAGCTCAGCGCCGCGAAGAAACCGGCCCCGACCCCTATTTCCTGCGCGGCCTGCTCCACTGCGGCGAACGACGGCTGGTCCCCGTCTACTCCACGAAAAGCATCCGCTACTACGCCTGCACGAATCTGCGCTGCCGGCGGCTCCTCGTGCTCGCCGAAGAGATCGAGCAACTGGTCTGGACGCGGTACGTGCAGCTCAACGCGGGGGCCGCCGACGGCGTGTGCCGGGACGCGCGACGCGACGCCCTGATGCGGGTGGTGCGCCGCATCAGCATCGGCGCCAGCCTCAACGATCTCGACTTCACCTGGCGCGATTGACCGGGCGGACGCCCCCCTACAGCACGAAAGCGTCCGTCCAGAGCTGACCGGAGCGCCCGGAGAGGGCGTCGAGCAACGCGACCGCCTGGCTGTCGGTCAACGAGGCGACGTGGTCGATGATGGCGCGGCCACGCGCCATCATGTGCCGCTCCGGCGTCCCCGCCGGAAGCTCGGCCTCAGCGAGTTCGACGAGGTCGTGCAGGCGGCGCGGCAACCGCGACTCCTCGTCCGGATCGAGCAGCCACGCGAGGAGCGCTTCGACGAGGGTCGCCAGCAGCCCGGCCTGCCCGCGCTGGTGCAGTGCGAGGTCTGGCCGGGCGAGCACGAACCGGTGATGGACGAACTTGAGGACCTGCACCTCGTGC
Organism: Micromonospora sp. NPDC049679; assembly: GCF_040659735.1. NCBI lineage: Bacteria > Bacillati > Actinomycetota > Actinomycetes > Micromonosporales > Micromonosporaceae > Micromonospora > Micromonospora sp. NPDC049679. The sequence continues at coordinate 28,639 of NZ_JBFANZ010000041.1, forward strand.
CACTGGGGCACCGGCAGGCGGACGTGCCCGGAGCGCACCGGCGGCTCGGCGACCACTTCGATGGCGTCGACGAGGCGCCGGGTCCAGCGGGCCGAGAAGCCCGCCACGTACTGCTCGGCCTCGATCGACCCGTCGAAGGGCGCGACCAGCAGCCCGTCGACCAGTTCCCGCCGGACGTGCTCGACCGCCGCGGCGAACGCGTCGTCATCGCTGATCCAGCCGTCCTTGCGGTGCAACTGCCGACGCAGCCGTTCGATCGAGCGCCCCGGCCGCCGCGCGGCCACGTCCAACGCGGGGTCGGGCAGGCGCCGCAACTCCCCGGCCTCGCGCTGCCACGCCATCAACTCGCCGGCCACCGAACCCTGCTGCAGCACGCCGACCCGGTGAAAGTCCTCCACGTCGTGGATCGCGTACGCGATGTCGTCGGCGGTATCCATGATCGACGCCTCGACCGTCTGCTGCCAGTCGGCGATCCGGCCGGCGAACGGCTCCCGCGCCTGCCGCATGTCGGCCGCCTCGGTCGTGTAGGCGCCGAACTTCAGCGATCCGCTCTCCGGGTCCTCCGGCGGCGCCGCCGCACCCCGTGGCGTCGGATCGAGGTGGCGCGGATGGGGCTGCGGGTAGGTGTGCCGGGTCCACGGGTACTTGAGCATCGCCGCGCGCACGGCGGCCGTGAGGTCGAGCCCGATCGTCGAGTCACCGCGGATCTCCGTGCTGGTCACGATCCGGTACGACTGCGCGTTGCCTTCGAACCCGTCCGGCAGACCGAGCCGCTCGCGGGCCAACCGGTCCAGCACCTGCTCGCCGAGGTGACCGAAGGGCGGATGCCCCAGATCGTGGGCCAGCGCGGCGGCCTCCACCACGTCCGGATCGCAACCGCCGAGCTTGTCGAGCAGGTCCCGGTAGCGGTTGTCGCTGGTCAGCCGCTCGGCGACGGCCCGCCCCACCTGCGCCACCTTCAGGCTGTGGGTGAGCCGGTTGTGCACCAGCAGACCCGAGCCGCCCGGGCTGATCACCTGGGTCACGCCACCGAGCCGGGCGAAGAACGGCGACGCCACGATCCGGTCCCGGTCGACGCGGAACGGGCTCATCGCCAGATCACCACGGGCGGTGCTGCCGTCACCGAAAAGGCGGCGGGCGCGGGGGTCATCCGGCCGAATCATGATCTGACGCTAGCGCAGCGCCCGCCGCCCACCCGGCAGGTGTACCCGACACACGGTCGTGTGGTCATCGGGCGGGCAGCCGCGCGACGAGCGTCCGGCCCAGCGCCGGCCCCGCAACCCCGGTTCGTTCCGGCGCGGATCGGCCGACCGGGCAGCGCCGCGCACCGGTAAGGTCGCTGCGTCATCCAGACGCGCACCGCGGGAGGCGCTCGATGCCCAGTGCCGACACGGGTTCGGAATTCACTCTCGCCGAGGAGTTCTTCCTGATCGCGCACGACGACAGCAGCGGGAAGCCCCTGGTCAACGCCGATCTGCTGACCATCGGGCTCGCCGGGTCCGTGCTCGCCGGTCTGGTGCTCGCCGGCCGGGTCACGGTGCTGGAACAGGCGATCGCGCTGATGGACGAGCGACCCGTCGGTGACCCGTTGGGCGACCCGCTCATCGCGGCGCTGCGCCTGCGTGGCGACCGGCATCCGGTGCGCGCTTGGATCGATTACCTGCGCGACGGCCTGACCGGCGCGGTGGCCGAGGACCTGGAGTCGCGCGGGCTGATCCGCGTGGTGCTGGTGCGCCGGCCGCTCACCCGCCGTCCCGCGGCCCGCTATCCCGCGGTCGACCCCGTGAAGGCCGTCGGCCCACGAGTGCGGTTGGGGCATGCGCTGGGGCGGGCCGTGCCGGTCGACGCCCGCACCGCCATGCTGGCCGAGATCGTCCGCGCGACCCGGATGGACGGCTGGTTCGTCGACGTCTACGGCCCGACGGTGCGCGAGCAGTTGACGCGGATCAGAGGCAACCTTCCGCGCACCCTGCGCACCCTCGTCACGGGCATCGACGAAACGGTCGCCGCGGTCGCACTGACCGTCCGCCGCTGACCGACCGGCGCCGGAGCACGCCAACCCTGCCGCACAGCGGGCGGCGGGCTCCTGACGGGAAGCCGCCGCCCGCGCCACTCGGGCGGCCTCAGCCGGCCACCGGGACGTACCCGGCCTCGTCCTCCGTGACCGGGTGCACCGCGCTGCGTCCGATCCCGGCGTAGACGTCTGGGCGGATGCGGCGCAACATCACACCCCAGATCAGGCCGGCGACCGCGGCGACCCCCACCAGCCCGGGGAGCAGCCAGGTCAGGTAACCCGGATTGGTCGGGGCGAGCAGGGCGTCGAAGTTGTAGACGAGGAAGAACAGCACGGTCGCGAGCAGGATCGACGACAGCGCCGGCGCGACCAGCCGCTGCCACACCGTCTCCTCGGTCTGCCGGTTGCGGAAGTAGCCGACGACGGCGATCGAGGTGCCGGTCATCAGGAGCACGATCCCGACGGCGGCGAGCCCGCTGAACCAGGTGAAGAGATCGACGACCGGATCCCGGTCGGTGGCGGCGAAGAGCAGCACGACGGCGAAGGCGAGCAGGCTCTGTGTGACGGAACCGGCGACCGGGGCGGCAGACCGGGTGCCGGTGCGGCCGAGGAAGTCCGGCAGCACCCGCTCACGTCCCAACGCGAACAGGTAACGCGCCACCCCGTTGTGGAACGAGAGCAGGGCCGCGAAGACGCTGGTGATGAAGAGGACGTTGGCGAGGTCGGCGACGAGGGCGCCGGCGTACTGGCCGAGCGGGCCGAACGCCGCGCCGGCGCCCTGCTCCGCGATCACGCCCCCCACGTTGTCCGGCCCGTGCACGACGGAGAGCGCCCAGGCGGAGAGCGCGTAGAAGGCGCCGGTGAAGGCGACCGCGATGTAGCTCGCGCGGGCCACGGTACGGCGTGGGTCGATGACCTCCTCGCTGTAGATGGCGGCGGACTCGAAACCGGCGAAGCAGGCGATGCCGAGCGCCAGCACCGCCCCGAAGCCGGGGACGAAGAGGTTCGCCGGGTTGAGCCCGGCGAAGCTGACCGATCCACCGGCCGGATTGGCGACGGCCACGATGTCGAACACGGCCACCACGACGCACTCCAGGATCAGCAGCACGGCGAGCACCTTGGCGTTGAGGTCGACGCGCAACACTCCGAGGAGACCGATGAGCGCCATTGCCGCAAACGACCAGACCCACCAGGTGACGGCGATGCCGAAGCGGTCCGCCATGAAGTTGCCGAAAATAGCGCCGAAGAGGCCGTACAGCCCGAAGTTGATCGCGTTGTAAGCGGTGAGTGCGACGAACGAACCTGACACGCCGGCGGCCCGCCCCATCCCGTTCGCGAGATAGGAGTAGAAGGCGCCGGCATTGGAGACGTACCGGCTCATCGCCGCGTAGCCGACCGCGAAGATCGCTAGCACGGCGGCGAGGACGATGAACGAGATCGGGGTGCCGATGTTGCCGGTGACGAGAAACGCGGTGGTGATGCCGCCACCGAGCACGGTCAGCGGCGCGGACGCGGCAACGGTGAAGAACACCAGGTGAACGACGCCCAGTCGACGCTTTGCCAGTCCACTGTGGCTCGTTCGATGGCTGCTGGACATACCGTCTCCTCAACGCGAGGGGGGTGAACGTTGATCGGGAGAACAACGCCAAGATCGTACGGTCGCGCGGAGCCACACATCAAGGTCCGTCTACCCGTCATAGTCTCCGAGTGACCGCCGAAATCAACCGGAAACAATTCACGGCTGCAGCGAACTCACCGGTCGGATAACCATGTCGGTCCAATCTCGACCGATGGCTTGAAACGGCGGACCGGGATGCCGTACCGTGCGGCGACGAAACAGGGCGACCCCCTTGTCGATGTGCACGCTCACACCGGAAAACCATGGTTTTCCGCCCGGCCACCCAGGAAGGCCATGAGCACTTTTCGCCTCGCCGACGAGCTTTTTCTCATCGGCCACGACGCATACACCGGCAGGACGGCGGTGCAGAGCGACGTCTTCGACACCGGGCTCGCCGGAGCCGTCCTCGCCGAACTGCTTCTGGACCGACGGATCAGCTGCGCCGACGGCAGGGTCGGGGTCGCGGACCCGCGCGCGTGGGGCGAGCCGGTCTCGGACGCGGCGCTGCTGGAGCTACGGCGACGCGGCCCGGGCTACGTGATGCGGGCGTGGGTGGAGCACCTGCGCCCCACCGCCCGGGACAGCGTCGGGCGGCGCCTGGCCGACGTCGGCGTCGTCCGGCGCGAAGAGGTCAGAGGGTTGCTGGCCCGGCGGACCCGGGTGCGCTATCCGGGGGTGGACCCGACGACGTGCACGCTGCCGCAGGTGCGGCTCAAATACCTGCTGGAACGGCCGGGCTCGATCCACCCCTACATGGCGACGCTCGCGGCGCTGGTGCTCGCCACCGGGCTCGACCACCAACTCGCGGTGACGATGTCCCGGCAACAGGTCCGCGCCCAACTCGCGGAGATCACCGACCGCCTGCCGGCCGAGCTCCGCGCGCTGATCGGCGGGGTGCGAACCGCTGTCGCGGCGATTGCGCTCACGGTCCGCCGCTGACCGGGGTGATCGCGTAGGTTCAAGCCATGATGATCACGAAGTACAGCCACGCGTGCGTACGGCTCGAGCACGAGGGGCGTGTCCTCGTGATCGACCCCGGCACCTGGAGCGAGCCGGCAGCGCTCACCGGCGCCGAGGCCATCCTCGTGACGCACGAGCACGCCGACCACATCGACGTGCTCCGCCTGGCCGGGCTGGGCGTGCCGGTCTACGCTCCCGCCGACGCCGACATCCCCGGTGTCGAGGTTCCCGGGCTGGACGTGACCCGGGTCAGCTCGGGCGACGAGTTCACCGCCGCGGGCTTCCGGGTCCGGGCGGTCGGCGGCCGGCACGCCTTCATCTACGGCGGGCAGCCGGACTGCGCCAACCTCGGCTACCTGGTCGACGACCGCCTCTACCACCCCGGCGACGCGCTCCACATTCCCGACCAGCCGGTCGAGACGCTGCTGGTGCCGGTGCACGGGCCGTGGATGAAGCTGGACGAGGCGATCGACTTCGTCCGCGCGATCAACCCCGCGCGCACCTTCCCGATCCACGACGCGATGGTCAACGAGAAAGGGCTCGCCAGCATCAACGGCTGGTTCGGCCACGCGACTGCCAACGGCTACCGGTGGTTGGCCCCCGGCGAGACGGCCTGACCGTCAGCCGCCGGCGCAGTGCCGGGCGGTACTCGCCGGCACGTCGAGTGTCGGATTGCGGTCGAAGAAGCCCGCGGGCTTGAGCGTGAAGCCGCAGTAGTCGACGGGCATCACCGGCCAATCCTCGGCGCGCGGGAAGTGCGTGGTCCCGAAGGTGTGCCACAGCACGATGTCGGCCCCGTCGATCGGACGGTCCTGCGCGACGAAGGCCGGCAGCCCGGCCCCGCCCGCATGCTGGTTGACCAGGTCACCGGCGGGATAGCGCTCGGCCGGGTCGTAGCGGGTGACCCAGAGGTGCCGGGTCGCGAACGCCGCCCGCCCGGCGATCGACGAGGCGGGGTCGGCGAGCAGGGTGGGTTGGCCCTCCGGGCGCAGCACGTAGCCGACCGGCTGGCGGAGCCGGTTCGTGCGCTCCGGATTGACGATCCGCCACACCCGGCCGCGCCCCGGATCAGCGCTCCGGGACGCCTGTGATTCCGACGCCAGGCGGGTCTCGGAACGGGTGAACGTGTTGCCGTACGGGTTGTCCGGGCCGATCGGGAGCGGACGGACGTCGAGTTCGTCGACGGCGTTGGTGACCCCGTCGACCGTCATGTCGAGCCGGGCGTTGAACAGGTGCTGGTGGTAGGGGGCACCCAGCCCCGGCGCGATCTCGGTCGCGTACGGGCTGCCGGCGACGTAGGCGGAGGTGAAGACCACGCCGGTCGCCTTGACCTCCAGTTGGATCGTGCCGTCGAGGTAGAGGTACCAGTAGAACCCGTAGTCGTAGTTGCCGACCGTGACGAAGAACGAGATCACGAGCCGGCGCTGGCGGCGGGTCTCCGCGGAGCCGGTGAAGAGGTCGGTGTGCTTCCACAGCACGCCGTGGTCCTCTTCGTGCATGCAGATCGCGTTGGGCACCTCGCGGGGCTGGCCGTCGCCGTCGGCGAGGACCGCGTCGAAGTAGTGGATCTCGCCGAGGCAGTCGCAGCCGAGCCGGAGCGAGTTGACCTGCTGACCGAGGAGGTACTCCCCCGCGTCGAAGTAGTTCTGCCAGAACCGCACCGGGCTCGGATCGGCGTAGGGCACCACCATCTCGGCGATCGAGGCCCGGTAGATCAACGGACGGTCGCGTTCGCCGTCGCGGATCGAGATCTGGTGCAGCACCAGCCCTTCGCGCGGGTCGAAGCCGACCCGGAAGCGCCAGTTCTCCCAGCGCACCACGTCGCCGTCGACGCTGAAGCTGGGACCGTCGGGTTGGGTGATCTCAATCGGCTTGAGGGTGGTGCGCGGCGGTCCGGTGTATGCCGGGTCGTCGAAGTTCCCCTCCTCGGTCGGCACCGGGAGCAGCTCGTGGTCGATCAGCTCGACGACCCGGCGCTCGACGAGATCGATGTAGGCGACCACGCCGTCGATGGGATGGGCCCAGCAGTGGTCCTCGGGGCGGTGGGCCAGGAAGGAGAGCACCCGCAGCATGCGACGGCCCCGTTCGCCGGGGATGTCGAAGTCCCCGGCGGAGAGCGGGCACGGCCGCACCAGCGCCAGGTCGGTGATGCCGCGGCGGGCCATCGCCGCACGCCACCCCGGGTCGGCCTTGACGATCTCGTCAACGGCGACGAACTCGTCGAGCAGGATGGGCGGCTGGCCGTCGATCACCGGATCGAGCTCCACGACCGAGTCGATCGTGGCGCGGGTCAGCGACGCCACGACGGTGCGGCAGCGGCCGGTGGTGACGTCGAGCAGCACCGCGCGGACGCGGCGGTCGACCGGGTCCCCGTCGCGGTACGCCAGCACCACGTCCTTGGGCGGCTCCTCCAGGGCGAGCAGCGGAAAGCGGGTGGTCGGGCTCAGCAGGTCGTGCGCGGCGAGGAGCGCGCGGGCCGCGCGGATCTCGTCGGCGGAGAGCCGCTGCAGCGGGTGGCCGGCCGCGACGCCCTGGAACTCGCCCGACTGCTCGCCGACTTCGACTGTCATCGCACCCACCCCGCAGAGTCCCGAATCGATCACTCTGACCTAACCCGATACGCCGCAAGGTGTCCAGCCTTATCGATTTAGTACAGGCCGTGCTCGCGGCCGACCCGCCGACCTCGCCGACGGGGGTGAGCGGCACGTCACATCCCCCGGGTCCGCCCGTTCACGCCCCGCGCGACGAGGGTCGACGACGGTGGGGGCGACGCCCGGCGCGCCGGGCGGGCCGCGCGACAAGCAGGGGGCAAACCCTGCACAATGCAGCGCGTACCCCAGGCAGAAGGTGGAACAGGATCGTGAAGACGGCTATCCATCAGCAGATCGCGGAAGAACTCGGCGTACGCGAGGGGCAGGTGACAGCGGCGGTCGAGCTGCTCGACGGCGGCGCGACCGTCCCGTTCATCGCCCGTTACCGCAAGGAGGTGACCGGCACCCTCGACGACGCGCAGTTGCGCACGCTGGAGGAGCGGCTGCGCTACCTGCGCGAGCTGGAGGAGCGGCGCGGCGCGATCCTGGAGTCGATCGGCAGCCAGGGCAAGCTCGACGAGGCGCTGACCGCGCAGATCATGGCGGCCGACTCCAAGGCCCGGCTGGAGGACATCTACCTGCCGTACAAGCCGAAGCGGCGGACCAAGGCGCAGATCGCCCGCGAGGCCGGGTTGGAGCCGCTCGCCGAGCAGCTCCTCGCCGACCCTGGTCTGGACCCGCGGACGATCGCGGCCGGCTTCGTCGACGCCGAGAAGGGCGTCGCCGACGCCGCGGCCGCGCTGGACGGCGCACGGGCGATCCTGGTCGAGCGCTTCGCCGAGGACGCCGACCTCATCGGTGAGCTGCGCGAGCAGATGTGGTCGCGGGGCCGGCTCAGTGCGAAGGTCCGCGACGGCAAGCAGGACGAGGGGGCGAAATTCGCCGACTACTTCGACTTCGCCGAGCCCTTCACCAAGCTCCCCTCGCACCGCATCCTGGCCATGTTCCGCGGCGAGAAGGAGCAGGTCCTCGACCTGACCATGGAGCCGGAGGAGCCCCCGGCGGAGACCGTGGTCGGGCCGAGCAGCTACGAGCTGCGCATCGCGCAGCGGGTCGGCGTCGCCGACCGGGGCCGCCCGGGCGACCGCTGGCTGACCGACACCGTGCGCTGGGCCTGGCGTACCCGGATCCTCATCCACCTCGGCGCGGACCTGCGCATGCGGCTGTGGCAGGCGGCCGAGGACGAGGCGGTACGGGTCTTCGCCACCAACCTGCGCGACCTGCTGCTCGCCGCCCCCGCCGGCACCCGCCCCACCATGGGTCTCGACCCGGGGCTGCGGACCGGCGTGAAGGTGGCGGTGGTCGACGCGACCGGCAAGGTGGTAGCGACCGAGACGATCTACCCGCACGAGCCGCGACGGCAGTGGGACCAGTCGATCGACGTGCTGGCCCGGCTCGCCAAGGCGCACGGCGTGGAGCTGATCGCGATCGGCAACGGCACCGCCTCCCGGGAGACCGACAAGCTCGCCGGCGAGCTGATCAAGCGGCACGCCGAGCTCAACCTCACCAAGGTCGTGGTCTCCGAGGCCGGCGCGTCCGTCTACTCCGCCTCGGCGTACGCGTCACAGGAGTTGCCCGGCATGGACGTCTCGCTGCGCGGCGCGGTCTCCATCGCCCGCCGGCTGCAGGACCCGCTCGCCGAACTGGTCAAGATCGACCCGAGGTCGATCGGGGTCGGGCAGTACCAGCACGATCTGGCCGAGACGAAGCTGTCCCGGTCGCTCGACGCGGTCGTCGAGGACTGCGTCAACGCCGTCGGCGTGGACGTCAACACCGCCTCCGCGCCGCTGCTCACCCGCGTGTCCGGCATCGGCGCCGGCCTCGCGGAGAACATCGTGCTGCACCGCGACGCCAACGGACCGTTCCGCTCGCGCAGCGCGCTCAAGGAGGTGGCGCGGCTGGGCCCGAAGGCGTTCGAGCAGGCCGCCGGCTTCCTGCGCATCCCCGGCGGCGACGACCCGCTCGACACCTCCAGCGTGCACCCGGAGGCCTACCCGGTGGTGCGGCGCATCCTCGCCGCCACCGGCGCCGACATCCACACGCTGATCGGCAACACCGCCGCGCTGCGCACGCTGAAGCCCAACCAGTTCGTCGACGACACCTTCGGCCTGCCGACCGTCACCGACATCTTCAAGGAGCTGGAGAAGCCGGGCCGCGACCCGCGTCCGGCGTTCAAGACCGCGACCTTCGCCGACGGCGTGGAGAAGCTCAGCGATCTTGTCCCCGGCATGCTGCTGGAGGGCGTGGTCACCAACGTCGCCGCCTTCGGCGCCTTCGTCGACGTCGGCGTGCACCAGGACGGCCTGGTCCACGTCTCGGCGCTCTCCCACACCTTCGTGAAGGACCCGCGCGACGTGGTGAAGCCGGGCGACATCGTCCGGGTCAAGGTTCTCGACGTCGATGTCCCCCGCAAGCGCATCTCGCTGACCCTGCGCCTCGAGGACGAGGTCGACGCCGCAGGGCAGCGCGGCCCGTCCGGCGCCGGGCGCCCGGAGCGCGGACAGCGCGGCGGCGGCCGGGAGGGCGGCGGCCAGCGCGGCGGTCAACGGGGCGGACAGGGGCGCGGCGGGTCGGGTAACAGCGGCGCCGGTGGCGGCAACGCCGGCGGGGGCGCGCTCGCCGACGCGCTGCGCCGGGCCGGCCTCGCCTGAGCCGGACGTCGGGCGTACGGGGAGCCACCTCGGTCCCCGTACGCCCGACGCCGGTCAGAGCCGCGGGGAGCAAGGTCGCGCCTGCCGTGAACTCGGAAACCCCGCGGCCTTATAGCGGCGTGCCCACCACCCGCGGTGTACCCAATGTCGTCCCCGGCACGGTCCAGGCTGGACACGATCCACGTCCATCGGTAATGCCGGTCGTCGACGTCCGTCATCGGGGGCAACCGCGCGCTCCGCGATCCGTACATCGACGTTGACCTGCCCGCGTGGAGGGACGCCGTTCTCTCGTGCCATTGACAGCGCTGATCGCGCGGATCTACCTTCGTGGAGTTACTGGCCGGTTAACATCCACATCGGACGCCGCCCATCACGGCGCCCCGTCCCGGAGGAGCCGCCATGCGGACACGGCCCCCGCGTCTTCCACGCCGACTCCTCGCCGTCACGGCAGGGCTGGCCCTCATCGCCGGTCTCGCCGGCGCCGCACCGGCCCACGCCCACGGGGTCCCGGGCGACCGGCCGTTACCGGGCTACACGATCGACAACCCCCCGCTCCCGCCCGCGCTCGTGCACGGTCAGCCGTCACGGGTACGTCAGGGCGTGCACCGGCACGCGGCGTACACGATCGAGGTGCCGCCGCGCTGGAACGGCGAGCTGCTCATGTGGGCGCACGGCTACCGCGGGCAGGGCAGCGTGCTCACCGTCGACCCGCCCGGCTTCGGGCTGCGGCAGCGGGTGCTCGACCAGGGGTACGCCTGGGCCGCCTCGTCGTACTCCGGCAACGGCTTCGACATCCGCGCCGGCGTGCTCGGCACCCGGGAGCTCGCCCAGCTCTTCGGCGAGCTCGTCCGACGTCCCCACCGCACCTACCTCGCCGGCGTCTCGATGGGCGGATACATCATCGGCCGGTCGCTGGAGCAGTATCCGGGGTTCTACGACGGCGCGCTGCCGATGTGCGGCGTGATGGGCGATCAGACGCTGCTCGACTTCTTCCTGGACTACAACCTCGTCGCGCAGGCGCTGGCCGGGGTGCCCGCCTACCCGCTCCCCGCCGACTATCTGTCCAACGCCGTGCCCCGCATCCAGGCGCGGCTCGGACTGGGCGGCATGACGCCCACCGCCCCCGAGCCCGCCAACGACCTCGGCCGGCAACTGCGGGCGATCACCGTCGAGCGCAGCGGCGGTCCCCGTCCCGGCGCGGACGCGGCCTTCGCCGTCTGGAAGGACTTCCTCTTCGGCATCAGCGCCACCGCCGCCGGGCAGACACCCGCGCAGCGACCCGGCCAGCTCGCGACCAACGTGTTCACCCGCTACCAGCCGAACTCCCCGGTCAACGTGAACGCGGCGGTCCGCCGGGTCGCCCCGGAGAACCTCCGGGAACGGCTCTCCCCCGCGCTCACGCAGGTGCCCCGCATCGACGGCCGACCGTCGGCGCCGGTGCTCTCCCTGCACGGGCTCGGCGACCTGTTCGTGCCGTTCTCGATGGAGCAGGCGTACCGGACGGATGTGGCGCGGCACGGCCGGAGCGGGCTGCTGGTGCAGCGCGCCATCCGGACGGCGCAGCACTGCGAGTTCTCCGACGCGGAGGTCGGCACCGCCTGGGAGGACCTGGTCCGCTGGGTGCGGTCCGGGCATCGACCGGGCGGCGATCCGGTCGCCGACCGCGCCGTCGTGTCCCGACCGGACTACGGCTGCCGGTTCAGCGACCCGGCCGCCTACGCGGGCGGCGTCGGCACCCGCCGGCTCTACCCCGCGTGCCGCTGACGCGACCGCTCGACGCACGACCCGCCGGTTTCGGCGCGCCCCACTATGCGACCGGACCCGCCCCGACCGTGCGGAGTTACGGTGGACCGGGATCGGATCTCCGGCAGGGCACGACGGATCGGGAGCAGCGCGATGAGCAGCTACAGCGACGTCCACCGCAGGAGCCTGACCGACCCGGACGACTTCTGGCTGGCCGCCGCGAAGCTCATCGACTGGGACCGCGCCCCCTCGCGCGCGCTCGACGCGACGAATCCCCCGTTCTACCGCTGGTTTCCCGACGGGGCGCTCAACACCTGCCACAACGCCCTGGACCGGCACGTGACGGCGGGGCACGGCGGGCGCACCGCCCTGATCTACGACTCCGCCTACAGCGGGGAGCAGCGCTCGTACAGCTATGCGGAGCTGCGCGACGAGGTCGCGCGCTTCGCCGGGGTGCTGCGCGGCCTGGGGGTGGTGGCGGGCGACCGCGTGGTGATCTACATGCCGATGGTGCCGCAGGCGGTCATCGCGATGCTGGCCTGCGCGCGACTCGGCGCCGTCCACTCGGTGGTCTTCGGCGGCTTCGCCGCGAAGGAGTTGGCGAGTCGGGTGGAGGACGCGACGCCCCGGGTGCTGCTCTACGCCTCCTGCGGCATCGAACCCCACCGCGTCGTGGAATACAAGCCGATCGTCGACCAGGCGCTGGGCCTGTCCCGGCACCGCCCCGAGGCGGTGGTCGTGCTGCAACGCCCGAGCGCTCCCGCCGAGCTCGGCCCGGCGGAGCTCGACTGGGAGACCGTGACGGCCACCGCGGAACCCGCCGGCTGCGTCCCGGTCGCCGCGACTGATCCGCTGTACGTGCTCTACACCTCGGGCACGACCGGCGGCCCCAAGGGTGTGGTGCGCGACAACGGTGGACACGCGGTCGCCCTGGCCTGGTCGATGGCGAACATCTACGACATCGGCCCCGGTGACGTCTGGTGGACCGCGTCCGACGTCGGCTGGGTCGTCGGGCACTCCTACATCGTCTACGCGCCGCTGCTGGTCGGGGCGACCACGGTGCTCTACGAGGGAAAGCCGGTCGGCACTCCGGACGCCGGCGCCTTCTGGCGGGTCATCGCCGACCACCGGGCGAAGGCGTTGTTCACCGCCCCGACGGCGCTGCGGGCGATCAAACGGGTGGACCCGGCCGGCGCCGAGCTCGACCGGTACGACCTGTCGCGGTTCCGCACCCTGTTCCTCGCGGGCGAACGGCTCGACCCGGAGACCTACCGGTGGGCGAGCGACCGGCTCGACGTACCGGTGATCGACCACTGGTGGCAGACCGAGACGGGCTGGCCGATCGCGGCGAACCTCCGCGGCCTCGCCCCGATGCCGATCAAGCCCGGCTCCCCCACCGTCCCGGTGCCCGGCTACGACGTCCGGATCCTCGACCCGGCCGGGCTGGAGCTACCACCGGGCGTCGAGGGCGCCATCTCGATCAAGCTGCCGTTGCCGCCCGGCACGCTGCCCACCCTCTGGGGCGACGACGAGCGCTACGTCGCCTCCTACCTCTCCCGCTACGAGGGCTACTACCTCACCGGGGACGGCGGCTACGTCGACGAGGACGGCTACCTGTTCGTCATGGGGCGCACCGACGACGTGATCAACGTGGCCGGTCACCGCCTCTCGACGGGCGCGATGGAGGCCGTGCTGGCCACCCACCCGGCGGTCGCCGAGTGCGCGGTCATCGGGGTGCACGACCCACTCAAGGGGCAGGTGCCGCGCGGCCTGGTCGTGCTCAAGGCCGGCGTCGACGTGGATCCGGCGGCGCTGCGCGCCGCACTCGTCGCCGCGGTCCGTGCGCAGATCGGTCCGGTCGCGGCGTTCAGGGACGTCGACGTCGTCGCCGGGCTTCCCAAGACGCGTTCCGGGAAGATCCTGCGCAAGTCGATGCGCGCCATCGCCGACGGCCGCGACGAGCCCGTCCCGTCCACAATCGAGGATCCGGCGGTGCTCGACGCGCTCCGTCCGGTCCTGCGTCAGCAGACGTGACGACATGGGGATCCCGGGATCACGGCTGGCCTCGACCGCCCGTACGACTCTGGTCCTCGTCGACCACGACAACCTGTCGCCGGCTCGCGTCAAGCCGGGACCGATGGCCGTGATGCGCCTCGCGCATGAGGAGGCGCGAGACGCATCACGGTCAGAACCAGACGCGTCCGAACCGCGCCGCCATATCGACGGGGGCCACTAGCCGGCTGGCGCCACACGACTCACGGCGAGCGCACGGTCGCCCCGCCACCCGGCCGGGACCGCGGCCGGCCCGGAGGAACGCGCAGTCAGAGCAGCAGCAGCGGCGTCTTCCAGATGCCCCGGCCGTGGGTGGCCGCGTACAGGAAGCCGTCGGCGCTGACATGCAGGTCGAAGACGGCGGTCAGCGGCAGCGAGAATGGCGTCGAGCCGGACGGGAGGCCGACCCGCCGCCAGCGGACCGTCTCCGGCGTCGCCCGCCGGTCCGCCACCAGCACCCCGAGGTCGGTGCCGACCACGAGCTTGTCGCCGACGACCACCACATCAGTGGCCGGAACGTCCGGAAAGCCGACCGACAGATCGGTCCAGGAGACGTACACGCCGCCGACGCTCTTGGTGAGCTTGCCGCGGTAGACGTGCTTGACCCCGGCCCCCGGCCCCTCGATGAAGCGCCGGTTGAACCCGTTGAACACCAGGTAGACCGTCGAGTTCGTCGGGTCCGACGGGTCGAAGGTCACCGCGTCGGGATAGCGGTTGGGCAGACCGGTCAGGTCCAGCTCCGTCCACGTGCCGCCCCAGTTGGTGGCGACGCCACGGGTGAATCCGGCGCTGTTGCAGTTGGCCTGGCCGCACCAGGACGCGATGTAGGTGTCCTTCGTCGGGTCGGTCGGCGCCTTCCGATCCGCCACGGCGTCCACGCCGACGATCAGTCGGGCGCCGGTCGCGTCGAGCGTGTACTGCTTCTGCCAGCCCTTGTTCGGGTCGGCCGCCGCCTGCTGCCCGGTGTAGCTGAACCCGTGATCGTGGCGCCAGAACGAGTTCCCACCGGCGACCCAACGCTCGCTGGCCCCGTCTCCGACGTTCTTCGAGCCCCGCACCACCCGGAACGGCGCGGTGAAGCGCGCGTTGACGTCCGGCACGGTGATGTCGAAGATTGCGCTCGTGTCGCCCTTGCTCTGGCCGCAGGTGGTGGTCAGCCAGAGGGCGAGGAAGACGTACTCGTCGAGGATCTGGCAGCCGTTGCGCGGGTTGACGATGATGTCCCCACCGTCGCCGCCGAACGGACCGACCTGCTTGCGCGCGCCGGCCCGCAACAGCGAGCCGCCGTTGTCCTGCAGCCCGCCGGCGACCGCGAAGCCCCGTCCGTTCGGGTCGCGGCCGGTGCCGACGGAGTAGTACTGCAGGACGTGGAGGCCGGCGTTGTGGTTGGACCAGTCGGTGGCGTGCCCGGCGGCATCCTCGGTGCTCGTCGCCGGCGCGAGGGGCCGCGAGTAGACCCCACCGTCGTTGCCGATCAGCACCGTGCCGTCCGCGATGGCGATGGAGTGCTGGTCGGGGTGGGTGGTCGACGGGCAGCCGCCACTCGGGACGGACGGATCGAAGCAGTCGGATCCGACGTTCCAGTACGGGCCGATGGTCTTCCAGGTCGCCCCGCCGTCCTCGGTCTCGTAGACCTCTTCCAGACCGACGTAGACATGCTGCGGGTTCGTCGGGTCGACCGCGATGAAGTTGTTGTACCAGGTCTGAACGCCGGGCGGATATCCCTCATCGGCGCTGATGGCCGAGCCGGAGTTCTCCAGCTTCACGGAGTCCGCGATCCTGGTCCACGGCCCGCTCACGCCGTCCGTGGAGGTGAACACGCCGGCCAGCGAACTGGCGCCTGCGGCCAGCCCGGCCGGGCTCTCCTGCACCAGGTAGAGGCGACTGCCGTCGGCGGAGGCGGCGAACTCGGCGTTGCCGATGTCGGCGTTGTCGATGTCGCCGGTCAGCGTGGCCCGGCCGAACGAGCCCGGCCCACCGCCCGTGGTCGAGACGTAGTAGCCGTTGTAGGCCGCACCCGACCGCCATGCGACGTTCGCCAGCACGGTCCGGCCGTTGGTGCCGGGCTGGATCAGCACGTCGTTGACGATGTTGTCGTACGGCTTGGTGATGTCGGCGTCGGACGCCGGGTTGGGCAGGAACACCTGCTCCCATGGTTCGGCGTGCCGGCCCGGGTCCGTCGAGTGCCGCCAGAGCCCGCGGCTGGTCGCCGCGTAGACGGTGCCGGCGCCGTCAAACCGGATCTTGTTGATGCTGCGCGACTCGAGTTCCTCGCCGCCGACCCGGTCGTCCTTGCTGAACCCACCGGCCCGGCGGGCGTCGCGCAACCGGTAGACGCCGGCGCCGGTGTAGGACGTGGCGCCGGTGTTGGCCTCACCGGTGGCGTACCAGAGGGTGTCACGGGCGGTCTCGTAGGCGAGGTCGCCGGTGGAGAGCGCCAGGATCCGGTCGGAGATCGGTTTCCACTCCCCGCCGGGAGCGAGCTTCTTGCGGAACACGCCGCCGTTGGCCCCACCCGCGAAGACGTATCCGTTCCCCGCTGCCAGCCCGGTGACCCGGCCGGCGACATTGCCCCAGCCGCTGCCCGAGTTGGAGTAGAACGGGTCACGGTAGCTGGGGTCGTCGGAGTCGTACGGCTGGCCGGTGACCTCCAGCCACGGGCTCAGCGTTCCGCGCAGCCCCTGCAGACCCGCGAGCGCCTCGCCGTACTCGCCGGGCTCGACCGCGCCGTAGGGGGCGAGTCGCGCGCCGGCCTCCTGCGCGGCGAAGGTCTTGAGCCCCGCCTGACCGGCGTGCGCGCCGGCCACCGGCTTCGGACGGTTGATCGGCCGGTCCACCTCCGCGTAGGCGGGGGTGGGGGTGGCCGTGGCGGCAGCGATCACCGCGACGACCGCCACCGCCCCCCACCGACGCCGCGCGCGACGATCGTGAAGAACAGAGAGCATCGGGTTCCTCTCCACGCCGGGCTCCCCCGTGAGGCGCACCCATTGGCGCCCCGGCCTGTACCGGACGGTAGCCGGACGGAGACGTAACCGGAAGATGGCGTTCGGACAGTCCACCCTGGCAGAAAAGAACCCCGATGCCCAGCGTTACATGGAGGTCATCGCCCCACGGATCTGGACGAGGACGGAATCGGGGATCTCCGCGATCTGGTGGTCCTCACGGGCGTGCACGGCAGCGGCCGCCAGGATCTCGGTCTCGTGACCGGTGAACACCGACTGGCAGCCCGGCATGACGTCGCCGCAGCGGAACTTCTTCATGGGTTTCCCTTCGGGTCGACCGCCCCTGCACCCGGGACAGGGGTCGGTGGCTAACGGTTGGCGGCGGCCAGTGTGGCGTCGACCAGCTCCCCCAGATCGAGGATGCCGATGACCTGGCCATTCACATCGGTACAGACCAGCGGCGCGCCGCGTTGCCACGCGGGACGGCCGAGTGCCCGCCGGGCGACGTCGCGCGGAGCAGAGGAGGGCGCCACGGTCATGGCCGGGACGACGTAGAGCAGGTCGTCCGGACCCGGGACCAGCACGCTGAGCGGCCGTCCGTCCACGTCGATCAACACGGTCGTCGCGCCGAAGCGGTCCGACGTGCCGGATGCCCGGTCGGCCACATCCGACACGACCGCGCAGTCGCGGACCAGGTGCGCGATGTGGTCGGTGAGGCTCACCCGCAGCGCGCAGTCGCGCAACAGCGCGACGACGTCGGGGGCGAGGCGCGGCCAGCCGGGCGCGGGTCGACCGAGCAGCCAGCCCTGCACCAGCGGCACCCCCAGGGAGGTGAGAGTGCGCAGTTCCGCCTCGGTCTCCACGCCTTCGGCGAGCACCCACCCGTCCATCCGGCTGGCCAGCTCACCCATCATCTCGACCATGCTTCGGCGGACCGGGTCGCGGTCGATTCCCGTGACGATCGCGCGATCCAGCTTGACGATGTCGGGTCGCACCGACATCAGCTGTTCCAGACCCGAATAACCGGTGCCGGCGTCGTCGACGGCCACCAGGCCACCGAGCGCGCGCACCTCGTCGAGAACGGCGTGCAGTGCCGCGTCGTCCGAGGACCGCACATGTTCGGTCAGCTCGACGACGACGCCGTCGAGGCGACCCCCGGTCAGCAGCGCGTCGCGCACCTCGGGGTGGGCCACCAGGTGGGGTTCGGCGTTGACGGTGACGAAGGTGTTGGGCGGCAGTCCGGACCGGAGCGTCAGCGCGCGTTGGACCACCCGCGCGGTCAGGGTGGGGGCGAAGCCGAGCTGGTCGGCGCGGGCGAACCAGCGGTCGGGTGTCGCGGCGGGCTCCGTCGGAAAACGCGAAAGCAGCTCGAATCCGGCCACGGTTCCCGCGCCGAGATCGACGATCGGCTGGGCGACCAGCGACGGCTGGTCGGCCACGGCGAGCACGCGCCGCAGGGCTGCCGACCAGTCACGGTCGGCAGCCGCGAGGTCGGCGTCGGCACCGGGCGGAGGTGTCGCGCTCACGGTGGTGGTATCGGCGGGGACGGGGGCGAGTTGAGTCGTCACCGCCGCGATCGTCGAGATACCCGTCACGGCAGCCCGGCACGGACTCTCACGGTTCCCGGGCCCGCACCGGCGAGCCCGGGAACCGCGCTAAGGCGTGAGGGCGATGGCCTGCTCCGGGCAGGCGAGCGCGCCACGTTCGGCGGCCCGTTGGCGCTCCGCGGGGACGAATTGGGCGTCCGCGATTGCGTAGCCCTCCTCGTCGAGCTGGTAGACCTCGGGCGCGAGCGCGGCGCAGCGGACGTGGCCACTGCACCGTTCGCGGTCGACGGTGACGCGCACGCTGACCCCTTACGCCGGCAGTTCCACGCCGCGTGGTTCGCTCGGCGTGAAGGTGGCCGGCATGTTGACGAAGCCGTTGATGATGCCGATCGAGTCGTTACGGCGGGCGGCGCTGCGGTCGATGGTGTAGTCGGGCATCCGGTCCAGCACGCCGCGCAGCATGATCTGGAACCACGACCGCGCGTAGTTGGAACCGATGCACCGGTGGATGCCGAGCCCGAAGCTGGTGTGCGGGTTGGGGAACCGGTCCAGCTTGGCCTCCGCCGGGTCGTCGAAGACCTCCGGGTCGCGGTTGGCGGCGGCGAAGGACATCAGCACCCGGTCGCCCGCGCGCATCCGCTGCCCGCCGAGCACCACATCCTCGGTGGCGGTACGGGCCAGGGCGGGCACCGGCGTGAAGATCCGCAGGAACTCCTCGGTCGCGTGCTCCATCAGCGACGGATCGTCGATCAGCCGCTGCCGCTGCTCCGGGTGGTCCTGCAGCCACCACAGCGTGTTGGAGAGCAACGCGGTCGTGGTGTCCACGCCGCCCTGCATGACCAGCAGCGCGATGAGCACGATCTCGCCGTCGGAGAGCCGCTCCCCGTTGACCGTGGCCTTCGCGAGTCCACTGAGCAGCCCGTCAGCCTCCTCGTCGCGCAGCCGTGGCACCAGTGCGCCGAGAGCGCCGCCGAGTTGTTGCAGCGCGTTCATGCAGCGCAGGTATTCCGGGCCGCCGGCGGGGTTCGAGACGATGCCGTGCATCGGCTCGGCGAACGTCTGCCAGTCGTCGAGCGGCAGACCGGCCAGCTTCATCGTGGCGAGCGCCGGCACCGGGTTGCCGAGGTCCAGCACGAAGTCCATCCGCCCGGTCGCGCAGACCTTGTCGAGGAAGGCGTCGACGGCCTGGCGGACGAACGGCTCCAGCGCGCGGGCCGCGGTGGGCGAGAAGTACGGGTTGAGCATGCGCCGGTAGACGTTGTAGAGCGGGGGGTCGAACTCCATGGGGACCTGGAGCATCGGGTTCGGCGGGATCACGATCCCCTGGCGGGGGTCTTCCGGGTCCTCCATGTTGTGCGTGGAGGTGAAGGTGGCGTCGTCACGGATGACCCGGCTCACGCTGGCGTAATCGGACACCAACCAGAAGCCGCCGTAGGTGCTGGAGTGGGCAACGGGGCACTTCGACAGGTTGGTGTCGGAGATCTCGCGCCAGTTGTCCCGGTATTCAGGGGTGTAGTGGTCAAATTCGATGCTCGGGGGGGTGCCCGCACCGGTCTCCACGGACGGATCGACAGACATGGGGCAAACTGTACTGCCCCGGACGTTCCGGCGGGAGTGGGAAAATCGACGACGGCATCAGCGTTGGGCCCGCCGGATCAGCTCCTCCATGAAACGTATCAGCACCTCCTTTGTGGAGGAACGGTCGCGTGCGTCACAGAGCATCACCGCCACCTCGTCGTCGAGGTTGAGCGCGATCCTGATGTCGGCGGCGTCGTAACGGCGGGCACCGTCGAAGCAGTTCACCGCGACGATGAACGGGATGCTCCGCTTTTCGAAGTAGTCGATCGACGGGAAGCTGTCCTCGAGCCGTCGCGTGTCGACCAGTACCACCGCCCCAAGCGCCCCCAGCGCCAGCTCGTCCCAGACGAACCAGAACCGGTCCTGTCCCGGCGTGCCGAACAGGTAGAGGATCAAAGTCTCGCTGAGGGTGATCCGGCCGAAGTCCAGCGCGACCGTGGTCGTGTGCTTACCCTCCACACCGGAGAGATCGTCGATGCCGATGCTCTCGGTCGTGATCAGCTCCTCGGTGCGCAACGGCTCCACCTCGCTGACCGAGCCGACCATCGTCGTCTTACCGACGCCGAACCCGCCGGCGATCAGGATCTTGACCGCCATGGGCATGGCCCGCGCCGTCGTACCGCCGGCGACGCTGTCGTCAGAGTGCGCGTAGGCCATCGGCCACCGCCTTCAGGATCTTGAGATTGGGTGTGGAGGCCTGACTGGTCGCGGAGCGCACGATCAGCGCGCCCCGGCCCCGCAGGTCGTCGAGGAGAACACGGACCACGCCCGCCGGCAGGTTGACGCGGGCGGCGATCTCCGCCACCGATACCGGGTGTCGCGCGTGCTCCAGGATGGACAGGTGTTCGGGTTCCCATGCCTCCTCCGGTCGCGGCGGCCGGGCCGCGACCACGAGGGTGATCAGGTCGAAGTCGGCCGAGGCGCGGGTGCGCCCGTGCGTCATGGCGTACGGACGGACGAGCGATTTCCGCGGCTCCTCCTCCGCCTCCGGCTCGGGCCGGCTCATCGCGGCTCCAGCCGACCGCGGACCTGCATCACGCTCTCCCCTGCTGGAAGAGCCGGTCGGCGGCGGGTGCGGGAGCCTGGTGCGGCGAGGATCGCGAAACGGTCGCGAGGCTCTTTCCGACGCGCTGGATGAGCAGGTTCATCTCGAACGCCACCAGCCCCACGTCGCAGCCGGCGATCGAGACGACCGCGAGGTTCGCCCCGTAACCGGCGGCGGTCACGAACAGGAAGCCGGTGTCCAGTTCGACCACGGTCTGCCGCACGGCACCGCCCTCGAAGTGCCGCCCGGCGCCCCGGGCGAGACTCTGAAACCCGGACGCCACGGCGGAGAGATGCTCAGCGTCGGCGCGCTCCAGCCCGGCGGAGGCTGCGATCAGCAGCCCGTCGGCGGACAACAGGATCCCGTGGCGGATGTCCGCCACCCGCTGCACCAGATCCTCCAGCAGCCAGTTCAAGTCGCCTACCGCGCTCGTACGCTGGATCATCAGTTCTCCTCATCGGCGTGCTCGGCCGTCGCCGGGTTCGTCGTGTCCGGTGTGGACGGTAGGTCAGCGTCGTCGGTGACCTGCTGCCGCCCCCTCGCTGTGCCGCTCTGGTAGGCGCTCATCATCTGGCGGATCTCCTCGGGCGACCGCGCGGGCCGCAGCGGCTGGTCCACCGGCGCCGGCGCGACCGCCTCGCGCAGCCCCGGCGCGAGCCGTGCCTGGCGGACCCGGACCGGCAGTCCGAGATGCGTCTTCCCCGCCGAATCGGCGTCGTCGGTGGATGCCGCGTCGGCGGCGCCGTCCGCCCGCGCCCGCGTGCAGCACAACAAGGTCGGGGCCTGGATGGACGGCCCGATGACCAACTTCACGATCCGCAACAGCCGGATCCTCGACCAGTCCGCGGACGGGGTG
>NZ_JBFANZ010000042.1:0-47125 GCF_040659735.1 Micromonospora sp. NPDC049679
CAGCCGGGAACCGGAACCCGGCGAAGGCAGACTTTGGCGGCAGCAAGGTACGGGAACGGATCGACAGCTTCACCGCTCAAGCCTGCCTCGATCTTGCATGCGACCAACGCAACGGCACCTGTGTCAGCAATAGCGGCCGGCCACGATGATTGGTAGTGGTCGACGATGGTAGACAGGTTACGGCGACCAAGATCATGATCGCTGTGCGATCGGCGGTCGACGCGGTGAACGTTGGGGGCGTGTGGTGGTCCCTGGCGCTCGTTGATAGTCGCTGGCAGGTACCCTGGGACCTCGCGCCCTCGTAGCTCAGGGGATAGAGCATCGGTTTCCTAAACCGTGTGTCGCAGGTTCGAATCCTGCCGGGGGCACCAGGTCAGACCATTGATCAGCGATCATTTCCCCGCCATCCGGGACTTTCGTGCCCGTTGCGTGCCCGATGGCTTCGCGCCCCCGAGCTTGTCCAGGTGCTTGGCGACCTCGGCGTCACGCTGATCAATTGCGCGGGCGTAGTGCCTGGTGGTAACGCTCGCGTTGGCGTGCCCGAGCCTCCGAGCGGCGACCATGACCCCGTGTGAGTCAGCCACCCAACTCGCATGCGTAGCGCGCAGATCGTGCGGGGTGATGTCGGAAAGGCCGGCGGCCGTGACGGCGAGCTGGAACCGGCGGCGAAAGCCGTGGTAGCTCTGCTGCCGGTGCTGGGTGTGCTTCTGCCGACCGGGGAAAGCAAAGCCATCCGGGTCGTCCGGCAGTGTCGCAAGGTGCTCGCCGAGGAGCGTGACCACGAATGCCGGGACGAGCAGTTCCCGACGCTGGTGACTCTTCGGGGTCGCGAGGACCGGACCACCGGGCAGCTCCGACACGGCCTGAGCGCTGACCGACCCAAGGGCCTGCGCGGACTGGCCATGACATGGCGCTGCGAGACGTCCGCTCATGCCGATGAGCGGACGTTGACGTCGCGAGACCGTGACTACAGGGGTTTGTGCAGGTGACGAGGCTGCGCGGTGCTGTGTGGTTTCGATGCCCATCCCCGACTGTGCCCCGGTGCCCCAGGTGACCTCGGTGCGCGAGGTCACCCGGGCACCGCAGGCTATGCCGTCGGCCTGGCTTCGTGCAGGATCTGGGCCAGCTCGGCCGGTCGGCTGAGCATCGGCCAGTGCCACGTCGGCAGTTCCTCGTACCGCCACGAGTTGCCGGCCATGTGCTGGCACAGCGGCATGGCGGCGGCCATCTCACGTGCCTGTTGGATGGTGAAGCTCGACAGCACGCCGAGGCGGGGCAGCTTTTCCCACGCCCCGGTGAGCCGCACCGGCGTGGTGGCGGTCGCCCACGGTTGGGCCACCGACCGCTCACCGAGCAGCGCGAGGGTCGATTCGTCCACATCGGATGCTCCCGCCGCTAGTTCGGCCCACGGCGGGGGCGGCAGCCGCCAGCCATCGCCGTGTTCGGCGACTACCGCCGCGTTGCGTTCACGTTCCTGGGGTGGGCTGAACTCTTCGTTAGCCACCCCGTCGGGTAGTGGGCCGGTGTCGACGAAAACCAGCTGGGCGATGCGGTCGGTCATGCGGTCGGCGGCGGCGGTCGTCACGACTGCGCCGGCGTAGCTGTGCCCGACGAGGACGACGTCGTGTAGGTCCTCGTAGCGCAGCAGGTTGACCACGTCGGTGACGTGGACGTCGAGGTCGGTGTCCGGGCGGGCCAGGTGGGCGCGCTCGCCCAGGCCGGTCAGACTCAGCGGGTACACCTCGTGGCCGTGCCCACGCAGAGCGGCGGTGACCGGGCGCCAGGCCCACGCGCCGAGCCAGAAACCGGGAACTAGTACGAATGTCGTCATGCATCACACGCTACGATCAATACTGGACAGATTCCGCCCAGATTGGGAGTCAGATTATTGGTCCGGCCTACCGCGCGTGTGCTGGCGTTGCTGGAGATCCTCCAAGTCGGTGGCGGCTTCACTCTCGCCGACCTGGCGGGTCGGCTGGGCGTCGACGAGCGCACGGTCCGCCGCTACGCCGCGCACCTCGCCGACCTCGGCATCCCGGTCGAGGCCCGGCGCGGTCGCTACGGCGGGTACCGGCTCGCGCCCGGATACAAGTTGCCGCCACTCATGCTCACCGACGAGGAGGCGGTCGCTGTCATGCTCGGGCTTGTCGCCGCCTCCCGGGCGGGGCTGGCCACCGCCGAAGGCGCGGCAGCCGAGAGCGCGACCGCGAAGATCCGCCGGGTACTGCCGGCCGTCCTCGCCCGGCGGATCGATTCGCTGCTGGCCACCGTTGACTTCACCGCGCCGGTCCGTCAGCCCGCCTCGCCCGGCATCGAGGTGCTGCTGGTGCTCGCCGAGGCGGCCCGACACCGGCAACCGGTGAGCATCGCCTACACCACCTGGCGCGGCCGGTCCGGCGAGCGGCGGCTCGACCCGTACGGGCTGGTCTTCCACGCTGGCCGGTGGTACGTCACCGGTCACGACCACAACCGCCAGGCCGTGCGGACGTTCCGGCTCGACCGGATCGGGACGGCCCGCCCCGCCCAGGGTAGGTTCGACATCCCGGCCGGCTTCGACCCGACCACGCAGGTGCTAGCCGGTCTGGCAGCCGTGCCGTACGCGCACGACATTTCCGTGGTGCTACACACCAGCATGGCTCAGGCGCAGCGACGGATCCCGCCGTCGGTCGGCACGCTTACTGAGGTGTCCGATGGAGTGCGCCTCACGGCCCGGGCCGAACGGCTCGACGGTGCAGCACAGATGCTCGCCGGGCTCGGCTGGCCATTCACGATCGACCGACCGGACAAACTCAAGGACGAGATACGCGCCCTAGCCGCCCGACTGCTCACCGACGCTGACGCCAGCGGATAAGCAGCAGCCGGGCCCCGCCCGAAACGACCCAGGAACCTTCCCCACGACAAGCGTCGAGTGGGCCGGCCAATCAGCCTAAAAATGAACGCTCATGCCGCGATCCGGGCGTGACCTTCGTCGACGAACGACCGGATCTGCCGATGAGCGGATGTTCCCGTAGATCGTCATACGCTTGCGAGGTGCCTGCGCTGTTAGTGGTCGTGACGGAGATTGATGCCGCCTCGGACGTGGTCTTCGGCCTGGAACTCGATATGGATGTGCACGCCGCCTCCCTGGCAGCGAGCGGGGAGACTGCCACCACGAGCACGGGGCAGCGGCGAGTTGCGCTCGGGGACGAGGTCACCTTCCGGGCGCACCACTTCGGTCTTGTGTGGCGCATGACCAGCCGAATTACCGCTTATGAGCCTCCGCGCCGCTTCGTTGACGAGCAGGTCCGTGGCCCCTTCCGCGCTCTTCGCCACGAACACGTCTTCGATGACCTCGGTGACGGCCGGACGCGGATGACCGACCGCATGACGGTCAGTGCGCCGTTGGGTCTACTGGGAGCCCTGGTGACCCGGGTGCTGCTCGCGCCGTACCTGCGACGGCTGCTGAAGCAGCGCTCAGCCCATATCAAGCGGCTCGCCGAGGCCTGGGATGACCAGGCTTGACCTCCCGCTGGACGTACGCTCATGCCGCGAGTAGCGCGGGCATCGCGATCATGTAAAGCATCATCCGAGGTCGCGGTGTCAACCATCACCCGGCGCAGGACAGCAGAGTGATGCCGGTGTCGGGTCTCAGGACGTGCGTGACAGATCAGTCTCGGGACGTGGGTGACACGTCCGGCTAGAAGATTTCTAGTTGGCCAGGGTATGGCGTCGGTGGTTCTGGCGGGGGGAGGAGGTTCGCGGGCTTCGTCTGTGAGGCGGTCGAGCGTGTCGAAGGGCATGGAGATGGCGTGGTGCCAGGTTTCGTCGTCTGGGCCGATCAGAGCTGTGAGGGTGTCGTCGTTGATCGACCAGTGCACCGGCGTGCCGGCACCGTCTTCGCCCCCGCCGAGCTGCTCAGCTGACCCCGGCGGTGAGCGCGACCCAGACCAGGGCGGCCACGAAGGCGAGCGCCGCCGCGATGACGATGAGTATTGAGGTCTCCGGCAGGCCCCGTTTCACTACGGCCATGGTGCGCCCCCTCTGACTCCATCTAGGACTCTAGATGGCGCGCGCATCCGCAGTCCGTGGTCAGCCTTCGGTCGGCTTCTCCGACACGAACACGCCGAGTCCATGAACGCTGTAGACGAGCCCTTCTTGCTTCAACGCATGCATCGCATACCGAATCACCATCTCGGACACGCTGTGTTGAGCCTTGAGCTGGGCGGTCGAGGGCAGCTTGTCTCCGGGCTGCAGCTCACCGGTAGTGATCTGAGTGCGGATGTGGTCAGCAAGTTGCTGCCACTTTGATGTCGCGGGCATGTGGCGCTCCCTGGTCTCCGCCAGCCATGAGATCACGTCGGGAGTGGGAGTCGCAACCGCTAACAAGACATCGTAAGTTTGGGTTGACCGGATATCGGTAGTCATCGTAAGTTGCGAGGGCGAGTCTTCACCCTGGTCTCCAAACCTGGTGCGGCTCGTGCCGGGGCGGTCTGCGGTCTGCCCCGGTTCCAAACTCCTCATCGCTTCATGCCTCGGATGCTGGGGCGGTGGGTGTGAGAGGGGAAGGTCGTCGGTCCCTCGTCCGGCGGCCTTCCCGGAAAACCCGGCGATGGGGAGGCGGTGTTCGCAACGGGGAGACAGGGGGCGCTGGCCGCTGCCTCCTGTGGTTGAACCATGCAGATCAGGCTTCGTCACGCCTCATCACGGAGGGCGGTTGCATGTCTCCCTGCACGAATCCTTGCGACGACTGCCATTTCAGCGCCGCTTCCCGACTCGGTCCGTCCCTCGCCGTCGCGCTCAACTCGTGAACCGGAAAGGAGACAGAGATGACCGGGTGGCACCGAGAACATCTGCCGCGCGAGGTGATTCCACTCAGCCCCCGGCAGATCCGGGAGTACGAATTGCCGTACGTCGGCCGCCTCCGGAAACGCGGACTCGAACCGGAAGCGGTCTACCAACTGCTGTACCGCCTAGCCCATCAGGTCGCCGCGCAGAACGTGACCACCAGGGCGATCCTCGAAGAAAATGAACGCATAAAGCGCGGGCTGTCTCAATGGCAGAGCCGGATCGCCCGGCAGTTGGAGGCGGGCGCGGGGCAGGACGCGGTCGTATATCCCACCAGACCACCCTTCGGCAACCAGGGGAGACATCCGAGCGCATAACGCAGTGAGCGCGAGGGCGGCGTACCCCCGTCTGTCCGATCCGACCGAATCCCGGCTTGTGGCTGGCTCCGGTTGCAGCCGTAGCGCGCGATCGGCGGAATGGGCCGCGCCCACCCGTCGTTGTGTAGGCCGTACGACGACGAGCGGATGCGCCCTCGGAATTGGTGGTCGCCGCCCGTCGTTACATCTGGTCCCGCGCCGCCGGCTCTTGTCGCGCCGTCGGATGCGGGAATCCCCGGTGAACTCGGGTCGTTATACATGGTCCCCGCGCCGCTCGTTTTTTCGGGCCGCCGGGATGGGGGAATCACGGACCGGTTCCGGTCGTTACATATGGTCCCCGCGCTGAAAGCCGGCGGTAGTAAAGCGAGCGGGAATCACCGACGCCGGTTGGTGGTTGTAGATGGTCCCCCCGATAGATCCGCGCCGCAGATCGCGGTCGCGTGAGTGGGATTTTGTGTTCCGTGTTCCGGGTGTCCAGCCCCCGGCTCTTGTGTGCCTGATGTCGGTTTGTGACGCGTTGCCGTGACGTCGGCGCCTCTTCGACTTTGCTTTTTCTTAACCCCCCGAAAGCTTTTCAAACCCCCCGAGTGATTGGACTTTTGTCGTGACTTTCAACCGTGAAATGTTCAAGCAGTTCATGTCCGAGAACAAGAAGCGTGCCGTGCTGGCCGTCGGCGGTCTGGCGATCGTCGGTGGCGTGGTCGCCGGTCCGGCGAGCGCGGCGCAGGCCGACGCTGCCACCACGAGCACCACGGCCAGCGTCGTGGCGCAGCAGATCGTGGCGCAGGCCGACGCCAAGGACAAGGCCAAGAAGGCGGACGCCCCGTCGGTCAAGCAGCTCATGACCCGCGGTGTGCCGAGCGACCAGTCGACCTATGAGATGACCCCGGAGCGGATGGCGAACGTCAAGGCCATCATCGAGGCGGGTAAGGAGATGAACCTGCCGCCGCGGGCGTGGGTGATCGCGATCGCGACGTCGCTGCAGGAGTCGAAGCTGGACAACCTGGGTCACCTGGGTGACCGTAACGACCACGACTCGCTGGGTCTGTTCCAGCAGCGCCCGTCCTCGGGTTGGGGCACCCCTAAGCAGATCACCGACCCCAACTACTCGGCGAAGGCGTTCTACAAGGGCCTGAAGAACGTCGATGGCTACGAGACGATGCCGCTGACCGAGGCCGCCCAGACCGTGCAGGTTTCGGCGTTCCCGGACCACTATGCGCAGTGGGAGAAGATGGCCGCTGAGCTGGTGCAGGGCACGTACGGGCACGGCCCGTACGCCAACATCGCCAAGGCCTGATAACCAACAGCAGCGCACACCACGTGGGCGCCCCCTCCATCCGGAGGGGGCGCCCACTGGCGTATCTGCCCCCGACGCGCCGCCACGCACCCCGAAGCGCCCAGCGCCTCCCCGTCGATCAAGGACTTCCGCGTCGATCAAGGACGTATGCACACGATCGGAGATCATTCCGTGCGCATACGTCCTTGATCGACGGGGCGGGTCGACGGGGCGGGGCGGAGGGGGCGGGTGGGTGGGGCGGTGGGCGTATTCGGAGGCTGGGCGGGTACGGGCAGCGGATGGGTGAGCCCGTACGGCACGACGAGGAACCGCCCGGCCCGGTCCTGCCCGCTGGCGCGGAGGAGGCGACCCTTCCGGGTGACCAGCTGGACCGACCGGTCGACACGCGCCGGCCGCGGCCGGGGCAGACCAGGGCGGAGATGCGCGCACCCTCACCGGGGGGTGAGCCGGAGGAGACCGAGCGCTGATGAGGCCGGAACCGGCACCAGCGGTTCGTTCGGCACGGGTTCATCCGCCACGGGCATGTCGCGCAGGTGCCGTACCGCCGAGAGTAGGACCGCGGCGGCCGGTCTCCTGCTCTCACCGGGCGACGACTATGCGGCCAGCCGCGCGACGCCGGCACACGGCGTCCGTCTCGGGCTCAACGCGGAGGTCGACGACGATCGGCTCCGTCAGGCGCTGCTCGGCGTGGTGGCCCTGCTCGCGGCCGGGCCGCTTCCCGGCGGTCTCAGCTGACTGCGCGCCGTCGGGCCTCCGCCGCCCGCCCCCGTCAGATCGGGCGGTGGAGGTCGACGCGGCGGTCGGACCGGACGGGAGGGCCCGGCCGGGGCCGCCCGCGCCTGGCCTGAGCCAGGGAGCGCCGGCCTCACGCGCCGGCGGAGTCGAGCCGGCACATCGACGGTCGACACCGTAACGGCGGCCTCTGACAAGATTCCGCCGCGCCGGGGCGAGCGGAAGCCACCGCAAGAGCGCGCGCGTGGCGTTGCCGAGGGCGGACGGGTGGCGCGGCCTCGGATGCGCGCCGCCCCGGTCGCGAGGTCAGCGACCGGGGCGGGCGGTTTCGGCGTCGCGGTCAGGCGGCGTCGCGTACGCGCTTGCCGATGGCGCGTCCGTGGCTCTCCGCCGTGCTGTGCGCCTCGTTGAGGGACTGCTCCGCCAATCCGCGCAGCTCGGCCATCGCCGGGTTCACCCCGGCGAGCGTCAGCTCGGCCTCCGTCACGTGCAGATCCAGCCCGAGTACGTCGGCGAAGATCCGTCGCAGCCACGGGCTGGCGTGGTCCCACCCCTCGCGCGGGGTGCCCGGCCCGTAGCCGCCGCCGCGTGCGAGCACGAGGACGGCGGGGCGCCCGGCGAGCGGCTGGTCACCTGCGGGCCCGAGCCGCGGATCGGTGAGGAGGACGTCGATCCAGGCCTTCACGTGGTGCGGGACGCCGTAGTTGTAGAGCGGCACGGCCAGGACGTAGGCGTCGGCCGCGAGCAGTTCGTCCGCCAGGCTCGCCGCGAAGGCGACGGCCTCGTTCTGCTCCGGGCTGCGCTCTTCGGCGGGGGTCATCGAGGCGGCCGCCGCGGTCAGCCACGTCTCGGCCGGCAGGGGCGCCGCGCCGAGGTCACGCCGGATCACGGCGGCGTCGGGGTGTTCCGCGTGCCAGGCGGCCTGGACGGTGTCGGCGACCTCGCGGGTCACCGAGCCCTCGGGGCGGATGCTGGCGTCGAGACGGAAGAGGGTCACAAGGGCTCCTGGGAGTGGCTAGCTAAGGGGTTCGACAGAAAGTCTGTCACGCAGAACATGTACCTGCAAAACCTTCGGTCGGACGGCTGGTCGCTCTACCATGGGTTGGTGACTGCCCTCTCGCCCCAGGCCAGTGACGCGGGCGCGGGTCGCGACCCCGCGGCGGGATGCCGTGCGCTCGACACCGATCTGGGCTGGGCACTCGGGGTCGTCTTCCGCTCCTACTGCAGGGCGGCGGGCGCGGCGGTCGAGGACCTGCCCGGGGGTCATCGCGGCTATCAGGTGCTCGCGGCGGCCGCCCGTGACCTGCCGAAGACGCAGCTGGCGCTCGCGCAGCAGCTCGGCGTCGACCGTACGGTGATGACCTATCTCCTCGATGACCTCGAGCGGGCGGGGCTGGTCGAACGCCAGCCCGATCCGACCGATCGGCGGGCCCGTCGGGTCACCGCGACCGACCGGGGTCGGGAGCGCCTGGCCGACCTCGATCAGCGGCTGCGCCAGACCGAGGAGCAGGTGCTGGCTGGTCTGGATGGCGAGGAGCGGGCGATTTTCCGGGTGCTGTTGCAGCGGATCGCGACCCGCGCTGAGGCGCTGGACCCGGCGGGCGATGGGTGCGACGGGCCCGACGCGCCGGGCGCGACCCGGCGCGGCTGAGCACGTGCCCGGCCAGGGGCGGCCGGTTCGGCCGGGCGACCACCGGAAGAATCACCCGGCCGGAGTGGACAGCTGTGGTGCATTGCACTTTCGTGAAATAGATCTTGGTCGGTGGATGAGTCCCACCGATGGGGATGGCACCGCCGGGAATTCCCGTTCTGCCGGCGTAACCGGATCGAAAGGTGCCCCCATGTTCACTGCTCTCCGCCGCGTGGTGCTGCTCGCCACCGTCCCCGCCGTTCTTCTCGGCGTGGCCCTGACGGGTTCCCCGGCGAGCGCCGCGCTCACCTCGACCACCACGCTGGAAGCGCAGGTGGTCAAGCTGACCAACGCCGCGCGTGCCAAGAGTGGCTGCAAGGCGGTGCGCTCGGACAGCCGCCTGGTCAAGGCCGCTCGCGCGCACACCGCTGACATGATCCGGAAGAACTTCTTCAGCCACACCGGCAGCGACGGCAGCCGGTTCACCACCCGCGCCACGCGGGCCGGTTACAAGTACGCGCTCAGCGAGAACATCGCCTGGGGCTACAAGAACGCCGACCACGTGGTCGCCGCCCTGATGAAGAGCCCTGGCCACCGCCGCAACATCCTCAACTGCTCCGCGAAGGCGGTCGGGGTCGGGGTGGCCCGCAAGGCCAACGGCACCCTGATGTGGACCCAGGACTTCGGCCGCGTCTGAGCGCGCCACCCACGGCTGGACCAGCACAACAAGCGGAACCGGGGATGAGCGATGCTCGGCCCGGCCCGCCGCTGTCTCAAATCAGGGGGAGATGCGCCCGGATCCGGGTGCCCTCGGTGGCGTCCCCCGAGGTGGTCACGACGCCGCGGTGCCGCGTCGCGATCGCGTGCGCGATCAGCAGCCACAGCGCGACGCTGCGTCGCCGGGCGGCCGCATCGAGCGTCGGCAACGCCGCCGCGAGCAGGTACTCGTCGGTCAGCGGCGTGGCGGCCGGCGCAGCCGCCGTGATTGTCCAACCGTTCTGATCGGCGTGGGTGGAGACCACCACCGAGCCCTGGGTCGCGGCCACGATCCCGGCCACCGCGTAGAGCAGTTGCCGCAGCAGTTGCTCGTCCCCGTTGAGCAAGGGGCCGGGCGCGGCCGTGACGCGTACGGGGGACTGCGGAACCAGCGCGGTGAGCCGCTCGGCCGTGTCGCGTGCGAGGCGGGCGAGGTCGACCGGCGTGGTCTCCAGTGCCCGGTCACCGGATTCGATCCGGGACAGCAGGGTCAGATCGTCCATCAGGAGCAGCATCCGCTCCGAGTTGCGCTGGATCGCGGCCATGGTGGCGGCGAGCTCCTGGTGGCTCGGGGGACCGTCGCCGAGCATCTGCGCGAAGGACGAGATCGTGGTCAGCGGCGTGCGCAGCTCATGCGAGGCGCAGGCGATGAAGCGCGACTTCAGCTCCGCCAGACGGCGGCGCTCTTCGGCGACCTCGCGCCGGGCGTGCACCTCGGCGGTGACGTCGCGGAACATCCACAGATCGCCGGGGGCGGCCCCGTCGAGCGGCACGGGGCGATGGGTGCCCTCGACGATCCGACCGTCGGGCAGGCTCAGCTCGGTCGTGTCGGAGAGCAGCTCGGGCGGACCGGCCTGGAACATCTCGGTGAAGGCCGGATTGGCCAGCAGGAGATTGCGGTCGGCGTCCTCCACGAGGATGCCGACGTCGAGGGAGTCGATGACGTCGTTCATCGACGCCGCCGGGATGCTCTGAGCGGACCCGTGCGTTCCATGCGCTCCTTCTGTCGGGCGCGTTGTGGCTGGTCGTGATGGCTGGGACGCGCCGCCGCCGTCGTTCGTACGCTGTCGCGTCGCTTTTGCCGGGGGCACAGCCATCAGTTCCTCCCGGATCGACACGCACGATCAAATCCCACGCTAAAGTATAGCCTCTGCGGCGAAGCGTGATAGAGCAGTCAAATCATCTCATTATGGGGTGACGTTGCGTTAGCCGTCGAACGGGGATGGGGAGGGGGTGGGGCTTGTGAGTCGCCTTTTGGTGGTTGAGGACGATCCCGACATCACGCTGGCGTTACGGCTGCTCTTCAGTCGTGCGGGGTACGAGGTCGCGCACGCCGCCAGTGGTCGGACCGGGCTGCGGGAGGCGTATGCCGAGCGCCCCGATCTCGTGGTACTCGATGTCGGGCTCCCGGAGATGGACGGTTGGCAGGTGCTCGAGCGTCTGCGGGACATCAGCGACGTGCCGGTGCTGATGCTGACCGCGCACGGGCAGGAGACGGAGAAGGTGCGCGGGCTGCGCGCCGGCGCCGACGACTACCTGACCAAACCCTTCGCCAACGCCGAGCTGCTGGCGCGGGTCGAGGCGCTGCTGCGGCGGTCGAGCAACGCGGCGAGCTGGGCCAGCCAGGTGTACGACGACGGACTCGTGCATCTCGACCCGGTGCAGCGTCGGGTGTACGTGAGCGGCGAGGAGGTGCGGTTGACGCCGACGGAGTTCCGCCTGCTCAACGTCCTCGTCCGACACGCCGGCGCGGTGCTGAGCCCCAACCAGCTGCTGAGCCAGGCCTGGGACGACCCGACCGGCATCGGCCAGGAGCGGGTGAAGTTCGCCGTGCTCCGGTTGCGGCGCAAGCTCGGCTGGTCGGATCCGGAGGATTCGCCGGTGCAGTCGGTGCGTGGGTTCGGCTACCGGTACAGCCGTCCCGCCGCGCCCGCGCCGCGCAACGATGTCGTGGCCGTTCAGGGTCAGAGCACAGAGTGAGCAAGCGGTATCTGTTCGTGTCGCAACCGTTCTGCACCCGTCCAGCACTGGCCGAGACGCCTCAGACGCAGCATCGTGGTGACACAGCAAGTCAGTGCCCCACGGAGGTGCCGGCGCACGGCCGCCCCCGGGGATAGCGCGAGGAGCGGTGCGTGGGGGTAGAGGGCGCGATCGAGCGCGGTGACGGCGGAATCGTCGGAGTCCGCGCCGGCCTGCCCGGGCGGGGGCAACCGTCGGCCGCGCCCGAGATCATGGCGTGGGACCAGCCGGCCGGTGACCTGCCGTCGCCGCTCGACCCGACCGCCGACGCCCACGTGCACTCGGGGTTCGCCGCCGGGCACGACAGCATCGGCACCCTCGTCACCGCCGCCAACCTCGCCGGTCTGAGCCGACTGACCTTCGCCGATCAGGTCGACTCGGAGACAGCCTGGCTGCCCGCGTACCGCGAGTCGGTGCTGCGGGCGCAGCGCCGCACCGAGATGGATCTGCGGATCTCGGCGGAGATCGAGGTGATCCGCGCCGACGGTTGGTTGGCGTTCCCCGCGGACCTGGGCGGCCTGGACGCCGTCACCGTGGCGGTGTCCCGGCTGCCGATCGGCAGCCGTCTCGTCGGCTTGCCCGACGCGCGGGCGCTGCTCGCCTCGGGCGCCCTGCGGGCCGCCGACGCGGTCGAGCTCGTGGTGTCCGCCACGATCCTGGGTGTGGAGCGGGCCAGCCGGTACGCCCCGACCCAGCTGGCCCGGCCGCTGAGCCTGCTGGCCGAACTCGGCATCGACGACGGCGACATCGACGAGTCCCTGCTGCGCGAATGCGTGGAGGGGTGTCGGGTCACCAACACGACCGTCGAGGTCAGCGAGGCGTGGCGACGCCCCTCCGCCCGGATGGCGCAGATGTTCTCGGCCGCCGGCGTCCCACTCGTCGCCGCCAGCGACGCCCGCTACGCCGCGCAGGTCGGCCGCTGGCGGTACGTCCGCCAGTTGGCGCCGCAGCTCCGCCTCCCGTCCCACGCCTGAGGCACCTCCACGGCTGCTGGTCTTCAGTCGATGTCCCGGCTGGCTTTCCTCAGGTCAGGCGCGCATGGGCCGATGAGATCAGTGGATGAAGGCAGGGAGGTAGCCAGTGGAAGAGCTGGGGGAGATCGTCCACGAGTTCCTTATGGAGAGCCACGAGAATCTCGATCAACTGGATCGCGATCTGGTGGCGCTCGAGCAGGAACCCGGATCACGTGAGCTGATCTCACGTATTTTCCGGACGATCCATACGATCAAGGGGACCAGCGGTTTCCTGGCATTCTCCAGGCTGGAGACCCTCACGCACGCCGGTGAGTCACTGCTCTCCCGGTTGCGCGACGGCGTGCAGCCGGTCACTCCGGAGACCATCACCACTCTGCTGGCGATGCTCGACGGGGTCCGCGCGCTGCTCGCCACCATCGAGGAGAGCGGCGCCGAGGGCGACGTGGACGTCGAGGCCGTCATCGCGAGTGTGCACCGGCAGATGTCGGACGCCGCGCAGTCCGCGGCCGACGAGCCGCAGGCCGATGTAGCGGTCGCCGTGTCGGCGCCCGAGCCGTTCGCGTCCGACGCGGCGAAGTCGCCGGTCTCTCTCGACGCGCCGGCGACGCCGGTGCGGGACGTGCACGACGACAAGTCCGGCCGGCGCCCCATCGGGGAGCTGCTGGTCGACAGCGGTGCGACCTCGCCCTCCGACGTCACGTGGGCGGTGCAACGCCAGGTCGAGGGCGACGAGCGCAAGCTCGGCACCATCCTGCTCGAAGAGGGCAAGGCGGCTCCGGCCGCGGTGGGCGAGGCGCTTCAGGCGCAGAACAAGCGCAGCGTCGCCGACAGCGCGATCCGGGTCGACGTCGACCTGCTCGACAACCTGATGAACCTGGTCGGCGAGCTTGTCCTTGCCCGCAACCAGCTCGTCCGGGGTGTCGCCGAGGCTGCCGACCCGACGCTGATGCGTACCACCCAGCGGCTCAACCTGATCACCAGTGAGCTGCAAGAGGGCATCATGAAGACCCGGATGCAGCCCATCGAGCACCTCTGGTCCAAGCTGCCCCGCGTCGTCCGCGACCTCGCGCAGGCCTGCGGCAAGCAGGTGAAGCTGGTCCAGGAGGGCAAGGAGACCGAGCTCGACCGGAGCCTGCTCGAGGCGGTCAAGGACCCGCTGACCCACCTGGTCCGCAACGCCGTCGACCACGGCGTCGAGACGTCCGAGGAGCGGATCGCGGCCGGCAAGGACCCGGAGGGCACCCTGACGCTGCGGGCGTACCACGAAGGTGGGCACGTCACGGTCGAGGTCGCCGACGACGGTTGCGGCATCAACGTGGAGCGCGTCGCGCGTACCGCGATCGAGCGCGGGCTGATGCGGCCCGAGCAGCTCGCCACGATGGACCCGCGCGAGATCATGATGCTGATCTTCCAGCCCGGTTTCTCGACCGCGAAGACGGTCACCAACGTCTCCGGACGTGGCGTCGGGATGGACGTCGTCAAGACGAACATCGAGCGCATCGGTGGCGCCGTCGACGTGGACTCGACGCCGGGCGTCGGCACGACCCTGCGGCTGACCATCCCGCTCACCCTGGCGATCATCCAGGCGTTGACCGTGGAGTGTGCCGGCGAGCGGTACGTCGTACCCCAGGTCGCGGTCCACGAGCTCGTCTTCATCGACGGACAGAACACCAAGATCGAGTACGCCTCGGGCGCTCCGGTCTACCGGCTGCGCGGCAAGTTGCTGCCGCTCGTCCGCCTCGACCGCGCCCTCGACCTGCCGGTCGGCGGCGACCAGGGCGCGTACGTGATCGTCCTGCAGGCCGACGGCCGCCGGTTCGGCATGGTCGTCGACCGCGTCCTCAACACCGAAGAGGTCGTCGTCAAGGCGCTGACCGCCCGGTTCAAGGACATCGGGCTGTACGCCGGGGCGACCATTCTCGGTGACGGCAAGGTCGCGCTGATCCTCGACGTGTCGTCGCTGGCCCGCCGGTCGCACCTGGCTGTGGCCTCGACGGAGCGGCAGGCGGCGGCCACCGCACTCGAAGCGGCGGCCAAGGCCGGCCCCGTCGACCGGCTGCTCATCGCCGGCGTCGGGGACCGCCGGGTCGCGATCCCGCTGGACACCGTCACGCGACTGGAGGAGTTCGCAGTCGACCGCATCGAGCGGGCCGGCATGCGTGAGGTCGTCCAGTACCGCGACCAGATCCTTCCGCTGGCGCGCCTGTCGCACCTGCTCGGCGTGATGACCGAGCTGGACGAGGAGCGGATCTCGGTGGTGGTCTACACGGAGCGCGGCCGCAGCGTCGCCCTCGTCGTCGACAAGATCGTCGACATCGTCGAGGACACCGTGACCGTTCGCCGCGAGGTGGACGACGACGGTCTGCTCGGCACGGCGGTCGTCCAGCAGCGCGTGACCGAGCTGCTCGACGTGCGCCGGGCGATCCTCGCCGCGGACCCCAACTTCTACACCGAGCTGCCCGACCCGATGTTGGTGGAGGCCTGAGATGTCCAGCCGTCAGTACGCCACGTTCGAAGTGGCCGACCAGCTCTTCGGGGTCGAGGTGGAAGCCGTACAGGAGGTGCTCTCGTTCCACGAGTACACCTCGGTGCCGCTCGCGCCGTCCGCGGTCGGCGGGCTGTTCAACCTCCGCGGCCAGGTCATCGCGGCCGTCGACCTGCGGGTCCAGCTGGGGCTGGACCGGCAGGTCCTCGACGGCCCGGTGATGAACGTGATCCTGCGCGGTGACGACGAGCCGGTCAGCCTGCTGGTGGACCGGATCGGCGAGGTCATCGACCTCGAGGAGTCGGCCTTCGAGCCGCCGCCGGACACCCTCAGCGGCCCGACCCGCGACCTGGTCGTGGGCACGTTCAAGCTTGATGGCCGGCTGATGCTCGCACTCGACGTCCGTAACGCGGTCGACACCTACCGGGTCGCGAGCTGACCGGGCGGAACGACGTCACAAACCATGGCTGGTCGTGCGGTGAACCGCCGGCCTGAGCCCCACCGGACCGGAAAAACCCCTGCGCCGGTGGACCACCGCGACAATCGGTGGTCCACCGGCGCAGAGGTGTCCGGCGGAGAGAGGATGTCCGTCGTGGACGTGATCTCGTGTACAGCCTCGTCAGCGCACCCGTTCTAGGCTTCGACCTCACGCGACTCGGTGGCGGCTCGGCCACCGCCGAGGTGCTGCTGCGCGCGCTCTGCCTGACCCAGGAGGACCTGCCGGTGCTCGCCGGCCAACTCCCGGACGAGGGCATCCGCGCCCCGCTGTGGGTCGCGGTGGACGAGGCGGCGCTGCGCATGCCGACGCTGCGGGGGGTCGCCGATTCCGACGACCCGGCCGGGTCGCTCGCGCTCGTCGAACGCGCGCCGATCGGGTCGATGGACTCGCTGCTGCGCTGCGTGCGCTACGACGTGATGTCCTGGACCTGGACGGGGCAGGGGCGCGCGGCACGGCAGGACCTGATCGCCGAGCGGGCCACCTCGCTGCTCTGTGACGCGACCGTCGCCAGTTATCTGCGCGACGTCCTCGCGGACACCACCCGGCGCGGACTCGCCGCCGGATGGGTCGCCGCGACGCGGAAGCTTCCGGTCGGCCGCCCGGTCGATCTCGGTCCCCACCACTACACCATCTCCCGGCTCCTTGACCGGCTCCGCACGCTGCGTGAAGCCGAGGCCCGCCGACTGGCGCGCTCGGCCAACGAGGCGCGCGAACAGCGCACCGGGTGGGCGACGGCGGTGCACTCCGCGTCGTGGGGGGCGTACCTCTCCGACCGTGTGCGCACCGCGGCCGCCGCGCAGCTGCTGCTGGTGCAGGCGATGGATACCTCGGCCATTCCGCTGGCCGATCGGGCCGGTGGCGTGTGGAACCTGCTCAGCGGCGCGGTCCAGGCGTTGGTCGTCCGCGACCTGCTGGACGAGGCGACCGCACACCGGCTCCTGGCACCCGTGATCGGGGCGCTCGGGCCGGCATGGCTCAACTGATCGGCCCTTCTGACAACCAGAAATGACCGGTTCGCCCGCACTCCTCAGGTCCGCTCCGATCCGGGCGATAGGGAGTGCGCGACACCGGGCAGCCGCCCGTTTCGTCCCGGGTCCAGGAAGGCGACCGAAGTGATCTCAGTTCTGGTGGTAGACGACTCGGTCGTCGTCCGTCGCCTGATCGTGGACGCCCTGACCGGGCTACCCGATATCCGGGTCGTCGGGACGGCTGCCAACGGGCGGATCGCCCTGGCGAAGGTGGACCAGCTCACACCCGACGTGGTGACGATGGACATCGAAATGCCGGAGATGGACGGCATCAGCGCCGTGCGGGCGCTGCGTAGGTCACACCGCATGCTGCCGATCATCATGTTCAGCACCCTCAGCTCGGCCGGGGCCGCGGCCACTCTGGACGCCCTCGCGGCGGGCGCGACGGACTACGTGACCAAGCCGGCGAACGTCGGCAGCGTGGCCGCGTCGATCCAGGCGGTTCGTGAGCAGTTGGTGCCGCGGATGCGGGCCCTGGCCGGTCGCGGCGGTCGGTCGGCGCCGCCGACCCGGACCCGGACCCCGTTCACGTCGCCCGCGGCGCGGCCGACCGCGGGACCCGTAACACGACCGGTACGCACCACACCGCCACGGAACCGCATCGACGTCATCACCATCGGCGCCTCGACCGGTGGCCCCGACGCCCTGGCCAAGGTGATCGGCGCCCTGCCGGCAGACCTGGACGTGCCGGTGGTGGTCGTCCAGCACATGCCGCCGGTCTTCACCCGGATGTTCGCCGAGCGGCTCAACCGGATGGCCGGGCTGCGCGTCGTAGAAGCCGAGGACGACATGCCGATCAACCCGGGCGTCGTCTACATCGCCCCCGGTGACCGCCACCTCGAGGTGACGCAACGGGGAACCAGCCGTGTCACCCGGCTGACCGACGCGCCGCCGGAGAACTCGTGCCGCCCGGCCGTCGACGTGCTCTTCCGGTCCGTGAACCGCGTGTACGGCGCGTCGTCGCTCGCGCTGATCCTGACCGGGATGGGTCATGACGGTCGTCGCGGCTGCGAGACGCTGCACGCCGCGGGCGCCGAGGTGATCGCTCAGGACGAGGCGAGCTCGGTGGTGTGGGGCATGCCCGGCGCCGTCGTCGAGGCCGGACTCGCGCACACCGTGCTGCCGCTCGCGGAGATCGGCACATACCTCAATACCCGTATGACCGCTGGGCGACAGGCCCGGCCGAAGGTGGTGACCCGATGACTCTGTCCGCTACGGATTTCGCGTTCGTCTCCGCACTGGTACGCCGCGAGTCCGCAATTGTCCTGGGACCAGGAAAGGAGTACCTGGTCGAGGCCAGGCTCATCCCGGTCGCCAGGCAGATCGGCGCCGCGAGCGTCGCCGAGTTCCTCGCCGACATCCAACGGCATCCGGACCCGGTGGCTCAGCGCCGGATCGTGGATGCGCTCACCACCAACGAGACGTCGTGGTTCCGCGACCAGGATCCGTTCACCGCGCTGACCGGCCACGTCCTGCCCGAGCTGATCGGGGCGCGGGCGGCCAACCGCCATCTCCGCGTCTGGTCGGCGGCCTGCTCCAGCGGGCAGGAGCCGTACAGCCTGGCCATCGCGCTGCGCGAGACGCTGCCGGCGGGGTGGACGTACGAGATCTTCGGTACCGACATCTCGGGGGAGATGATCGAGCGGGCCGATCGCGGCGAGTTCAGCCAGGTGGAGGTGAACCGCGGTCTGCCCGTGCAGAAGTTGGTGCACAACTTCGAGCGGGTCGGCGCGCACTGGCGGGTGATGCCGGCATTGCGCCGGACCGTGACCTTCCAGCGGTTGAACCTCACCGCGCCGCTGCCGGCGCTGCCGCCGTTCGACGTGATCTTCCTTCGGAACGTACTGATCTACTTCGACGTCGAGACCAAGCGGTCGGTGCTGCAGAGCGTGAGTCGATTGCTGCGGCCGGACGGGTACCTCTTCCTCGGCGCGGCCGAGACCACGATCGGTGTGGATGACAACTACGAGCGGGTCGTTGCCGGACGGACCTCGGCGTACCGACTCAGAGCGGCGGTGCCGGCCGGCATCGCGGGAAAGGGGTGATGTCCGGTGCACGCCATCGTGATCGACGATTCCCGGGCGATGCGGTTGATCCTGCGCCGGATCCTCGGCCAGCTCGGCTTCGAAGCGGTTGAGGCGGAGGACGGGCAGGCGGCGCTTGCCGTCCTCGCGGGCATGGACCAGAAGCCGGATCTGGCGCTGATCGACTGGAACATGCCGAACATGAACGGCCTGGAGTTCGTCACGGCAGCCCGTGACGACCCGGCGCTGCGGGAAATGACGCTGGTCATGGTCACCACCGAAAGCGAGCAGAGCCAGATCGTACGGGCGCTCGCGGCCGGAGCCCACGAATACGTGATCAAGCCGTTCACGTCGGGTGCCATGGTCGAGAAATTGGCCCTGCTGGGCCTCGTACCAAGCGGAGCGAGTTTATGAGTGCGCAGTACGTACCCACCGTTACGGACCTGAACGAGATCGTCGACCAGGTCTGGTCGTCCTATCTGGACCCGGAGGGCGTCAACCCGCTGATTGTGGCGGAGATCGCCGGCGACAAGAGCGACATCCACGCCTCGGTCTCCATCACCGGATCCTGGCATGGCCATGTCGTCGTCGCCTGTTCCACCGCCGCGGCCAAGCTGGCCGCCGGGGCCTTCCTGGCCATGGAGCCGGACGAGGTGACCGAGGCCGACCTGATCGACGTGCTCGGCGAGCTGGCGAACATCGTCGGCGGCAACGTCAAGAGCATGCTGCCGGCCGGGTGCTTCGTGTCGCTGCCGCACGTGGTGAGCGCGCCCGCGCGCGCCAACCACTGGCCGGCGGCCGAGCAGATCTGCGAGTTGGCCGGTCTCTGGTCGGGCGAGGTTGTCGCGATCAGTTTGTGGCAGAGCCAGAGTGAGCTCACGGAGGAATCGGGGGCATGAAGATCCTGATTGCGGACGATAGCCGAGTAATGCGGCAAATCGTCACAC
Source organism: Micromonospora sp. NPDC049679 (assembly GCF_040659735.1). Classification (NCBI taxonomy): domain Bacteria; kingdom Bacillati; phylum Actinomycetota; class Actinomycetes; order Micromonosporales; family Micromonosporaceae; genus Micromonospora; species Micromonospora sp. NPDC049679. The sequence continues at coordinate 19,533 of NZ_JBFANZ010000042.1, forward strand.
GTACGTTGCGGCAGGCGGGATTCGACGGGCACGACCTGGTTGAGGCGGCCGATGGGCGGCAGGCGTTCGACAAGGTCGCCGAGGAGAAGCCGGACCTCGTCATCTCGGACTGGAACATGCCGGAGATGACCGGCGTAGAGGTGCTCCGGGCGTTGCGCGCCGGCGGTAATGAGGTGAAGTTCGGCTTCGTGACCTCCGAATGCACGCAGGAGATGCAGGAGCAGGCCGAGGCGGCGGGCGCGCTTTTCTTCATCATCAAACCGTTCACGGCTGAGCGTTTTGCCGAGGTATTCACCCCGATTATCGGATAAAAAGGACCATGCCACAAAATCTCCCTGCCCCGCTGGCAATTCGCAACATGCTGGAAGACCTCCTGGGTCGGGAGGTCACGGTCAGCCCCGCAGATCCCGTGGTCGCCAAGGACCTCCCCACCACCGTGGTCGCGCTGTACGTCGACAGCACGTCCCGGCTCTCCGCCGTGCTCGGGCTCGAACTGTCGCTGGCCGCGTACGCCGGCGCCGCACTCGGGCTTCTGCCGCCCGGCGGTGCGCAGGACTGCATCGAGGAGAAGGAACTCTCCCCGGTGCTGGCGGAGAACGTCACCGAGTTGTGCAACATCCTGACCGGGTTGCTCAACCGGGAGGAGGGCACGCCCCGCTCGAAGCTGCATCAGGTCTTCCTGAACGGCGGGGCACTGCCCGCCGACGCCAGCGCCCACCTGCTCGCGCTCGGGCGCCGGGTGGACCTGCGGGTGGAGGTGGCGCGGTACGGCGGTGGTCGGTTCTCGCTGGCGCTGGCCGGCTGATCGAGCGGAACAACATCATGAGAAGGGGCGTGACGTGGTCGTACTTTTTCAGCGCCGCTTCACGCCGGGTGAGGACGACGGGGCGAAACTGACGATCGAGGAACTGGTTCGGGGCCGGATGGTCACGAGCCAGTTCCAACCGATCGTGCACCTCGAGACACGGGAAGTGGTCGGCTACGAGGCATTCGCCCGGGGACCGGCGGGGACCCCGTTCGAAACGCCCACCCAGATGTTCGCGGCCGCCGAGGCGGTCGGGCTCACCTGGGAACTCGACCTCGTGGCCGTCGCCGCCGCCTTCACCACCGCGGTGAACATCGGACTGCCGCCGGAGATGTCGCTGTTCATCAACGTGGACCCGACCACCCTCGGCCGACCCCTGCCGGACGACCTGGCGCACGCGCTGGTGGCCGCCCACCGCCGGTTCAAGGTCTTCCTGGAGTTTTCCGAGCACGCGCTGATGGTCGACCCGCACTCGACCGTGGCGAGCATCGACAAGGCCCGCGCCTCGGGCTGGGGCGTCTCGCTGGACAGCATCGGGGTCGACACGAAGGCCCTGGCGCTGATGCCGTTCGCCCGCCCCGACGTGGCGAAGATCGACGTCTCGCTCGTACACAAGGACACCCATCCGAACGCGGCCCAGGTGATGAATGCCGTCACCGCGCACGCCGAGCGGACGAACGCGTCCATCATGGCGGTCGGCATCGAGACCGAAGGCCACCTGCGGACCGCGCGCGGCCTCGGCGCCGTACTCGGTCAGGGTTATCTCTTCGGCGCGCCCGGCGCGCTGCCGACCACCTCCACGTCGCCGACCAATCCGGTCCGGCTGATCGAGCCGCTGCCCCCGCCGAAGTTCGCCGAAACCCCGTTCCGGCTGGCGGCCGGCGCCGATCGGGCGTTGCCGGCCAGCGAGGCGGTCCTCACGGCCCTCGCTGCGCACCTGGAGCGGAGGGTCACCGCCGACCCGGACCCGATCATGTTCCTGGCCTGTCTCCCCGGCAACAAGCTCCTCTCCGGCGCGCCGCTGACCGCCCTGGAGTCCGTCGCCGCCGGCGCCAGCTATGCGGGCGTGCTGGTACGCCGGCCGCCCCACCAGCGCATAGCCGGAGTTCGGCTGGCGGCCATGGCGGGCGACGATCCACTCCAGGACGAGCTCTCGGTCATCCTGATCGGACCGCACTACGCGGCCATGCTGGTCGCGCAGGAGCGGCTGCCCGGGCGGCCGGCCGGCGGCTACGAGTACCGGCTGCTCTACGACCGTGTCACGGTCGCCCGCGCCGCGCGCGTGATCCTGCACCGGATCCGCGCCGCTACCGCCTGAGCCATCTCCGTCTCCGCCCTCCGCGGCTCTGTGGGTCCGCCGCCCTGTGGGTCCGCGGCTCCGCATGAGCGCCGCGCGGCCGGCCCCGCAACTGATCCGCAACTGGCCAGATCCTGGACCGGGACCGATCCGCGCCGATGGTGTTGCTTGACATCGCCGTCCGAGGGGTCTCTCACCATGCATCACATCGCACGACGCTGGATCATCGGGCCGATGGTGGCCATCTGCGCGGTCACCGTCGGCACGGTCGTCGCACCGTCCCCGGCGCAGGCCGCCGTGGGCGGCACGATCAAAGTCAGCGGCAGCCTGAACGTGCGCAGCGCTGCCACCACCAGCTCCAAGGTTGTCGGCAAGCTGCGCAACAAGGCCAGGATCAGCATCGACTGCCAGGTCGTCGGCCAGTCCGTCAAGGGCGATGTGCGCCGCACGACGCTGTGGAACCGGCTGACGAACGGCCGCTACGTCTCGCACGCGTACGTGGTGTCCGGGGCGATCCGCCGGTGCCCGCCGCCGCCCAAGCCGAAACCGAAGCCGAAACCGGCGCCGGCTCCCGCTCCTTCACCCGCGGGCACCAATGCCAAGATCAAGGTGGCCGGCTCGGTGAACGTGCGGAGCGGTCCGAGCACGGCCTCGAACGTGGTCGGGACATTCGCCGACAATGCCCCGATCAAGGTCTCCTGCCAGATCGAGGGGGACTACATCAAGGGCGACGTGCGCGGGAGCTCGATGTGGGACCGGCTGAGCGACGGCCGTTTCGTCTCCCATGCGTACGTCGTATCCGGCTCGTTCGCGGTGTGCGCGGACGCACCCGCGCCCACCATGACCAATGCGCAGTTCATCGCGGCTTCCGTGCCGGGAGCGCAGCGTGGGTGGCGGGAATTCGGGGTGCCGGCCTCCGTCACGATCGGGCAGGCGATCCTGGAGTCGGGTTGGGGGAGGAGCAAGCTCTCCGCCAACGACCGCAACTACTTCGGCATCAAGTGTTTCGGCACCCCGGGTCCGATCGCCGCCGGTTGCCGCACGTACCGGACGACCGAGTGCGACAAGGCCGGGAAGTGCTTCACCACCTCGGCCACCTTCCGGACGTACTCCTCGATGACGGACTCCTACCGCGACCACGGCAGCTTCCTCAAGGCCAACAGCCGGTACGCCGCCTCCTTCAACGTCAACCGCGATGCGAACAAGTTCATCTACAGCATCTGGAAGGCCGGCTACGCCACGGATCCCGCCTACTACACGAAGATGACCGGCATCATGAAGACCTACAACCTCTACCAGTACGACATCTGGCGCTGACGCAGTTCACCTTTCCAAATCCCTTACAGCGCGGACGAAAACGCCGATGGGATTCGTCGAGGCCGGGTGCATGTATACGGGAGTCGGCGGCGCGATTCGGGGCCCGAGCCGCCGTTGTGTCCGGCCTTCCCGTGTCTGACGCCGCCGTCCAAGGGGGACGGACGGCGGCGTCGGACATCCACGGTGCGAGACCACCCGCTGCCCGTCAAACCTGTTCGCCGCAACCTGTCGAGCTGAGCCGTCTGCGCGAGCAGCCGCCGCGTTCACCTCCACGAAGCCGGTCCGCACGCCCCGTTCACGGTCTGCGCGAGCAGCGGGATGGGCATCGGCGAGCGGGTCTGCGCGGTCGCCCCCCGGGCGGAGCGGGCCACAGACCGATCCATGGATGTCAGCCCGCGTACTGGTTAAGGTGACCCGATGAGCAGGTTTCCGCTACCCGGCGCGGGCCGCGTCGCGGTCGCGGTCCCCGCGCCGGGCGCCGGCCCGGAGAGTTGGGCGGGGGCGCCGAGCGCCACGCTGGACGCGGACGGGAACGTTGTCGTCGCCTACCGGGTCCGGGTGACCGCTGACGGGATCGCCAGGACGGTCGTCGCCCGGTCATCCGACGGCGAGCGGCTCCGCACCGTCGCCACGCTGGACAGGGCGCGCTTCGGTGCATTCTCGCTGCAACGCCCCGCGCTGGTGCGGACCGGGACGGGGCGCTGGCGGCTCTACGTCTGCTGCGCGAGCGGCGACTGGCCGGAGAGCAAGCACTGGTGGATCGAGGCGCTCGAGGCGGACGATCCGGCCGGGCTGGCCGATACCGAGTCCCGGGTGGTCTTCCCGGGCGACGCGCGTACGGCGGTGAAGGACCCGGTGATCCGTCGCTTCGACGGACGCTGGCATGCCTGGATCTGCTGCCATCCCCTCGACGAGCGGGGTGCGGAGGATCGCATGACCACGGCGTACGCGACGAGCGACGACGGCCTCGACTGGCAGTGGCACGGTCCGGCACTCGTCGGTCGCCCCGGACGCTGGGACGCCCGCGGCGCGCGGGTGACGGCGGTGCTGCCGGACGGCCGGGCCAGCTATGACGGTCGGGCCAGCGCGGCGGAGAACTTCGCCGAGCGTACGGGGCTGGCCCGCCGGGTCGGTCCGCGCGGGCAGCTCGTGGCGACGGCGGATGTGCCCGCCGCCGCCGTGCGCTATCTCGATGTCCTTGCGCTGCCGCGCGGTGGCTACCGCCTCTACTACGAGGCGCCGCTCGCGGACGGCAGCCACGAACTCCGCACCGAGCTGATCGAGCCGTGATCAACCGCGCTGGTGCTGCCGGACGAGTTCCCAGCCCTGATCGGCGGCGTCCGCGGCACCTTCGTCAGACGCGGCTGTAGTTCCTGCAACCGTCCGTTCCTCCCGTCCCGTAGCCACAGTCCGTGATCATCTTCGAACGTCACCTCCACCGCGTGGGCCGCCAGGCCCTTCCGGGACCGCTGCAGCGCCTCCTCCTGGTCTGTGAGGAGCGAAAGGTCGCGGCGGGATTCGCGAACCTCCCGGTAGATGTCCTGCGCCGCCCAGGTGATCGCGACCCCAAGGCCGCCGTTTTCTTCGGCAGCCTCTTCAGCGCGCTGCTCCCGGCCGGCGTGGGCGGCGGACTGCGGGCCACGGCGGTCGCTGTGATGGTCGTCATGACCGCGGGCTGGTTCACGATCATGGCCGCGTTGTTCGGGCTCGACCCGGTCGCCCGCGCGTACGCCCGGCCGCGGCGCTGGATCGACCGGGTGATGGTTGCCTCGTGAGTCGGTCGTCGGCGACCGGCGGTAACGCCGATAGGCTGGACCTCCGCCGCCGGAACACATGATCAAAAAGGGGTGATCGTCGCCATGGGTGACTCGTTCGTGCACCTGCACGTCCATACCGAGTACTCCATGCTTGACGGCGCCGCGCGGCTGAAGGACCTGTTCGCCGAGGCCAAGCGGCTCGGCATGCCGGCGGTGGCGATCACCGACCACGGCAACATGCACGGCGCGTACGACTTCTACAAGCAGGCCATGGCCGCCGAGATCACGCCGCTGCTCGGCGTCGAGGCGTACGTGGCGCCCGAGTCGCGCTTCCACAAGCAGCGGGTGAAGTGGGGCCGGCCGGAGCAGAAGCGCGACGACATCTCCGGAAACGGCGCGATCACCCACATGACCATGTGGGCCCGCAACGCGGTCGGGCTGAAGAACCTCTTCGCGCTCAACTCGCGCGCCTCCATGGAGGGCCACTACGTGAAGTGGCCGCGCATGGACATGGAGTTGATCGCGCAGTACTCCGACGGGATCATGGCGACGACCGGCTGTCCGTCCGGCGCGGTGCAGACCCGGCTGCGGCTCGGGCAGTTCGACGAGGCGCTCAAGACCGCCGCCGCGTACCAGGACATTTTCGGCAAAGAGCACTATTTTCTGGAGCTGATGGACCACGGGCTCGACATCGAGCGGCGGGTCCGCGACGACCTGGTGGAAATCGGACGTCGCCTGAGCATCCCGCCCGTGGTCACCAACGACTCCCACTACACGCACGAGGCGCAAGCCGAGGCGCACGACGTGCTGCTCTGCGTGCAGACCGGCAGCAACGTCTCCGACCCCAACCGCTTCCGCTTCGACGGCGCCGGCTACTTCGTCAAGTCGGCCGACCAGATGCGCGCCGTGGACAACTCGGACATCTGGCTGGAGGGGTGTCGCAACACGCTGCTGATCGCGGAGAAGGTCGACACCACCGGGATGTTCACCTTCCGCAACCTGATGCCCCGCTTCCCGGTGCCCGAGGGGGAGACCGAGGAGAGCTGGTTCCGCAAGGAGACGTTCGCCGGATTGGCCCGCCGGTTCCCGAACGGGGTGCCGGAGACCCACGTCACGCAGGCGGAGTACGAGCTCGGCGTCATCCTCCAGATGGGCTTCCCGTCGTACTTCCTCGTGGTCGCCGACTTCATCCAGTGGGCCAAGAGCCAGGGCATCGCGGTCGGTCCGGGCCGTGGATCCGCCGCCGGCTCGCTCGTCGCGTACGCGCTGGGCATCACCGACCTCGATCCGCTCCCGCACGGTCTGATCTTCGAGCGGTTCCTCAACCCCGAGCGTGTGTCGATGCCGGATGTCGACATCGACTTCGACGAGCGTCGGCGCGGTGACGTCATCCGCTACGTCACGCAGAAGTGGGGCGAGGACAAGGTCGCCCAGATCGCGACCTTCGGCACGATCAAGGCGAAGGCCGCGATCAAGGACTCCGCCCGCGTCCTCGGCTTCCCGTACGCGGTGGGGGACCGGATCACCAAGGCGATGCCGCCGGCGGTGATGGGCAAGGACATCCCGCTCACCGGGATCTTCGACTCGTCGCACCCGCGGTACTCCGAGGCCAACGAGATCCGCGGCCTCTACGAGTCCGACCCCGACGTCAAGAAGGTCATCGACACCGCGCGCGGGATCGAGGGGCTGATCCGGCAGACCGGGGTGCACGCCGCCGGCGTCATCATGTCCGCCGAGCCGATCATCGACCACATCCCGCTGATGCGCCGCGACGCCGACGGGGCGATCATCACGCAGTTCGACTATCCGACCTGCGAGTCGCTCGGGCTGCTGAAGATGGACTTCCTCGGCCTGCGCAACCTGACGATCATCGACGACGCGCTCAAGAACATCGAGATCAACCACGGGCTCAAGGTCGACCTGCTGGCGCTGCCGCTGGACGACAAGCCCACGTACGATCTGCTCTCCCGCGGTGACACCCTCGGCGTCTTCCAGCTCGACGGCGGCCCCATGCGCTCGCTGCTCCGCCTGATGAAGCCGGACAACTTCGAAGACATCTCCGCGGTGCTCGCGCTCTACCGCCCCGGCCCGATGGGCGCGAACTCGCACACCAACTACGCGCTCCGCAAGAACGGCCAGCAGGAGATCATCCCGATCCACCCGGAGCTGGAGGAGCCCCTTTCCGAGATTCTGGGGCCGACGTACGGACTGATCGTCTACCAGGAGCAGGTGCAGCGCGCGGCACAGAAGCTCGCCGGCTACAGCCTGGGCCAGGCCGACCTGCTGCGCCGCGCGATGGGTAAGAAGAAGAAGGAGGTCCTCGACAAGGAGTACATCCCGTTCCGCGACGGCATGCGGGCCAACGGCTACTCCGATGAGGCCATCAAGAAGCTCTGGGACATCCTCGTCCCGTTCGCCGACTACGCCTTCAACAAGGCGCACACCGCCGGCTACGGCCTGGTCTCCTACTGGACCGGCTACCTCAAGGCCAACTACCCGGCCGAATACATGGCCGGTCTGCTTACCTCGGTCGGTGACGACAAGGACAAGATGGCCCTGTACCTGGCCGAGTGCCGGCGCATGGGGATCAGCGTCCTGCCCCCGGACGTCAACACCTCGGCCGGGCCCTTCACCCCGGTCGGCAACGACATCCGGTTCGGCCTGGCCGCCGTGCGCAACGTCGGCAACAACGTCGTCGACGCGATCATGCGGTGCCGCAAGGAAAAGGGCGACTACGGCGACTTCTACGACTTTCTCGCCAAAGTGGACGCCGTGGCCTGCAACAAGAAGACGATCGAATCCCTGATCAAGGCCGGGGCGTTCGATTCCATGGGCCACACCCGCAAGGGGCTGCTCGCCGTGCACGCCGAGGCCATCGACGCGTACGCCGACGTCAAGCGCAACGAGGCCGTGGGCCAGTACGACCTCTTCGGTGCGGGCTTCGGTGACGGCAACGGTGGGGGCAGCACGCTGGTCATGCCGACCATCGGCACGGCCGAGTGGGAGAAGCGCGACCGGCTCGCGTTCGAGCGCGAGATGCTCGGCCTCTACGTCTCCGACCACCCGCTCTTCGGCCTCGAACACGTGCTCTCGTCGGCCGCGGACACCACCATCGCCGCGCTCTCGGAGGACGGCGCCGTGCCCGACGGCGCCGTCGTCACGCTCGCCGGCATCCTCTCCGGCGTCCAGCGGCGGGTCACGAAGCAGGGGCGGGCCTGGGCGTCCGCCACCCTGGAGGACCTCGCCGGCGGCGTCGAGACGCTCTTCTTCCCGAATACGTACGAGTTGGTCGGCCAGTACATCGCCGAAGACGCGATCGTGATCGTCAAGGGGCGGATCGACCGCCGCGACGACACCCCCCGGATCATGGCGATGGACATGTCCATGCCGGAAATCACCGAACCCGGCACCACGAAGCCGGTGACCCTCACCGTGCCGATCACCCGGTGCACCCCGCCGCTGGTCGACAGCCTCAAAGAGGTCCTCACCCGGCACCCCGGCGACTCCGAGGTGCACGTGAAGCTCCTCAACGGCAGCCGGACGACCCTGCTGCGACTCAACGCCGTCCGGGTGGCGTCCACCACCGCGCTGATGGCCGACCTCAAGACCGTGCTGGGACCCAGCAACGTCGGCTGATCGCCGTTGAGCGCCCGCCCCGGCCCCCCGCTCGGCGTCCCGGAAGGAACGGGGGAGCGCGGTGCGCCGGGGCTACCGGCGCAGGGCCCGGTCGACGGCGGCCTCGACGTGCAGGCGGGTGGTGGGAAAGAGCGGCACCGGGCTGTCGGCCGCGGTGACCAGGAGCTCGATCTCGGTGCAGCCGAGAATGACGCCCTCCGCGCCGGCCGTGACGAGACGACCGATCACCTGCTGGTACGCCGCGCGCGAGTGGTCGCTTATCACACCCACGCAGAGCTCGTCGTAGATGACGCGGTGGACGAGCGAACGGTCGTCGGGCTCGGGGGTGAGCACGTCGAGCCCGTGACCCGCGAGCCGGTCGCGGTAGAAGTCCTGTTCCATCGTGAAGGCGGTGCCGAGAAGTCCCACCGTGCGCAGTCCGGCGGCCCGGACCGCCTCGGCGGTCACGTCGGCGATGTGCAGCAGCGGGATGCCGATCGCGGCCTGCACCCGATCGGCGACCTTGTGCATGGTGTTCGTGCAGAGCAGCAGCAGATCCGCCCCGCCGGCCTGCACCCCCGCGGCGGCCGTGGCCAGCAGCGCGCCGGCCTCCTCCCATCGGCCTTCCACCTGGAGGCGTTCCACCTCCGCGAAGTCGACCGAGTGCAGCAGGCATCGGGCGGAATGCAGCCCGCCCAGCCGCGCGCGGACCAGCTCGTTGGCGAGCTGGTAGTACTGCGCGCTGCTTTCCCAGCTCATTCCGCCGAGCATGCCGATGGTCAGCATGGAATTCCCTCCAACGCCGAGTCGGGAACCGGCCGAGGATCCATCCTCAGCAGCCTCATGTTCAGTCCGGATCGGCCGATCATGACGTTACGTACCTGTGGGCGACGGTGGGTCCGCGGGTGCCCGGCAGGCTGTCGGGCCCCGCTCCGTGTCGCCGCTGATGGAGGAATGGGATGACGGCGAGGCCGATGGATGCCCGGCGACTGCAGGCTGTCGTGGACATCGCCCGGACCATGACCGGCCCGGTCCTGGAGCAACGGCGGGTGACCGAGTCCGTCGTCCGCGCCGTCGCCGACCTGCTCGGCGACGGATGCAGCCTGTGGCTGACGATGCCCGGGGAGCGCACCGGGCTGACGCGCGACGGCGCCGCCCACCGCGACGCGCGGGCCGAACGCCTGCTGCGGCACGCCGGTGACCTGATCGAGGACTCGTGGGGAGCGGACCTGCTCTACGCCGTCCTGGAGGCGGGCGTGCCGGCCGTTCTCGGACCGGCCGAGGTCACCGCGCACCTCGACGGCCCCGAACTCGCGGCCGCGCCGTGGAACGCGGCCAACGGCCTCGGCGCCGTGGCGGTCGTTCCACTCGGCGGTGACGGGTCCGTCCGGGGGGTGCTCGTCGCCACCCGGGACGCCGGAAACCCGACGTACGCCGACGGCGACGTCGCCTTCCTGCACGCGATCGCCGACACCGCCGCCGCCACCCTGGTCGCCATCGACCGGTTGCACTTCTCGACCGCCGCGCTGGACGACATGCGCCGGCAGGCCGAACTCGTCGACCAGGTCTCCGATGTGATCATCGCGTGGGACTCCGAGGACCGGATCGTCAACTGGAACAGCGCCGCGGAGCGGGTCTACCTGTATTCAGCGGCGGAGGCGCTCGGCTGCGACGCGCAGGCCCTGCTCGCCACGCAGTTCATCGCCAACGGCGGTGAGGCGGTCACCCGCGCCGACCTGCTCGCCGAACTCGGCCGGACCGGTGTGTGGAACGGTGAGCTGCGGCAGCGGCGCGCGGACGGCGATGAGGTCCAGTTGCTCTGCTCGATGACCGCGATGACCGATCAGTTGGGGCACCTCGCCGGTGCCATCGCGATCAACCGCGACGTCACCGAGCAGCGCCGCGAGGAGCGACTCGCGCTGCACGACCCGCTCACCGGGCTCCCCAACCGACGTTTCCTCCTCGACCACCTGGCCCAGGTGCTCAACCGGTGCGCGGCCGGCGCCGGGCTGGTGGCGGTCCTCTTCCTCGACCTCGACGGGTTCAAGCGGATCAACGACGACCTCGGGCACGAGGCCGGCGACGAGGTGCTTCGGGTGACCGCCGAGCGGCTCTGGGCGTCGGTGCGCCGTCACGACGTCGCGGCCCGCCTCGGTGGCGACGAGTTCGTGGTGGTGGCGGAGCAGGTCGGGGACCGCTGGAACGCGGAAGACCTGGGCCGTCGCCTGATCGCCTCCATCGGTGAGCCGATCGTGGTGGCCGGGCGGACGGTGCGGGTGACCCCGAGCATCGGGGTCACGCTGGTCGACGCCGCGGCCGCACCGCAGCGCGGGCCGGAAGAGGTCATCCGGTCGGCGGACGAGGCGATGTACATCGCCAAGCGCGGCCGCTCCGGCGTCTCCTTCGCCGCCTGAGCCGCAGCGCGGAGGCGCTGCGGGAGAGCTCGGCGGGTCACCGCACCCGGTGTCGGCCGCCGGAACTCCGTTGGCTGTGCGCGACCGGCGACCGGCTGTCGAAGCCCTGCCGCGTCATGACCCCCCACACCGGACGGTGGCCCCGCAGCGCCGCCCAGGCGCCCTGCAGTCGCCACACGGCGGTGAGCTGCCGGTATCCCAGGTTCTCCAGCAGCGCGGCGATCAGCGCGCTGACGACGTCGCGCGGCCGGTTGTACCGGTGGAACACCGACTCCTCGAGCAGCAGTGCGATGAGCGTGACGAGAGTGCCGTAGCCGTAGGCGACCAGGATGAACCGCCAGGCGAACTCCAGGTCCACCGATTCGACGGTCAGGGCGACCGGAACGATCAGCAGACCGAGGATCTCCACTACCGGTGCCAGAAACTCGAAGAGGAGGAAGTGGGGGAGCGCGAGGAGCCCGATCCGTCCGTACCGCGGGTTGCCGATCATGCCGCGGTGCTTGCGCAGGATCTCGGTGAGGCCGCGGTGCCAACGCCGCCGCTGCCGCCCGAGGACCCGCGCGGTGGCCGGAACCTCACTCCAGCAGACCGGCTCCGCCACGAAGACGATGCGGTAGTCGCGGCGCTGCGCACGGAGATGCCGGTGCAGCCGTACGACGAGCTCGGCGTCCTCGCCGATGCAGTCCTCGGCCATCCCGCCGACCTCCACCAGCAGGTCACGGCGGAACAAGCCGAACGCGCCCGAGATGATGAGCAGCCCGCCGAGCCGCGACCACCCGGTGCGCCCGAGCAGAAAGCTGCGCAGGTATTCGACCACCTGGATGCGCTCCAGCCAGCGGCGCGGCATGCGCACCTCGACGACCCGGCCGCCCAGGATGGTGCAGCCGTTCGCGACGCGGACCACACCGCCGGAGGCGACGACGCGGAGCGGGTCGTCGGCGAACGGCTTGGCGACCGAGAGCAGCGCGCGCGGGTCCAGGATCGAGTCGGCGTCCACCATCGTGATCAGCGGATACCGGGCCAGGTTGATGCCGGCGTTGAGGGCGTCCGCCTTACCGCCGTTGTCCTTGCGGACGACGACCAGCGCGCCCGTGCCGGAGCGCGGCACGTGCACCGACCGGACCCGGCCGGTCACCGGAACGTCGGTCGGCAGCACGCGGGGCACCTCGACGAGGTCGAACTCCGCGCGAAGCCGCTCGAACGTGTCGTCGGTGGAGCCGTCGTCGACGACCACGACCTCGAGCGTCGGGTACCAGAGATTGAGCATGGCGTGCACGGCGGCCACGACGCCCGGCCCCTCGTTGTACGCCGGCACGAGGACCGACGCGGGCGGGGTCAACGGGTTCCGGTAGGCCTCCTCCGCGCCGTCGAACGGAATCCGCCGCCGGTGCCGGACGAACTCCGTCGCGGCCAGCACGACGAGGATCAGGTAGCTCGTGTTGATGAGGAAGAAGTAGACGAGGACCGCGGTGTCGGCGGACCGCAGCAGGGTGTGCAGCACGCCGGCGAGGGAGGTCACCGCTGACCCGTCAGCTCGGCCATGCCGAGTGCTTCCCGGGCGTGCGCGCCCGCCCCGTCCGTGCCCGATCGGCCGGCCAGCTCCCGCAGCGTTGCGTGCCCCGCCGACCCGAGCCGCCGCAGCGCGCCGGCGGCCTCGTGGGCGATGCGGTAATGCGGACTGGCGATCAGCGCCGTGAGCGGGGCGATCGCCTCGCGCGCCCCGAGCTGCCCGAGGGCGCGCACCGCCGACGCGCGCAGTGCCAGCGATTCGTCGGAGTTGGCCGCGTCGAGCAGTGGTCGCAGAGCGGAGCCGGTGCCCAACCGGCCGAGCGCGGTGGCCGCGGTCTCCCGTACGGAGGGCGATGGGTCGTCGTGGAGCAACGCGGCGACGCGCTGCTCGGCGCCGGCCGCGCCGAGCCGGCCGAGCGCGTCCAGGACGGTCATCCGGACCAGTGGTTGCGGGGCGTTCAGCGCGGTCATCAGCGCGGGCGCGGCGTCGGGTCCGAGCTGGATCAGCGCGTGCGCCACCAACTGGGAGGGCGCGGGATCGGCGCCGCCGAGGCTCGACACCAGCGGAGCGACGGCGGAGGGGTCCCCGAGCCGGCCGAGCGCCCGGATCGCCACCACGCGCAACTCGGCCCGAACACCGGTGACCGTCCCGCGACGGCTGTGCGCGCGGGGGTCGGCGACGAGCGAGCAGAGCGCCGGGACCGCTTCCCGGCGGCCCAACCTACCCAGCAGCTCGGCCGCCCGGGCCTGGGTGATCGGACGGCCGTCGCGCAGGTCCCGCAGCGCCCGGGCGACCACGCCCCGACGCGCGAAGACCTCCGCCAGGCTCTCGCGCGCCTCCCCGCGTACCTTGGCCAGCAGGTCCAGCGCCGTCGGTTCCACGGCGCGCCAGGCGTCGTCCGGCATGCCCGCCACGGCTTCCAGCTCCGGCGCGCCCTCGCCGCCGGCGGCGAGCGCCAGCAGGGCCCGCCGCGGGGCGGCGGCGCGTTCGGCGCGGCGGCGTTGCCGCAGGCCGCGAGCGGCACGCAGTACGGCGATGAGCAGGGCCGCGGCGGTCGAGATGCCGAGCAGGACGCCGATCGTCACCGACGCCAACTGGATCACCCGAGCGCCTCGCTCCGCCGGGCCTCTTCCCGGCCGTGCCGCTGCATCAGCGCGCGGATGCGGGAGGTGAGTTCGCGTGGACTGAACGGCTTGACGATGTAGTCGTCGGCGCCGGCCGAGAAGCCGGCCTCGACGTCGCCCTCCTGCGAGCGCGCGGTCAGCATGATGATCAGCGTCCCGGCGGTCCGGGGATCGGCCCGCAGCAGGCGGCAGAGGTCCAGTCCGGACAGTTGTGGCATCGACACGTCGATCACGGCGAGGTCGGGCGTCTGCGCCTGGGCCGCTGCGAGCGCAGCGGTGCCGTCCGGGGCGGCGATGACGGTGAACCCCGCCTGCTCGAGCTTGAACACCACGAGGTCACGGATGTCCTCGTCGTCCTCGGCTATGAGTACCGTCGTCACGCTTGCTCCCGCTCACGCCGCTTTTCTGTTGCCATATGGATCAGAGTAACGCTACAAATGCGTAATGGCGGTCTATTTCATCTGATAGAGGGTGGTTTGCCGGCGGTCTTTCACGCGGGTAATCGGATGCACCTGTTTTGCAACCGTCGCCTGCCCGAAGCACGACGGAGTAACGGGATGTTCATAAGGCTCGGGGACACGAGTCGGGGCGCTCTCAGGCCCCGTTACACATGGATGATCGGCGGCCGAGGATGAGCGCACCGATACCCTCGGACGAGGGCGCCCGTCTTGCTGCCCTGCAGAGCTACGGCCTGCCCGGCGACCCGGGCACGCCGATGTTCGACCGGATCGCCTGGCTAGCGTCCGTCCTGTGCGGCGCCCCGATGTCCGCGGTCTCCCTGATCTACGAGCACGAACAGCGGTTCCTCGGTCAGACCGGCCTGGAGTTCTCGCGCGCCCCGCGGGACATCTCCTTCTGCGCGCACACCCTCGCCCACCGCCAGGTGCTGGTCGTGCCCGACGCCACGGCGGATCCGAGGTTCCGGGAGAACCCGCAGGTCACCGGCGACCCGAACATCCGGTTCTATGCGGGGGTGCCGCTCATCGACCCGGACGGCTACGCGCTCGGCGCGCTCTCTGTCATGGACCCCAGGCCGCGGGAACTCTCCGCCGACCAGCGGGACGGCCTGACCATGCTCGGCGAACTCACCGTCGGGCAGTTGACCTTGCGACGTGCGCGCGCCGCGGCCACCGATCTGCAACGTCGGCTCGCCGCCGCCCGTACGCGCGAAGGGGAGTTCCTCTCCGAAATGGCGCACGAGGTGCGCACACCGATCACGGTGATCCAGGGCTATCTGGAACTGCTCGGCGACGGGAGCGATCCCGCGCAGCTCACGCGGATCATCGAACGAGTCCGGCGCAACGGTGAGCGGCTGGTCCGGCTGATCGACGATCTGGAGGCGGCCTCGGCGCGACGCACGGTCGGAAGCGGCCCCGAGGTGTCCCTCGTGGACGTCGGGGCGATCGTGACAACGGTGGTCGACCGCTGCCGCTCCGACGCCACGCGCGCCGGTGTGGGGCTCACCCTGGTGACGGACGGCCCCGCACTGGTCCACGTCAGTGACGGCCAACTGACGCGGGTGGCGGCGAACCTGGTCGACAACGCGATCGCCTTCACGCCGGCCGGCGGCCGCGTGGACGTCCGGGTGACGAGCGGGCCCGACGTGATCATCGAGGTCAGTGACACCGGGGTCGGAATTCCCCCGCATGAGCGACGGCATCTGTTCGAGCGGTTCTTTCGTGGCGCGTACGCCCGCGATCAGGCGATCGCCGGTCTCGGGCTCGGCCTCAGCGTGGTCAAGGCGATCGTGGACGCGCACGGCGGCAGCGTCGGCGTCGAATCGACGCCGGCGGAGGGGACGAGGGTTCGGGTGTCGCTGCCGGTGGGTCGGGACGTGGCGGCCTGACCGCGGCCCCGTACCCGGCGATCTTGCAGCTGTGGCCGCCGCTTGTGCCGGCTAAGCCGGCACAAGCGGGACCACAACTGCCAGGTCGCGGTGGTCAGGACGGTGGCGGTGGTATCTCGGGATTGCGGGACTGCGCCTGGAGTTGCGCGTCGAAGAGGCGCGGGCGACTGCGGTAGCTCTCGGTGATCGTGCGGAGCGCGGCGAGCATGAGCGCCGCGATCGGCACGGCGATGAGGAACCGTGCCAGCGCGCTCTGCACGTCCAGCGTCTGGGTGACGAACGCGCGGTACAGCGCCGGCGCGGTCATCAGCGCGGCCAACCCGAGCGCGGCGGGCCTGATCAGCGACATAGGGACCTCACATCCGTTCCGTACTCCGCGTCGCCCGCGATCCCCCGCAGGCGCTCGGTCAGCAGCTGCGCCCAGGCCGCGGGCGTGGCGGGGCGGCTCTCAAGCAGGGCCACCGGTGGGTCGAGCGCGAGCACCGCGGCCGGGTCCGAGCAGACCGACGTGGCGTACACCGCCGTCGCGTTGACCGGTCCCATCAGCCGCAGATGCCGCGCGGTGTCCGCGAGCTTCCGGGTGGCGTCCACCGCCGCCCAGACCGCGGTCGCGCCGAGCGCGTCGCAGATCGACCGCCCCCAGCCGTCGTCCGCGGTCGTGATCGGCGTGTCGATCACCACGACGTGCGGCACCTCGGCGCGGTGCAGCATCCGCGCGCGCCGGTGCGCTTCGGCCGGGCCGGAGATCCGGCGCGACGCGTGCAGCCCGGTGCCGCCGGTGGTCGGCGCCGCGAGCAGGATCTTCGCGGGATCCAGGTGCATCCGCTGCGCGACCTCGCGGGCGATGGGGAGGGCATGCGCCAACTCTCCGGTGATCACCAGCACGTCGCCCGCCTTGCGCGGCTCGCGCGGCGGCGCGGGCAGCGCCGCGAGGGCGTCCAGCACTTCCTGGTACGGGTCGTTGCCGATCACGCGCGTGGCGAGCGGCTCGGGCAGGCCCAGGTCGACCAGCCGGGCGACGACCGGCGCCGGCGCGGCCGTCGTGGCGACGGTGGCCACCGTGGCCGCGTGGTGTGGCCGCGTCGCCACGGTGGTCGACGGCTCGGTGACCGCAGGCGCGTTCAGCTCCGCCATGATCTCGGCGAACGCAGGTCCGGTCGTGGAGACGAGCGCGGCGCGCGGGACAGCCGACGCGGACCGGATCGGCCGCTTCAGCGGCATGCCGGTCGCCGGTGTGGCCGCCGGCGACGGAATGGAGGCGGTGGCGAACGTGCTCGCCACGAAGGGGCTCGCGGTGGGCGCGGCCGAAGCGCCGGGAGTCACGGGGCCGGGAGTGACGCGGCCGGGAGTCACGGGCTCCGGAGCCACGGCCTCGGGCGTCGCAGTGGCGGCCGGAGTCGGCGGCGCGTTCGTGGGGGTCGGCTCGGCGGGGGTCGCGAGCGGCCGCGCCGGGAGCCGCTCCTCCTGCGCTTCGGCCAGGTTGAGCAGGTCGTCGAGGGAGCGCGGCGCGTTCTGCGCGGCGGGTCCACCGCTTCCACCCGGAGGGGACGGCGCCATGCCCCCCGCGCCCGATGGATTCGCCGGCCACGGGGCGCTCGACGTCGTGGGGCGGGACATGCCCGCCTGGTTGGTCGCGGCCGGCCCTGTCACGGCACCGTCCGGCACCTCGACCGACAGTTCGAAGTGCTCGCGGGCGAAGAACCCGCCGACACCACCGCTGCGCACCTTCTCGGCGTTGACGATCCGCGCCGAGGCACCGTACTCGTCACGCACCTGCGCCAGCAGCGGCTCAATTTCCGGACCCTCAAGCAGCACTCGCGTAGGCACCGTTCACCACTCCCATCGTCTCGATGTGCGATACAGAACCGGAGATTTCCGAGTAGGACAGGACCGCCACCTTCCGGGCCGCCGCGTGCAGGAGCCGACTCAGCGGCGCGCGCAACTGTGGTGAGCAGGCGACGACACACGTGGTGCCGGCCTGCTCGGCCGCCTCGGCGAGGCGGCCGATCTCGCTGACGATCGCTTCGGCCCGGCCGCCGTCGATCGCGAGGAACGCCCCGGCCTCGGCCGGGCGCAGCGACTCGAGCAGCGCCTGCTCCAGCTGCGGGTCGAGGGTGATCACGGGGAGGGCGCCGCCGGTGGCGCGCTGGGCGGCGATCGCCGGGCCCAGCGCGGCCCGGGCCGCTTCGACCAGACCGTCCGCGTCCGTCGACACCTTGGCCCGCAGTGAGAGGGACTCGAAGATGCGCACCAGGTCGCGGATCGGTACGCCCTCGTCGAGCAGGGACTGCAGCACCTTCTGGATCTGGCCGAGACTCAGCAGCGTCGGGGTCAACTCCTCGACGACGATCGGATGGGTCCGCTTGGTCATCTCGGCGAGGGCCCGTACGTCCTCGCGGCCCAGCAGCCGGCTCGCGTTGCTCCGGACCACTTCCGCGAGGTGCGTGATGATCACTGATGCGCGGTCGACGACGGTCGCCCCGGTCAGCTCGGCCTGATAGTGCAGCTCGGCCGGGACCCACTTGCCGGCCAAGCCGAAGACGGGCTCGGTGCCGGCGCGACCGGGCAGCGACTGCAGCCCGTCGCCGATGGCGAGGACGGTGCCCGGCGGCGCCTGCCCCCGCCCGACCTCGACGCCGCTGATCCGGATGACGTACGTGGAGAGCGGCAGATCGAGGTCGTCGTGGGTGCGTACCGGGGGCATCACCATGCCCAGTTCCATCGCCATCTTGCGGCGCAGGGCCCGGACCCGGTCGAGCAGGTCCCCGCTCGAGGGGTCGACCAGGTCGACCAGGTCGGGGGAGAGGGCCAGCTCCAGCGGGTCGACCCGCATCTCGCCGATGAGCGATTCGGTCGAGTCCGGGGCGGTGCCGCTCGGGATCTCCGGCGTGTCGGTTGTCGGGGAATTCGCCGACGGCAGCCGCTGCGCGAGAAGCAGGATGCCGCCGCCGACCAGGAGGAACGGGATCTTGGGTAGGCCGGGGATGGCGCAGAGGGCCAACGAGGCGCCGCCGCCGATCTGCAGAGCGAGCTTGTGCTGGCCGAGCTGCTGCGCCACGTTGGTGCCCATGTCGCCCTCGGTCGCGGACCGGGTGACGATCAGGCCGGTCGCGACCGACAACAGCAGCGCCGGGATCTGCGAAACGAGGCCGTCGCCGACGCTGAGCAGGCTGTACGTCTGGATCGCCTCGCCGGCCGACATGCCGTGCTGCATCATCCCGACGATGAAGCCACCGACGAGGTTGACCAGGGTGATGATGATGGCGGCGATCGCGTCGCCCTTGACGAACTTCGAGGCGCCGTCCATCGCACCGTAGAAGTCGGCCTCGGAGGCGACCTCGGCGCGGCGTCGACGGGCCTCGGACTCGTCGATCAGGCCGGCGTTGAGGTCGGCGTCGATCGCCATCTGCTTACCGGGCATGGCGTCGAGGGTGAACCGCGCGCCCACCTCGGCGACGCGTTCGGCGCCCTTGGTGACCACGACGATCTGCACGATGATCAGGATCAGGAAGATCACCATGCCGACGACGAGTGAGCCACCGACGACGAAATGCCCGAACGCCTCGATGACGTTGCCGGCGAAGCCGTCCAGCAGCACGAGCCGGGTGGCGCTGATGTTCAGCGCCAGCCGGAAGAGGGTGGCCACCAGAAGCAGCGACGGGAAGATGGAGAAATCGAGCGGGCGCTGCACGAACATGCTCACGAGCAGGATCAGCAGCGCGCCGATGATGTTCAGCGCGATCAGCAGATCGAGCAGCATCGTCGGCAGCGGCACGACCATCATTACGATGATCATGATTACGCCGATCGGCACGACGAACTGGCTCAGTCGCCTCGGATTCACGGCACCTTCCACGGGTGGGAGCTATGCCGGGCCTGTCCATGCCCTATCGCGTGCCGTCCTGGCCCCCTCCTATCGGACGCCGGAGGGCGGAGCTGAGAATTTCCGCAGCGATCAGGAGATCTGCGACGAATCGGCGAAGGGCCGGTGCACGCCCGCGGCGGAGCCGCGTGCCTTGAGCCCCATCACGAACGCGAGCACCTTGGCCACCGCGCCGTACAGCTCCGGCGGGATCTCGTCGCCCAGTTCGCAGCTGGCGTGCAGTGCCCGGGCGAGCGGCACGTCCTGCACGAGAGGGATGCGGTGCTGCGTCGCGACCTCGCGGATCTTGCTGGCGATCGTGCCGGCGCCCTTCGCGATCACCCGCGGCGCGCCCTTCGCCGGGTCGTAGCGGAGCGCCACCGCGACGTGCGTCGGGTTGACCACCACGACGTCGGCCTTCGGCAGCTCCGACATCATGCGGTTCCGGCTCATCGCCAGCTGCCGGGCCCGGATCTGACCCTTGATCATGGGGTCGCCCTCCGAGCGCTTGTGTTCGTCCTTGACCTCCTGCTTGCTCATCCGGATCTGCTTGTCCGTCCGCCGGCGCACGACGATGTAGTCGGCGGCGGCCATGACCAGGCCGGCGACGGCGGCGGTGCGGATCAGGGTGAGCACGGTGCCGCCGACGATGTGCATCAGCGCGCCGAGCGGCAGCTGTCCGGCGGTCATCAGCAGCGGGACCAGGTCCTTCACGGTCCAGTAGAGAACGCCGGCGAGGACGGCCGTCTTCACGGTCGCCTTCGCCGCCTCCCACCAGGCTTGGGGGCCCAGCGTCCGCTTGAACCCCTGCAGCGGATTGAGCCGGGAGAACTTCGGCACGAAGAGCTTGGTCGCCACATGGATGCCGCCCTGCGCGCCCGCGGCCGCGATACCGATCACCAGGAGGGCGCCGGCCAGCGGCGCCACCGCCAGCGCCGCACCGATAAGACCGGTCCGCAGCAAAGCCATCGCGGCGGCCGGGTCCGGGTTCTCGATCACCGAGGGCACGCGTGCCAGCAGGGTCTGCATGGTGCCGGTCGCCATCCGCAGGGTGATCGGCAGCAGCAGGGTCGCCGCCAGCATCCCGGCCCACGCCCCCACGTCGGGCGAGCGGGCGATCTGGCCTTCCCGCCGCGCCTGCTTGCGCTTCTGCGGTGTGGGCTTCTCGGTCTTTTCCCCGCTCACGCCACGGCTCCGCTCCGCGCGCTCATCCGCCGGCCACCGTGAGCACGGCGGAGACGGCCTTGCGGAGCAGGTTGTCCAGCGCGTTGGGGAGCACGGCGATCGCCGTCCCGGCCAGCGCGACGGTCAGGAAGATCTTCGCGGGGAAGCCGAGCGCGAACGCGTTCAGCGAGGGCGCGACCCGGTTGAGCAGGCCGAAGGCGACGTCGGTGAGGAAGAGCACGGCGATCAGCGGCCCGGCGATCTGCAGCCCGGCCAGGAACATCTCACCCAGCCCGTCGGTCAGCAGCCGGCTCAGGTTGGCCAGCGACAGCGCCCCGTCCAGCGGGAGCGTGCGATAGGACTGCAGGAACCCGTGCAGCACCATCTGATGCCCGTCGCTGGCGAAGAGCAGGGTGACCGCGATCAGGTTGTAGAAGCGACCGAAGACGGAACTCTGCGTGGCGGAGAGCGGATCGAACGCGTAGGCGAGGGAGAAGCCGCCGAACAAATCGATCAGGTCGCCGGCCACCTGGATCGCGGCGAAGAAGAGCGCGGTCAGGAAGCCCAGCGCCACCCCGATGACCACCTGCTCGGCGGCGCTGGCCATCAGCACCGGCACCGTCGGCTCGGGCGCCCGGTCGACCAGGTCGGGTGTGACCGGCAGCGCGAGCGCCACGGCGAGCAGCGGCTTGACCGCGGCCGGGATCATCCGCCCCTGGAACGGCGGGCAGACCACCAGCCAGGCGGACGCGCGCAGCGTGGCCAGCAGCAGGGTCACCAGGGTGGCGGTCGGAACCTGCCAGGTCATGGTTTAGGCGCTGCCCAGCAGGCGGGGGATCTGATCGAACAGCGAAGTGGTGAACGAGATCAGCTCGTGCAGCATCCAGTTGCCGCTGAACAGCAGCGCGACGGCGATCCCGATCGCCTTCGGCACGAAGGAGAGCGTTGCTTCCTGGATCTGCGTCACGGACTGGAACAGCGAGATCGTGAAGCCGATCAGCAGGGCGGTCAGCAGGATGGGCGCGCCGAGCTTGGCCGTCATGGTCATGGCCTGCAGCCCGATGTGGAGGACCTGGGTGTCGGTCATCTGTCGAGGCACCTTCTGTTGGTGGCGGAGAGTCGGCCGGAAGGGGATCGCTAATAACTCGCGATCAGGGCGG
The DNA here is from genome assembly GCF_040659735.1 of Micromonospora sp. NPDC049679. Lineage (NCBI taxonomy): Bacteria > Bacillati > Actinomycetota > Actinomycetes > Micromonosporales > Micromonosporaceae > Micromonospora > Micromonospora sp. NPDC049679. The sequence goes on from NZ_JBFANZ010000042.1 coordinate 41,404, forward strand.
TGACGATCAGACCCCACCCGTTGACCAGCACGAAGAGCAGCAGTTTGAACGGCAGGGAGACCATGACCGGCGGCAGCATCATCATGCCCAGCGACATCAGCGAGGCCGCGACGACCATGTCGATGACGAGGAACGGCACGAAGATGACGAACCCGATGATGAACGCGGCGCGCAGTTCGGAGAGGACGAACGCCGGCACCAGCGTGGTGAGCGGGACGTCCTTCGGCGTGGCCGGCTGCGGATCGTTCGCCGCCTTCGTCAGCAACGCGATCTCGTCCTTGCGGGTCTGCTTGAGCATGAACTCCCGCAGCGGCTGGACCCCGTCGTTGAACGCCTGCGACTGGGTCTTGTCGCCCTTCAGGAAGGGCTGCACGCCCTGGGAGTTCACCTCCGAGAGAACCGGACCCATGATGAACAGGCTCAGGAAGAGCGCCAGCCCGGCGAGTACCTGGTTCGGCGGTACGGTGGTGAGACCCAGCGCGTTGCGGGTGATGCTGAGCACCACGAACACCTTGGTGAAGCTGGTGCAGAGCAGCAGCAGCGCGGGGGCCACCGAGAGCACGGTCAGCCCCAGCAGCACGACGAGCGAACTGGTCGGCTTGCCGCTGCCGCCCCCGACGTTGACCGAGATCGTTCCGTCGTTCGGCTCGGTGGGCTCGGTCGGCGGCACCGGTGCCGCCGGCAACGCCATGACGGCCGCCACCGATGTGACGGCGACCGGTGCTGCCGCCACCGGGGCGGTGAGCGCGGTCGGCGCGGCGAGCGCCGGCGCCGCGGGGGTGAGGCCGCCGAGGAGCCCGGCCAGCATCAGTCCCGCTCCGAGCAGGAGCGTGGTGAGGATCCGGCGCATCAGCGACGCACCGTCCGTTCACGCAGGAGGTTCACGGTGCGCACCCAGGTGGCGGGGGAGAGGAGGGAGCCGTCGAGCCGGCCCGGACGGGCTTCCGGGTCCGCGGGGTGCGGCTCCAGCTCCACCGCGGCGCGCTGCTCCGCCGGCTCCTGCAGCTGACGCTCCACAGCCGCCAGATCGGTCTCGGCGAGGAGGGTGACCTGGCCGTCGGTGATGCCGACGACGAGCGCCCGGTCGACCACGCGCAGCAGCGCGACGGAGGAGCCGCGGGTGAGCTGCTGCCGGGAGATGACGGCGAGCGCCGCCCCGCCCCGACCCGACAGGGGGCGGCGGGCCAGCTTGGCCAGCCCCCACATCAGGCCGAGGACGACCAGGAGGGACAGCGTGATCCGGAGGACTAGTTCGATCACACCGATTCCCTACGCGTGCTCGTTGCCGGGCGCGACGAGCTCGGTGATCCGCAGCCCGAAGTTCTCGTCGATGACGACGACCTCGCCGCGGGCGATGAGCCGGCCGTTGACCAGGAGGTCGGCGGGGGTGCCCGCGGCCCGGTCGAGCTCGATGATCGCGCCCGGGGTCAGCGAGAGCAGCTCCCGTACGCTCATCCGCGTCCTGCCCAGCTCGGCCGAGACCTCCATCTCCACGTCGTGCAGGAGATCCAGCCCGCGGCTGCGCTGAGCGGTGTTCGGCGCGGCCTGGGCCGCGTTCCAGTTCGCCGGCTGGCTCGGCGCGCTCTCGCCCGGCCACGGCTCCAGCCGCAGCGCGACCAGTCCGCGGATCTGCGTGTCGTCGCTGAGCGGGACCAGGACGGCGCCGCCCTTGGCGGTGAGCGCGCTCAGCGCCACCGACGGCTCCATGGCGAGGCCCGGGTCGAGCACGACCGGGCCGAAGGTGCTGGCGGCGGCCTCCAGGGCCGGGCGCACGGCGGTGGTCAGGTCGAGCGCGCCCAGCGGGCTCTCGCGGAGCGCGTCGGCGAGGTCCTGGCCGACCACGACGACCACCTCGCCGGTGGCCGAACCGGTGAAGCGGGCCGTCACCGCCTGCCCGGACGGCAGTGGCTGGGGGATGTCGGCGCGCGGCTCGTCGGCGTGCAGCGCCTCACTCGTCGGCAGAACGGCCAGCGCGGCGCGCGCGGCGGTCCGGACGAGGTCGAGATGGGCGTCGGCGAGGGTAGGGGACGTCATCGGCGGTTCTCCTCGGTGGGCGAAGGCACGATCAGGCAGGCCAGGCGGGACCCCTGGTTGCCGGGTACGGCTTGGGCGAACGTGGTGTCGTTGACGGTGACCGCGAGCGGGCGGCTGACCGGGTGGCCGAGCGGCACGACGTCACCGGGGCGGAGCTGGACGATGTCGTCGGTGCGCATCCGGATCGGTTGGAACCGCACGGCGACGTCCAGCGGCGCGGCCGAGAGCCCCGCCGTCACGTTGCGGCGGGCGCTGCGGCGCGCGGCCTGCTCCTTCTCCGAGAGCACCGCCTCGCCCCCCTCGGCCTCCAGCACCGGCAGGATCGAGGCGAAGGGGAGACAGATGCTCGCCACACACTCCTCCTGGCCCACCTTCAGCTCGAAGGAGGCGACCACGACGGCGTCGCCGGGGGAGTGACTGCGGACGAACTGCGGGTTGTACTCGATGACGCCGAGCTTGGGGTGGATGTCGACGAGCTGCTCGAAGGCGTAGCGCATCTCGTCCAGCAGACGGTCGAGCAACCCCCGCAGCAGCGGGAGCTCGATGTCGGTCAGCGGCCGTTCCGGCTGGGGGCCGCCCGGGCCGCCCAGCATGTGGTCGATCGCGGCCATTGCCGTGGCGAGAGAGATCTCAAACAGGATCGACCCGGCGAGCGGCTCCACGGTGACGGCGGCCAGCACGGTCGGGTTGTTCAGCGAGGCGACGTACTCCTCGTACGTGAGCTGCTCGATCGCGAGCAGGTTCATGTTCGAGACGGTCCGCAACCGGGTGGTCAGCAGGGTGCTGCCGCTCCGGGCGTACGTCTCGAACGCGATCTGCAGCGTGCGCACGTGCTCACGGGAGAGCTTGATGGGCCGGCGGAAGTCATAGGGCTGGGGCCCACCCCCTCCGGCGCGGCGCGTCATGGCGCCTCGGGTACGGGTGGTGGAGACCGCGGACGGCGACTTGGTCACGGCGTATCCATCGGCGCGACCGGTGGCGGTGTGAGGAAACCCGGCGGATAAACCCCGCCAGGTCACTCCGAGTCGGTCACTGCATCACGAACTCCGTGAAGTAGATGTCCATCACCTTTCCGTCGTACGCCTCTTTGACCTTTTCCAACAGCTCGGCCTTCGCCTTCGCCCGCCCCGCCGCCGAGGAGAGCTCGCCGAGCTGCATGTCGGTGTACTTCGTGATGGCCAGGTCGAGCGCCTTGCTGCCGTTCGGCTCCTCGGTCGCCTCGGCGGTGGCCTGCAGAGCGATCTTCATCTTGAGGTAGTGCCCGTCCGCGAGGTTCACCGTCACCGAGTCCATGGCGACCACCACCCCCGGGGTCGGCGCGGGCGGTGCGGTCTCCGCGCTCGATCCGCCGATGAACATGAAGTAGCCGCCGCCGCCCGCGCCGCCGAGGAGCGCGACGGCCAGGATCAACATCAGCATCTTCTTGGACTTCTTCGGCTTCGCCTCGGCCTCGGCCGACGCGTCCTTGTCGTTCTTGCTCATCAGAACCTCAACTGCTGATCGTGCGGGACGGGAGTTGCGCGGGACGGGATCATCCGGCTGCGGACGGCAGCAGCGCGCGCTGTTCGGGGGGAAGGCTGGACAGGACGACGATGTCGACCCGGCGGTTCATGGTCACCGATTGCGGGTTGTCCGCCGGGATCAGCGGCCGGGTGCCGGCGTAGCCCGCGGCGGACAGCCGGACGGACTCGATCCCCTTGCCGTTGAGGTAGCGGACGACGGTGGAGGCGCGGGCGGTGGAGAGCTCCCACGCGCTGGGGTAGTTGCGGGTCGGCACCGGAAGCTGGTTGGTGTGCCCGTCGACCTGGATGTTGTTCGGCAGGGGGCGCAGCGCCGGGGCGACCGTGTCCATGATTTCCCGGCCCGCGGCCAGCAGATCGGCGCGGTCGCCGGCGAAGACGACCTCGCTGGTCACGACCGTGACGTGCAGACCGCGCTCGTCGATCGCGAACTGCACGGTGTCCTGCAGGCCCGCCCGCTCCAGTGCGTTCTTGATCTTCCTTTCGATCTCCTTGAGGTTCTTGACCTCACGGTTCGCGGCACGGGCGTTCGCGGAGGCCCGGGCGCGATCGGCAGCGGCGGCGCCCGCCTTGCGGGCCTTCTCCTCCGCTGACTGCGGAGCGCCCTTGCTGACCTCCTGCTCGAGCCCCGGGTTGGCGCCGGGGTCGATCGGGAACACGTTGGATTCGTTGCCGGAGCCCTGCAGCGGTTGCGGGTTGCCGGAGATGGCCGCGGTGGACGCGCCGAAGCCGCTGGCGAGGCTGGTGGCGAGCTTCTCGTACTTCGCCTTGTCCACGTTGCTCATCGCGAACAGCACCACGAAGAGCACGAAGAGCAGCGTCAGCATGTCCGCGTACGAGACGAGCCACCGCTCGTGGTTGACGTGCTCCTCTTCCTCATGGTGGTTGCCGCGCTTCTTGTGCGACATGTCAGGCCGCCTTCTTCGCCTTGTCGCCGCCGTCGCCGCTGGCCGCACCCGGCGGCAGCAGGCTGCGCAGCTTCTGGGCGACCAGACGCGGGTTCGAGCCCGCCTGGATCGCGAGCACCCCCTCGATGGCGAGCTCCATCTGCTCACACTCCAGGTCACTGATCCGCTTGAGGCGGCCGGCCAGCGGCAGCCAGATCACGTTCGCGCTCATGACGCCCCAGAGGGTGGCGACGAAGGCCGCCGCGATCGAGTGGCCGAGTGTCTCCGGCTTGTCGAGGTTCTCCAGCACGTGCACCAGGCCCATGACGGTGCCGACGATGCCGATGGTGGGCGCGTATCCACCCATCGTTTCGAAGATCTTGTAGCCCACCTTGTCGGCCTTGCGCTTGGCGCCGACCTCGGCGTAGAGGATCTCGTTCAGCTCTTCCGGGTCGGTGCCGTCGATGGCGAGCTGCAGGCCGCGCTTGAGGAACGGGTCGTTGACCTCCTTGACCGTGTCCTCCAGCGCCAGCAGCCCTTCCCGGCGGGCCCGCTCGGCGAGCCTCACCACGCTGTCGACCAGCTCGTTCGGTGGCGTCACCTTGGCGGTCACCGCCCGCTTCATCTGGGCGAACATGCCCAGGCTGTCCTTCATGATGCCGCCGATCATGGCGGCGCCGAAGGTGCCCAGGAAAACCAGCAGGAGCGGCGCGGCCAGGAAGAGCGACGTGGGGCTGCCGCCATCCAGGATCTGGGCGGCGAAGATCGCGCCGAAGGCGACCACCAGCCCGACAATCACGGCGAGGTCCATCAGCGTTCCTTCCGGTGCAGCCGCAGGACCGTCGCGTCCACGTCCTGCGCGTCGGAGTGCTCCCGTACGACAGGGGGCTCAATTTCCATGCGGTGCGCCTGCGCGATCACGGACGCGCGGTAGTGCCGCACGAGCTCGATCAAGGTGGGCACCGATTCGGAGATCACGTACTTGGTGCCGTCGACCAGGGTGATGACCGTGTCGGGCGTGCAGTCGGCACGCTCGACCAGGTCCGGGTTCAGAGCGAACGCGGCACCGTTGAGGCGCGTCACGAGTATCACGACTATCCGTCCTTGGGTCGTCACTGCGTCGGGTGCCGTCCGTGGCCCCGTCGTATATCCATCGACCGTCGGGGCGTCTGATTGAGGAGAAACGCGGGGGGCGGGTGGACGTGACCGACGTTCGGGGCAACCTTGTCTCTTTCCGGTGGACCTTCGTGTTCGAGAGCGACGGTGCCGTGCTGACGTCGG
>NZ_JBFANZ010000043.1:0-45063 GCF_040659735.1 Micromonospora sp. NPDC049679
AGGCGCAGCCGCCTTGCCGACCGCGGCCGGATCGGCGGTCACGGCGAGCGCCCCGGTGACCACGCCGCTGCGCCGGGCGGCGTCGGCCAGGGCCGCCTCGCGGGTGTCCTGCTGGAGCATCAGCCCGAGGGGTACGAGGAAGACCAGCGCCACGATGGAGGTCATGCCGGCCGCGAGGTAGGCCAGCGCCAGCCTCAGTCCGGTGCCACCAACCGGAAGCCGACCCCCCGCACGGTGCGCAGGTAGCGCGGCTTCGCCGCGGACTCGCCCATTTTGCGGCGCAGCCAGTACAGATGCACGTCGATGGTCTGATCCTCGCCGACCGATGGCTGTCGCCATACCTCCTCCAAGAGCTCCCGGCGGGACACTACCCGGCCCGGACGTGCGGCGAGATAGGCCAGTAGGTCGAACTCCTTGCGCGTCAGCGCCAGCGGCACGCCGTCCAGAAGCGCGCTGCGCTCACCGACGTCGACGCGCAGACCCCCGACCTCGTGCACGGCCGGCTGCACGGAGCGGCTGGCCCGGCCGGCCCGGCGCAGCACGGTGGTGATCCGCGCGTCCAGGTGGGCGCCGGTGAACGGCTTGACCATGTAGTCGTCGGCGCCGGCGCGCAGCAGCCGCACGACGGACTGCTCGTCGTCGCGCGCGGTCGCGATGATGATGGGTATGTCCGTGATGCCCCGCAGCATCCGCAACGCGTCGGCGCCATCGAGGTCGGGGAGACCGAGGTCGAGCACGACCAGGTCCGGGGTCTCCGCCGCGACCCGACGCAGCGCGTCAAGGGCGGTGCCGACGGCGTGCACGGCATGTCCGCGATCGGCCAGGGACCGCAGCATCGCGCCGCGCACGACATGGTCGTCCTCGACGAGAAGTACGGTGGCCATGCGAAGACCGTACTGCCCTTGGCAAGTCCGGTGCGTTGCGCCGACGGGCCGCGCTCGGGGATGATCGACGGGCGATGACGTTCACGCTGTACGACGACGCCCGTCTCGGTCTTGCCCGCGACAGCCTGACCGGCCTGTCGGTCGGCGACGCGCTGGGCGCGCAGTATTTCGTGCCGGGGCGGCCCGCCGCGCCGACCGGTGACGGGACCGCCGGGCTGCCCGATCCGGTGTGGGAGTGGACCGACGACAGCGAGATGGCCTTCTCGGTCTTCCGGATGCTCGCGTCGCGCGGGGCCATCGACCGCGACGAGCTGGCCATGTCGTTCGCCGAGCGCTGCGAGCCCTACCGCGGATACGGGCCGGGCGCCGTCACGATCCTGCGGCTGATCGGCTCCGGTACGCCCTGGCCGATCGCCGCGTCGACCGCCTTCGACGGGGAGGGCTCGTGCGGCAACGGCGCGGCGATGCGCGTCGCGCCCCTGGGCGCCTACTTCGCGGACTCCGCGCCGCACGCCGCCGCGCAGGCGATCGCCGCCTCCGAGGTGACCCACGCCCATCCGGAGGGAATCGCCGGTGCCGTCGCCGTCGCCGTCGCGGCGTCGCTCGCGGCGAAGGGCCGCCTCTCGGGGCACCGGGCGGCGCCCCGCGAGTTCATCGAGGTGGTCGCCGGAGCGCTCGACGCCGCCGGGCAGGTGCGTCGGGGTCTGGAGCGGGCGCTCACGCTGCTGGGACGCCCGCCCGGCGAGGCGGCGTACGAGCTGGGCAACGGGTCGGCGGCCACCGCCCAGGACACCGTGCCGTTCACGATCTGGCTCGCGGCCACCTTCCTCGACGACTACCCGGCCGCGATCCGGGCCTGTGTGGCGGCGGGCGGGGACATGGACACGACGGCGGCGATCGTCGGTGGCATCGTCGCGGCGCACACCGGGGTGGGGACGGCCGGCGGCGTGCCCGAGCGGTGGGTGGCGGCGCGGGAGCCGTTGCCGTCGTGGGTGGGTTGACGGGTCAGGGGCGGCGCAGCACCCAGCGGTACGCCTGGACCAGCCCGGTGTCGAAGCCGGCGGCCGAACCCCACAGGAAGAGCCGGAAGCGCCGGTAGAGCGGCTCCCCCCAGCGCTGCACGATGTCCTCGCGCGCCGCGTCGAGCCGGCGGCCCCACTCCCGGCAGGTGAGGTAGTAGTTGTGCCGGTCGTCGACGACGCTCAGCAGCTCGAACGGGGAACGCGCCACCTGACGCAGGTACTGGTGCAGGAGCAGCGGAGCGGAGCGGCCGGGATAGACGTAGCGCTTCATGAACGTCGAGGCGATGTGCTTGCGGCGCATCGCCAGCGCGTCGAGGTAGACGTGCCCTCCGGGACGGAGCAGCTCGGCGTACTTGCGCAGTGTCGTGCGGTAGTCGGGCAGATGCTCGGTGACGCCCATGTTGACGATCGCGTCGAACGGGCGGTCGGCGGTGAAACCGAAGATGTGCTCCCGGACCACCCGCACCGGCAACTGCTCCCGGGCGAAGAGTTCGGTCAGATAGCGCTCCGACTCGCGGGACAGCGTCGTGGTGGTGACCTGGAGCCCACGCCGTGCCGCGTGCTCGGCGAAGGCGCCCCACCCGCCCCCGACCTCCAGCACGCGGTCGCCGGGCTTGACCCCGATCGCGTCCAGCGCCAGGTCCATCTTGCGGGTCATCGCGTCTTCCAGCGGCTCGTCGTCGGCGGCGAAGACCCCTTCGGTGTAGCAGCGGTGGCGGGTGTCGAGGAAGGTCAGGAAGAACTCCGACTCCTCGTCGTAGTGGTGCGAGATCGCGCGCCGGTCGTCCTCCTTGCCGCCGCGCAGCAGGGCGGGCCCGAAGCGGGAGACCCAGGCGAGCGGGTGGAAGTCGGTGAAGAACGCGCGCATCCGCAGCGCCGCGGCGAGGTCGCCGTCGACGTCGAGCCACCCCTGCAGGTAGGCGACCGCGACGGCGAACTGGTCGAGGGCGGCGAGCGCCTTGGCCCCGCGTGCGTCGGTGACCCGGATGGTGAACTGCGGTTCGCCGGCGCCGAACAGGTGGGCCGGCCCACCGGCCGGGGCCACGGCGAACGGCACCGGCGGTCGCGCGGCGAAAAACGCGTCGTACCTGCGCTGCAGGACGGCAACCATGTCCGAAGGTCCCACGGCGACAATCTAACGCCGTGGCCGCGTCCGCGGCAGCAGTAGAAACCAGGACCGATAGCATCGGGAAGCTGAACATCCGGCATCGCCGGGAATCGTCCGAATCAAAGGAGTCATCGTGTCCGCACCCCGTACCTCCGCCGTGGCCGACTCCGTCGTCGTCCCGGCCGGGACGACGGCGGCCGACGCGGTGGCCGCGGCGGGCCTGCCCACCAGCGGCCCGAAGGCGATCGTCGTGGTCCGCGACCCCGAGGGGCGCCTGCGCGACCTCGACTGGTGCCCGGAGGCCGAGGTCAGCGTCGAACCCGTGCCGATGGATTCGCCGGACGGGCTCAACGTGCTGCGTCATTCGACCGCCCACGTCCTCGCCCAGGCCGTCCAGGACGTGTTTCCCGAGGCCAAGCTCGGTATCGGTCCGCCCATCGAGAACGGTTTCTACTACGACTTCGACGTGGCGAAGCCGTTCCAGCCGGAGGATCTCGGCAAGCTCGAGAAGCGGATGCAGGAGATCATCAAGTCCGGGCAGCGGTTCCGCCGCCGGCGCTTCGCCAACCTCGACGAGGCGAAGGCGGAGCTCGCCGACGAGCCGTACAAGCTGGAGCTCGTCGACGTCAAGGGCGAGGGGTTCGACGCCGGCGAGGTCATGGAGGTCGGCGGCGGCGAGCTGACCATCTACGACAACCTCGACGCCGAGTCGGGCAAGACCTGCTGGTCCGACCTGTGCCGGGGCCCCCACCTGCCCACCACCCGCTTGATCGGCGCGTTCAAGCTGATGCGCAGCGCCGCGGCCTACTGGCGGGGGTCGGAGAAGAACCCGCAACTGCAGCGGGTGTACGGCACCGCCTGGCCGACGCGGGACGCGCTGAAGGCGTACCTGAAGCTCCTGGAGGAGGCCGCCCGCCGCGACCACCGCAAGCTCGGCGCGGACCTCGACCTGTTCAGCTTCCCCGACGAGCTGGGCTCGGGGCTGGCGGTCTTCCACCCCAAGGGCGGGATCATCCGCCGGGAGATGGAGAACTACTCGCGCATCAAGCACGAGCAGGCCGGCTACTCGTTCGTCAACACGCCGCACATCACCAAGGGCAACCTGTACGAGGTCTCCGGCCACCTCGGCTGGTACGCCGACGGCATGTTCCCGCCCATGGAGATGGAGGGCGCGAAGTACTACCTGAAGCCGATGAACTGCCCGATGCACGACCTGATCTTCCGGTCGCGCGGGCGGTCCTACCGCGAGCTGCCGCTGCGGATGTTCGAGTTCGGCACGGTCTACCGGTACGAGAAGTCCGGCGTGGTGCACGGCCTGACCCGGGTGCGGGGCATGACGCAGGACGACGCGCACATCTTCTGCACGGAGGAGCAGATGGCGGGCGAGCTGAAGTCCCTGCTGCAGTTCGTGCTCGAGCTGCTGCGCGACTACGGCCTGGAGGACTTCTACCTGGAGCTCTCCACCCGCAACCCGGAGAAGTCGGTCGGCACCGACGAGAACTGGGAGAAGGCCACCGAGGCGCTGCGCTCCGCAGCGGAGGAGTCCGGTCTCACCCTGGTGCCCGACCCGGGCGGCGCGGCGTTCTACGGCCCGAAGATCTCGGTGCAGGCCAAGGACGCGATCGGGCGGACCTGGCAGATGTCGACGATCCAGGTCGACTTCAACCTGCCCGAACGGTTCGAGCTGGAGTACTCGGCGACCGACGGGACGCGGCAGCGGCCGGTGATGATCCACCGGGCGCTCTTCGGCTCGATCGAGCGCTTCTTCGGCGTGCTCACCGAGCACTACGCCGGGGCGTTCCCGGCCTGGCTGGCGCCGGTGCAGGTGGTCGGCATCCCGATCCGGGACGAACACGCCGCATACCTCGACACGTTCGTGGCGTCGCTGCGCGGGGAGGGGATCCGCGCCGAGGTGGACGCCTCCGACGACCGGATGCAGAAGAAGATCCGTACGGCGCAGCAGCAGAAGATCCCGTTCATGGTGATCGCCGGCGACCAGGACGCGGCCGACGGCACGGTTTCGTTCCGCTACCGGGACGGGTCGCAGCGCAACGGGGTGCCGCTGGCCGAGGCGGTCGCGCACGTGACCGAGGTGGTCCGGTCCCGCACGAACGTCGGCCCCTCCGCGGAGTGACGTAACGAAGGGCCCCGCCGCTGTCGCTTCCGCGATAGCGGCGGGGCCCTTCCGTGTGCGCGACGATTGACGGGCGTCGTTGTGGGCAATAGGCTCTGCGTCAATTGGAAAGCCCTTTCCTTGGCTGGGAGTGGTAGCGGATGCGACGCAGGGTCCTCTTCACGGCGGGCATCGCCGCCGCGACCACCGCTGCCCTTCCCGGGGTCGCCACCGCGTCCGCCCGGTCCGCGCACGGACGGCCCCGCCGGCACGTCGTCGTCGCGGACGACGGGAGCGGAGACGTCGCCAGCGTGCAGGCCGCGGTCGACGCCGTCCCCGCCGGCAACGACACGCCCTTCGCCATTCTGATCAAGCCCGGGGTCTACCACGGCCAGGTCACCGTTCCCGTCGACAAGCCGCTCATCGCCTTCTGCGGGCTGGGGCGCGACCCCGGCGACGTGATCATCACCGACGATCGCGCCAACGGCACCCCGAAGCCCGGCGGCGGCACCTGGGGCACCTCCGGCAGCGCGTCCGTGACCATCTCCGGCGACGACGTCACCGCCCGCAACCTCACCTTCGCCAACTCCTTCGACGAGGCGGGACACCCCGAGATCACCAACCGTCAGGCCGTCGCCGTGCTCACCCGCGCCGACCGACTCGTCTTCGAGCATGTCAGGTTCCTGGCCAACCAGGACACCCTCTACGTCAACAGTCCGGACGTCGCCACCGTCAGCCGCGCGTACTTCCGCGGGTGCTACGTCGAGGGCGACGTGGACTTCATCTTCGGCCGCGGCACCGCCGTCCTCGACCGGTGCGAGATCCGCTCGCTGGACCGCGGCTCCACCACCAACAACGGGTACGTCACCGCGGCCAGCACCGACGTCGGCAACCCGTACGGCTTCCTCATCGCCGGCTGCCGCCTGACCGGGACGACGCTTCCCGGCACCGTCTCCCTCGGCCGCCCCTGGCACCCGGGCAACGACCCCCGCGCGAGCCCCCAGACCGTGATCCGCGACAGTCACCTCGGCGCGCACATCGCCGCCGCGCCCTGGACCGACTTCGGCACCTGGCCGTGGCGCGACGCCCGCTACGCCGAGTTCGCCAACCGGGGCCCCGGCGCGGGGAGTGGACCCGACCGTCCCCAACTGACGCCCGAGCAGGCGGCGACGCTGACCCGGCGCGCGTACCTCGCCGGTGCGGACGGGTGGAATCCGGTGCGGTGACCGTAGGATCGTCGGCGTGACAGCGCACGCGGAGACCGGCACCCCCGACGGGCTGGAGCGGCTCTGGACGCCGCACCGGATGAGCTACATCTCCGGCGAGGACCGCCCCGCCGAGGGATACGAGAAGCCCACCGGCTGCCCGTTCTGCCTCGCCCCCGACCGGATCGACGACAATCTCGTGGTGGCCCGCGGCGAGCGGGTCTTCGCGGTCCTCAACCTCTACCCGTACAACCCCGGGCACCTGCTCGTCTGCCCCTACCGCCACGTCGCCGACTATTCCGAGCTGGACGAGGCCGAGACCGCCGAGCTGGCGGTCTTCACCCAGACCGCGATGCGGGTGATCCGGCGGGTCAGCAGCGCGCACGGCTTCAACATCGGGATGAACCAGGGTGGCGTCGCCGGCGCGGGCATCGCCGCCCACCTGCATCAGCACGTGGTGCCGCGGTGGGGCGGCGACGCCAATTTCATGCCGGTGATCGGTCGGACGAAGGTGCTGCCGCAGTTGCTCACCGACACCCGTGACCTGCTCGCCGGGGCGTGGCACGGCTAGTCCGCGTTGATGACCGTCAACAGCTCGGGCCAGCTCTCCACCCGCCGCACGGTCGGCAGGTGCTCGGCGTGGGCCCGCACCTCCGTGTCGTTCGGCCGGAACAGGAAGCGGTGCGGCACGGTCGTCAGGTAGCCCAGCACCTCCAGCCGGTCGTCGATGAAGTGCGTCAACCCGAGCCGCGCGACGATCGGCGCCTTCTCCGGCCGCGTACGGCAGAAGTGCACCCGCTCCGCGGGCACCCCCGTCCGGTCGTGGAAGTCGTGGTGCGCGAGCCACTCCCGCGTGTGGTTCGCGGTCTGCTCGCCGCACTTCGAGACCAGGTGGACCCGGCCGTCGAAGCGCTCGACCAGCGTGGCGATCGCCTCGAACACCCCCGGCATCGCCGGCGTGGCCAGGTAGTTGTCGCCGAAGAACGACGTGTCCGCGTCGTCGTCGGTGGGCTGGATGATGACGCCCCCGATGTCCACTCCGAGCTGTTCCATGGCACCGATCATGACGTCCGCCGGGCCGGAGCGCACCGCGGGTCGATCGAAGTACGTCTCCGATCGACCCGCGGTCCGCCCTTCAGCGTGGGTGAAGAACTCCGTGGCCGACGTCGCCGCAGCCGTGGCGCCGCTGTGGTCAGTGACCGGTACGGGCGAGATGCGCGGCGCTGGCCTGGTCGGCCAGGTGCGTCGGCATCGGCTCGTAGCGGATGAACGACCGCCGGAACGTGCCCGCGCCCGAGGTCATCGAGCGGAGCTCCACGGCGTAGCGGACCAGCTCGGTGGCGGGCACCTCGGCCCGGATCAGGGTGCGCTCGCCGGTCTCGTCGGGCTCGGTACCCAGCACCCGCCCACGCCGCCCGGACATGTCGCTCATCACCGCGCCGACGAAGGAGTCGGAGATCCGGATCGTGATCTCGTCGACCGGCTCCAGGAGGGTCACCTGCCCCTTGTCGGCGGCGTCGCGCAGCGCCAGCGCCCCGGCGGTCTGGAACGCGGCGTCGGAGGAGTCGACGCTGTGCGCCTTGCCGTCGAAGAGTGTCACCCGCAGATCCACCACCGGGTAGCCGGCGACCAGCCCTCGCTCCATCTGGGCGCGCACGCCCTTCTCCACCGAGGCGATGTAGTTGTGCGGCACCGCGCCGCCGACGACCTTGTCCACGAACTCGAAGCCGGCGCCCGGGGGCAGCGGCTCCACCTCGATGTCGCAGACCGCGTACTGGCCGTGCCCGCCGGACTGCTTCACGTGCCGGCCGTGCCCCTTGGAGGCGGCCGTGAACGTCTCGCGCAGCGCGACCCGCACCGGCTCGGTCTGCAACTCGACGCCGCCGCCGCGGAGCCGGTCGAGCACCACGTCGGCGTGCGCCTCGCCCATGCACCAGAGGACCAACTGGTGGGTCTCGGCGTTGCGTTCGAGCCGCATCGTCGGATCGCCGGCGACGAGCCGGGAGAGGTTCTTGGCCAGCGCGTCCTCGTCGGCGCGGGTGGCGGCGACGATCGCCACCGGCAGCAGCGGCTCGGGCATCTCCCAGGGGGCGATGAGCAGCGGCTGCTCCTTCGTCGAGATCGTGTCGCCGGTCTCCGCGCTCCCCGACTTGGTGATCGCGCAGATGTCGCCCGCGACGCAGTACGGCACCTCGCGCAGAGTCGCCCCGAGCGGCGAGTAGACGTGCGCGATGCGCTCGTCGGCGTCGTGGTCGGGGTGACCGCGCTCGATCATCCCGTGCCCGGAGACATGGACGGTGAGATCGGGGCGGAGCGTGCCGGAGAAGACCCGGACCAGGGACACCCGTCCGACGTGCCGGTCGATGGTGGTCTTGACCACCTCCGCGACGAGGGGCCCCTGCGGGTCACAGGTCAACGGGGGCCGGGGCGAGCCGTCGACGCCGGTGATGACGGGCAGGTCGTGCTCCAGCGGAGAGGGGAAGGCCGCGGTCAGCACCTCGAGCAGGGCGTCGAGCCCGACGCCGGTCTCGGCGCAGACCGGCACCACCGGGTAGAAGTGCCCCCGGGCGACCGCCCGCTCCAGATCCTCGATGAGGACGGAGACCTCGATCTCCTCCCCGCCGAGGTAGCGGTCCATGAGCGTCTCGTCCTCGCTCTCCGCGATGATCCCCTCGATCAGCTCGTCGCGGGCCTCCTCGATCGCCGGCAGGTGCTGGGGGTCGGGTTCCCGCACCTGCGGCGGGTAACCCTCGGAGTAGTCGAAGACCCGCTGGGTGATCAGCCCCATCAACCCGACGGTGGAGACGCCGTCGTCGCCGAGCATCGGCAGGTAGAGCGGGAGCACGTTGTCGCCGAAGACCCGCTGGCAGAGGGCGACCGTCTCGTCGAAATCGGCGCGCTGGTGGTCCAGCCGGGTCACCGCCACGGCGCGCGGCATGCCGACCGAGGCGCACTCCTCCCAGAGCGTGACGGTGGCCGCGTCCATGCCGTCGACCGCGCCGACCACGAACAGAGCGGCGTCCGCGGCGCGTAGCCCGGCCCGGAGTTCGCCGACGAAATCGGCGTAGCCGGGGCTGTCGAGCAGGTTGACCTTCACCCCGGCGTGCATCACCGGCGCGCAGGCGAGGGCGACGGAGCGCTGTTGCCGTACGGCGGCGGGGTCGTGGTCGCAGACCGTCGTGCCCTCGGTGACCGCGCCGGCCCGGCCGACCGTCCCGGTCACCTCGAGCAACGCCTCGACGAGGGTCGTCTTACCGGCGCCGGAGTGGCCTACCACCACCACGTTGCGGACCCTGCCGGGCTCGTCCACCACCGGCGCGGGGCCGGTGACTCCCTTCTCCTGACTTTTCTGCGCCATCGGCGCACCTCCTAGCCGGTGGATGGTGGGGCGGTTCCGCGGATGGGCCGCGGCGACATCGTCAGGTGTGCCGTCCGGTTTTCGTTAACGTGAAGTGTGCGGGGGTGAGGTAGCTCACGTCCCTGTTGCGATCCCACACCCGCGACGCGCCGTACACAACCCCGATGCGGGAAGTAGGGGAGACCGGCCGTTCGGTTGGCGGTGGGCCGCCCGTTATCGTGGGACCGCCATGGCGAAGATCTTCAGAGTGTCGGCCCGGGCCGGAATGACCCGGGTGGTCGAACCCGTCGCCCGGCGCCTGCTGCGTATGGGGGTCTCCCCGAACGCGGTCACGGTGACCGGGACCATCGGTGTGCTCGTCGGCGCGCTCGGCTTCGGCGCCCGCGGACACCTCATCACCGGCCTCGTGATCGTCACCCTCTCGGCCCTCACCGATCTGCTCGACGGCACCATGGCCCGGATGTCCGGGGGGTCGACGCCGTTCGGCGCCTTCCTGGACTCCAGCATGGACCGGGTCGCCGACGCGGCGATCTTCGGGGCGGTCACCTACTGGCTCGCGGTCACCGGCCACCACTGGGGGGCGATCGCGGGGATGATCTGCCTGACCGCCGGGCAGATCGTGTCGTACGTGAAGGCCCGCGCCGAAGGTCTCGGCATGACCTGCAACGTCGGGATCGCCGAGCGGCCCGAGCGGCTGATCACCGTCGGCGTCGGCGGGCTGCTCAGCGGCCTGCACCTGGACTGGGGGCTGCCCGCCGCGCTCTGGGTGCTGGCCGCCCTGTCGGTGGTCACCGTCGCGCAGCGCATCCTGCACGTCTACCGCCAGGCGCAGGCGACGACGCAGGGCGCGGACGCGTGAACCTGGTCGAGGTGGGCTACGGGGCCGCCTGGCGTGTCGTACGCGCCCTGCCGGGCCCGCTGGCGGCCGCGGCCTTCCGCGTCGGCGCGGACCGTGCGCACCGCAAGGGCGGCCGGGGTGTCGACCGGCTCGCCGCCAACCTGCGCCGGGTGGTCGGTCCCGATCTGCGGCCCGCGCAGTTCGACACGCTGGTCAGAGACGGTTTGCGGTCGTACGCCCGGTACTGGATGGAGGCGTTCCGGCTTCCGTCCCTGTCGCGCGAGGAGATCCTGCGCAGCTTCCGGCTGGAGGGCGCGGACCTGCTGGCCGAGGATGTGGCGACGGGGCGCGGCGCAGTGGTGGCGCTGCCGCACGCCGGCAACTGGGACGCCGCGGGCGCGTGGGTGGCGGCGATGGGCTGGCCGCTGACCACGGTGGCGGAGCGGCTCAAGCCCGAAGGGGTCTACCGGCGGTTCCTGGCCTTCCGCGAGCGTCTCGGCATGGAGATCATCCCGACCGAGGGGGGCGAGCGGCCCCCGTTCGACCTGCTCGCCGATCGGGTCGCCGCGGGCCACGTGGTGCCGTTGCTGGCCGACCGTGACCTGTCGGCCCGCGGGGTGGAGGTCACGTTCTTCGGCGGTAGAACCCGGATGCCCGCCGGTCCGGCGCTGCTCGCCCTGCGCACCGGCGCGCCGCTCTACGTCGCGTCGATGTGGTACGAAGCGGACGCCGCCTGCGGTCGCCTGGAGGGGCCGCTGACGGTGCCCGGTGCGGAGAGTGGTCCGCTCAACGAGCGCGTGCGGGCGCTCACCCAGCAGATCGCCGACCTCCTGGCGGCCGGCATCGCCCGGCATCCGGAGGATTGGCACATGCTGCAACGCATGTGGCTGGACGATCCGGGGCAGCCGGTCCGGGCGGCAGGCTCTGCGACGTCGCCGGCAGCGACATCCGAGCCGGCCTGAGGGGGAGGGGCGCTGTGCGGATCGGCATCGTCTGCCCGTACTCCTTCGATGTTCCGGGCGGCGTGCAGAACCACATCATGGATCTGGCCGAGGCGCTGATCTCCCTCGGTCACGAGGTCAGCGTGCTGGCGCCGGCCGACGAGGATTCCCCGCTGCCGCCCTACGTGGTGGCCGCCGGCCGGTCGGTGCCCTTCCCCTACAACGGCTCGGTCGCCCGGATCACGTTCGGTCCGGTCTCCACCGCGCGGGTGCGCCGGTGGCTCGCCCGCGGCGAGTTCGACGTGCTGCACGTGCACGAGCCCTTCGTGCTCAGCCTCTCGCTGCTCGCGGTCCTCTCCGCGCGCGGGCCGGTGGTGGCGACCTTCCACACGGCGATGACGCGGTCCCGCGCGCTGACCGCGGCCCAGGGGGTCCTGCAATTGGTGCTGGAGCGGATCACCGCGCGGATCGCGGTCAGCGCGCTGGCCCGCAAGGTGCAGGTGGAGCATCTCGACGGCGGGGCGGTGGAGATCCCCAACGGGGTCGCGGTGACGAAGTTCGCGCAGGCCACGCCGATGCCGGGTTGGCCGGGGGAGTGCGGCGTCGGGCACGGCGGCGCGCTCGGCTTCCTGGGGCGCTTCACCGAGCCGCGCAAGGGTTTCGAGATCCTGCGCGACGCGTTCGTGCCCCTGGCCCGACAGCGGCCCGGCCTGCGGCTGCTGGTCGCCGGTCCGGGCGACCGCGACGACCTCTTCAAGGGCGTCCCCGCGGACCTGCGCGACCGGATCGTCTTCCTCGGCCTCGTGTCGGAGGAGGACAAGGCGCGCATGCTGCGCAGCGTCGACCTCTACGTGGCGCCCAACACGGGGGGCGAGTCGTTCGGGATGATCCTCACCGAGGCGATGGCGGCCGGTGCGACGGTGGTCGCCAGCGACCTGGACGCCTTCCGTCGGGTCCTCGACGGGGGCCGGGCCGGGCAGCTCTTCCCGACCGGTGATGCGGCCGCGCTGCAGCGGACCCTCGCCGAGCTCCTGGACGATCCCGGGCGCCGCGCCGCGCTCGCCGCGCACGCCCGACAGGCGGTGACCGCGTTCGACTGGCCGGCGGTCGCGCGGCGGGTTCTGGAGGTCTACGCGACCGCCGTCGAGGCGACCGACGGCCGGGTGCTGGACCAGGAGTGGGTGGAGCCACGTTGATCGGGCACGCCAGCGGTCACGCCGCGGCACTACGATGCCGGGAATGTGGTGGGTGGTTGGCGTGGTCGCCGTGGTCGTCGCGGTGTCGACGTACCTGACGTGGACGGCGGCTCGGGTCGACCGGCTGCACGAGCGGGTGGCGGCGGCGGGACGGGGCCTCGACGCGCATCTGCTGCGCCGTGCGGCCGCCGCGGCGGTGCTCGCCGAGGAGCGTTACGCCGTGGAGCTCTACGCGGCGGCGCGGATCGCGCTGGATGCCGAGCCCGAGGAGCGGGAGGCGGCGGAGAACGATCTGACCCGCCAACTGCGGACGACCGCGCTCGGCGGCGAGGACCCGGCGGCCGCGGCGGTGGTCGCGGCGAGTCGCCGGCTGGCGCTGGCCCGGCAGGTGCACACCGACCTGGTCCGCGACGCGCTCTCCGCGCGGCGCCGACCGATCGTGCGGCTGCTGCGGATGGCCCGCAAGCACGAGCGCCCGCGCTACTTCGATGTCGACGACCCTACGGTGGCGGTCGAGGAGCTCCGGGTGGCGTGAGCGGGGCCCGGCTGGGTGCGCACCGGCCCGGCACGCCCCGTCGGCGCGGCACGCCCGGTCGGCGCGGCACGCCCGGTCGGCGCGGCACGCCCCGTCGGCGCGGCACGCCCCGTCGGCGCGGCACGCCCGTGCGGCGGAGCGCGGGCGGGTGAGCCGGGCCACATCGCAGGCCACCGGGGGGTTGATTGGCTCTCGGATGGGGTCCAATCCCGGCGTAGCATCGGGAAAACATCCCGTCCAGAACGCCGTTGAGGAGCCAGAACACCGTGTCCGAGACCACTGAGCAGCCCACCACCGCACCGGTCACCGGCACCCACCGCGTCAAGCGTGGCATGGCCGAGATGCTCAAGGGCGGTGTGATCATGGATGTGGTCACGCCCGACCAGGCGAAGATCGCCGAGGACGCGGGTGCGGTCGCGGTGATGGCCCTGGAGCGCGTGCCGGCCGACATCCGCGCCCAGGGTGGCGTGTCGCGGATGAGCGACCCCGACATGATCGACGGGATCATCAGCGCCGTCTCGATCCCGGTGATGGCCAAGGCCCGCATTGGCCACTTCGTCGAGGCGCAGGTGCTGCAGGCGCTCGGCGTCGACTACGTCGACGAGTCCGAGGTGCTCACCCCGGCCGACTACGCCAACCACATCGACAAGTGGGCGTTCACCGTCCCCTTCGTCTGCGGTGCGACCAACCTGGGCGAGGCGCTGCGCCGGATCACCGAGGGCGCGGCCATGATCCGCTCGAAGGGTGAGGCCGGCACCGGTGACGTCTCCAACGCCACCACCCACATGCGCAGGATCCTGGGCGAGATCCGCCGGCTCACCTCGCTGGCCGACGACGAGCTCTTCGTCGCGGCCAAGGAGCTGCAGGCGCCGTACGACCTGGTCAAGGAGATCGCGACGACCGGCAAGCTGCCCGTCGTGCTCTTCACCGCCGGTGGCATCGCCACCCCGGCCGACGCCGCGATGATGATGCAGCTCGGCGCCCAGGGCGTCTTCGTCGGCTCGGGCATCTTCAAGTCGGGCAACCCGGCGCAGCGCGCGGCCGCGATCGTGAAGGCGACCACCTTCTACGACGACCCGGAGATGCTGGCCAAGGTGTCGCGCGGGCTGGGCGAGGCGATGGTCGGCATCAACGTCGACGACATCCCCGTCCCGCACCGCCTCGCCGAGCGCGGTTGGTGACCCCCTCTTTTCGTTGATCATGGGCATACGCGCCATCCGGCTGCCCGGAATGTCGCGCGTATGCCCATGATCAACGCGTACCAGGAAGGAACGCGTACGATGATCATCGGCGTGCTCGCGCTGCAGGGCGATGTCCGCGAACACCTGCACGCGTTGACGGAGTGCGACGCGCAGGCCCGTCCGGTGCGCCGCCCCGCGGAGTTGGAGAGCGTCGACGCCCTGGTGATCCCGGGCGGCGAGTCGACCACGATGAGCAAGCTCGCCGCGGAGTTCGACCTCCTCGACCCGATCCGCAAGCGGATCGCGGGCGGCATGCCCGCGTACGGCTCCTGCGCCGGCATGATCATGCTGGCCACGAACGTCCTCGACGGCCGACCCGACCAGCGCGGCTTCGACGGCATCGAAATGACCGTGCGGCGCAACGCGTTCGGCCGGCAGGTCGACTCGTTCGAGTCGCCGGTGGAGATCGACGGCATCGAGGGCGACCCGTTCCACGCCGTCTTCATCCGGGCGCCCTGGGTCGAGTCGGTCGGCGCCGACGTGGAGGTGCTCGGCCAGGTGACCACCGGCGAGGCGGCCGGACGGATCGTCGCGGTACGCCGGGGCGACGTGCTCGCCACCTCGTTCCACCCCGAGCTCACCGGCGACCTGCGCCTGCATCGCTACTTCGTCGATCTCGTGCGCAACGCGGCCTGACCTGCGCGGATCGACCGCGTCCGCCGCTCGTGCCCCGGGTCCGGGCATGCGGCGGCGCGCGTCGTTGTTGACCGTAGGGACAATCAGCCCGAGAATCGCTGGATCCACCCCGGAAGCACTCCGGAAGAGGGGCGCGGCGTCGTTGGCGCCGCCGCCGGTAGGATTGTCGCGGTTCGGCAGGGCAATCTGCTCGCCATCGCCTTCCGCCCATCATCCGCCGGAGACGTGCCTGTGCGCCGGTTCTTCGCGGGAAGGGCGCGGGCGACCACGGAAAACGACGGAGGGCTCATGTCCGGCCATTCAAAATGGGCGACGACGAAGCACAAGAAGGCGGTCGTCGACGCCAAGCGCGGCAAGATGTTCGCCAAGCTGATCAAAAACGTCGAGGTCGCGGCGCGGATCGGCGGCGGCGACCCGACCGGCAACCCGACGCTCTACGACGCCATCCAGAAGGCGAAGAAGAGCTCGGTCCCCAACGACAACATCGACCGCGCCGTCAAGCGCGGGTCCGGCCTCGAGGCCGGGGGCGCCGACTGGCAGACCGTGATGTACGAGGGATACGGCCCCAACGGCGTGGCGCTGCTGATCGAGTGCCTGACCGACAACCGCAACCGCGCGGCCACCGAGGTGCGCACGGCGCTCACCCGCAACGGCGGGTCGCTCGCCGACGCCGGCTCGGTCTCCTACATGTTCTCCCGCAAGGGCGTCGTCATCGTGCCGAAGGCGAACCTCTCCGAGGACGACGTGCTCCTCGCGGTTCTCGACGCCGGCGCGGAGGAGGTCAACGACCTCGACGAGGCGTACGAGGTGGTCTCGGAGCCCGGCGACCTCGTCGCCGTGCGGACCGCGCTGCAGGAGGCCGGGATCGACTACGAGTCGGCCGAGTCGTCGCTGATCCCCAGCGTCAACGTCCCGCTCGACGAGGACGGCGCGCGCAAGGTGTTCAAGCTGATCGACGTGCTCGAGGACTGCGACGACGTGCAGAACGTCTACGGCAACTTCGACGTGAGCGACGAGATCATGGAGGCCGTCGGCTGATCCGGGTCGACCGGACGACTCAGACCGGTCGGTACTCCACCTCCGGTCGGCCCGGCGTGCCGTACCGCGGCGTGCGTACCACCCGCCCGATCTCCGCCAGGTGTTCCAGGTAGCGACGGGCCGTCACCCGTGAGGTGCCGGTCCGGCTCGCGACCTCGGCGGCGGAGAGGCCCGGGCGGGCGCGCAGCGCGGCCAACACCACGTCCAGCGTCTCCGCGCCGAGCCCCTTCGGCAGCGTGGCGTGCGCCGGGCTGCGCAGCGTGGCGAACATCCGGTCCACCTCGTGCTGCGCGGCCACCTCACCCTCGGCCGACACCTGCCGGCGGTACTCGGCGT
Source organism: Micromonospora sp. NPDC049679 (assembly GCF_040659735.1). Lineage (NCBI taxonomy): Bacteria > Bacillati > Actinomycetota > Actinomycetes > Micromonosporales > Micromonosporaceae > Micromonospora > Micromonospora sp. NPDC049679. The sequence continues at coordinate 16,452 of NZ_JBFANZ010000043.1, forward strand.
AGCGCTCCAGCTTGTCGCGGAACGCGGCGAAGGTGAACGGCTTGAGCAGGTAGTGGGTGACGCCGAGGGCGACCGCCGCGCGGACCGTCGCCAGGTCGCGCGCGGAGGTGACGGCGAGGACGTCGGCGGTGCTGCCGGCGGCCCGCAGGGCCCGGCACACGTCCAGGCCGTGCAGGTCGGGCAGGCGGAAATCCAGCAGTACGAGGTCGGCGGTGTCGCCGCGCAGCGCGGCCATCGCCGACCGGGCGGTGTGCACGACGCCCACCACGGTGAAGCCCGGCACCCGTTCGGTGTACGCCCGGTGGGCCTCGGCGAGCAGCGGCTCGTCCTCCACCACCAGCACGCGGATGGTCACGCCCCGGACCTTTCCCCGATCGGCAGCCGCACGGTGAACAGCGTGCCACCTCCGCTGCGGGCGTCGACCGCAGACCGGCCACCGTGCCGGGCGACGACCTGTCCGACCAGCGCCAGTCCCAGGCCCCGGCCGCTGGACTTGGTCGACCAGCCGCGCCGGAACGCGTCGGTGACCCGGCCCGGGTCCAGCCCCGGTCCGGTGTCCGCGACGCGGACGACGACCTCGCCCCCCGCGGTCCCCACGAACACCGTGACGCGACGCGGCGCCTCGGTCCCGGCGACCGCCTCCAGGGCGTTGTCCACGAGGTTGCCGACGACGGTGAGCAGATCGCCGCTGGGCAGGAAACCCTCCTCGAGCCGGGACTCCGGGTCTATCACCAGTTCCACGCCGCGCTCGCCGGCCTGCGCCGACTTGCCGAGCAGCAGCGCGGCGAGCGCCGGTTCGGTGACCGCGCCGACCACCTGGTCGGTGAGCTGCTGGGCGAGGGTCAGTTCCTCGGTGGCCAGCCGTACCGCCTCGTCGGCGCGGCCGAGCTCGACGAGGGTGAGGACGGTGTGCAGCCGGTTCGCGGACTCGTGCGCCTGCGAGCGGAGCGCCTCGCTCAATCCGCGCACGGAGTCCAGCTCGCCGGCGAGGGCGCGGAGCTCGGTGTGGTCGCGCAGCGTCAGCACGGTGCCGAGCGGGCGCCCCTCGAACAGCGTCGTCTGCTGGTTGGCGACGAGCACCCGGTCGTGGGCGAGCACCGGCTCGTCGTGGGTAGGGCGCCCCGAGTCGAGCAGTTCGGCGACGGCGGGCGGAAGGGCCAGCCCGCCGACGGGCCGGTCGTGCAGCTCCGTGTCCGGCGCGAGCCCCAGCAGCCGCCGCCCCTCGTCGTTCACCAGCGCCACCCGGCGGTCCGGGTCCATCACGACCAGCCCCTCGCGTACGGAATGCAGCACGGCGTCGTAGTACTCGTACATCCGGGTCATCTGGGCGGGTCCGAGTCCGTGCGTCTGGCGACGGAGCCGGCGGCTGAGCAGCCAGGAGCCGGCGCCGGCGAGCGCCAGCGCGGCGGCGGTCGCGGCGAGCAGGACGGGTGTCTGCCGGAGCAGCTTGCGGTTGATCGCCTCGGTGGTGATGCCGACCGAGACGAGGGCGACGACCCGGCCGTCGGTGGCGCGCACGGGCACCACCGCGCGGACCGATTCGCCGAGGGTGCCGACGTTGGTCTCGGTGAAGGGGCGCCCGGCGAGGGCGGGACCGACGGTGCCGACGAACGGCTGGCCGATCCGGGTCGGGTCGGGGTGGGTGTAGCGGGTGCGGTCGGGGGCCATCACCACGACGAAGTCGGTGGCGGTGGCGTGCCGGGTGGCCTCGGCGTACGGCTGCAGCGCCCGGGCCGGGTCGGCGGAGCGGACCGCGGCGCGGACATCGGGGGAGCGGGCGAGGGTCTCGGCGACGGCGAGCACCTCCTCGCGCGCGCTCTGCCGGGCGTCCGCGCGGGCGAGGAACACGGCGCCGAGCGTGCCCGCGCCGACAAGCAGCGTGACCACGACGACCTGCAGGGCGAAGAGTTGCCCGGCGATGCTCCAGCGGCGTACGGACATGGGTTCCAGTGTCGCGCGTGGGGCGGGCCATGTTTCGTCCCGAAGTCGCAGCGGTGAACAGAATGAACGCAATGGTGCGGTTCGGTGAGATGCAACCCACAGTCGCGGTATGGAAAGCCACCCCCCCGTCCCGCGCCCCCGGCGGGATCGAACGCATTACCTCTACGTCCTGGTGATCGTCGCCGTGCTCGCCGGGATCACCCTGGGGTTCGCCGCGCCGGACGTGGCCAAGGAACTCAAGCCGCTCGGCACGGGCTTCGTCGCGCTGATCAAGATGATGATCAGTCCGGTCATCTTCTGCACGATCGTGCTCGGCGTCGGGTCCGTCCGGCAGGCCGCGAAGGTCGGCAAGGTCGGCGGCCTGGCGCTCGGCTACTTCCTGACGATGTCGACCGTCGCCCTCGCGATCGGTCTGGTCGTCGGCAACCTCATCCAGCCCGGATCCGGGCTGAACCTCAGCGCGGAGGTCGCGGGCCAGGGGCAGAAGCAGGTGAGTGGCGGCAGCGAGGGGACGGTCGACTTCCTGCTCGGGATCATCCCGACCTCGCTGCTCTCCGCGCTCACCGAGGGCGAGGTGCTGCAGACGCTGCTCGTGTCGCTGCTGGTCGGCTTCGCCGTGCAGGCCATGGGCACCCGGGGGGAACCCGTTCTGCGGGCGGTCGGGGTGGCCCAGCGGCTGGTCTTCAAGATCCTGTCGATGATCATGTGGCTGGCGCCGATCGGCGCGTTCGGCGCGATGGCCGCGGTGGTCGGCGCGACCGGTCTCGACGCGCTCAAGAGCCTGGCCCAGATCATGGTCGGGTTCTACGTCACCTGTCTGATCTTCGTGGTGGTCTTCCTCGGCCTGTTGCTGTGGGCCTTCGCGCGGGTCTCGATCTTCTCGCTGCTGCGCTATCTCGGCCGGGAGTTCCTGCTCATCCTCTCGACGTCGTCGTCGGAGTCGGCGCTGCCGCGCCTGATCGCCAAGATGGAGCACTTCGGGGTGAGCAAGCCGGTCGTCGGCATCACCGTCCCGACCGGCTACTCCTTCAACCTCGACGGCACCGCCATCTACCTCACGATGGCCTCGCTCTTCGTCGCCGACGCGATGGGCAAGCCGCTGGCGATCGGCGAGCAGATCTCGCTGCTCGTGTTCATGATCATCGCTTCCAAGGGCGCCGCCGGCATCACCGGCGCGGGACTCGCGACGCTCGCCGGTGGCCTGCAGAGCCACCGCCCCGACCTGGTCGACGGGGTCGGTCTGATCGTGGGCATCGACCGCTTCATGTCCGAGGCGCGCGCGCTGACCAACTTCGCCGGCAACGCGGTGGCCACCGTGCTCGTCGGCACCTGGACGGGGGAGTTCAACCGGGAACAGGCGCGGTCGGTGCTCGCGGGTGAGCGGCCGTTCGACGAGCGCACGATGCTCGACGACGAGCAGGGGGAGCCGGACGAGGCCACCCCCGCCGTCCCCGGCGCACGCACCGCGACGGACCCGCTCCCGACCAAGGTCTGACGTACGTCCAGGAATCCACCGGCCGCCCCGCCGATCAGGGACGTCCCGGCCGATCAAGGGATGATGCGCACGGTTTGATCTTTATCCGTGTGAATATGGCCTTGATCGACTGGAAAGTCCGCGGTCGGCGGGGCGCTGGCGTGGGTGCGGGCGGGGGCGGGGAGCCCGGACCGGCGGGCGGGTCAGTGGTCGGTGGGGGCGCTGAGGCGGTGCAGGCGCAGTGCGAGCTGCACCTCCAGGGCCCGCTCCGGCTTCTGCCAGTCGGACCCCAGCAACTGCCCGACCCGGTCCAGCCGCTGCGTCACCGTGTTGACGTGCACGTGCAGCAGCTCGGCGGCGCGTGCCAGGCTCCCACCCACCCCGAAGTACGCCTCCAGCGTCTTGACCAGCGCCGTGCCCCGTCGTGCGTCGTAGTCGACCACGGGACCCACGGTGCCGGTCAGAAAGCGGGCCACGTCGCGGTCGCCCGCTTCGCCGACCGCGCCGAGCAGCAGGCCGACGAAGCCGAGCTCGCCCGTACTCGCGCCCTGCCCCCGCCGACCGAGCGCCGCCAGCGCCGTCAGACAGCGGTCCGCCTCCCGGAACTCGCGCGCCAACGACGACGGCCCACTGGATGGTCCGCTCGCCCCGGCCGTCACCGGGCGGCCCGTCACCCGGGACAGGTCGCGGACCACCGCCCGCGCCGCGCCGCCCGCGTCCTGGCCCGGCAGCATCAGCACCACCCGCCCGTCGCGCGCCGCGGCCAGCCCACCCCGCGTCCACGCGTACGTGGTCGCCCACGACGCCACCCGCTGCCGCGCCGATCCGCTGCCGGCGACCGCCTCGTCGCCGACCGCCACCAGCACGTGCGGCGCGTCCAGGTCGACGCCGAGGCGCCGCGCCCGGCCGCGCAGCGACTCGATGTCGCGCACCGGCCGGGCGATCAGGTCGTCGAGCAGTTCGCCGCGGACCCGCCCCTCGGCCTCGGCGACGGTCCGGCGGAAGAGCAGCAGCAGCGCGGTCACCAGCGAGCCCCGCTCGAGGATGCGCTGATCCGCGTCGACCAGCTCATGGTCGGGGCGCAGCACCAGCGCCCCGAGATTCTCCGCACCGGCCACCACCGCGGCGTACCAGAGCGAACCCCGACGTACGCTGCGCCCCTCGGCGCGGGACGCGGCGACGGCCTCCACGATGGCCGACCGGTCCGGCTCGTCGATCTCGCCCACCCGCGCCAGCCGCCGTCCGTCGGCGTCGAGCGCGAGGAGCGCCCCGCCGAGTACGTCGGTGATCGCGGCCGCCACGTCCTCCACCCCGCCGCCACGCAGCACCAGCGACGTCATCCGGTCGTGTGCCGCCGCGGCCCGCTCAACGGAGGCGCTGTGCGCCTGGATCGTGGCGTTGGCCGAGGAGAGCTCCGCGAGCGCCGCCCGGGTCTCGACGAGCAGCCGGGCGGTGTCGAGGGCGACCGCGGCGTGCGCGGCGAGCGACACCAGCAACGCGACCTCCTCCGGTGCGAACGGCCGGGCCGAGCGGTTGGCGGCGAACAGCACGCCGATGACGGTCGACCCGAGCCGCAGCGGCACCCCGAGAATCGCGACGAGCCCCTCCTCGGTCACCCCCGCGTCGATCTCGCCGGTGTGCTGGAAGCGCTCGTCCTCGGGGTAGTTGGCGGTGGCGTACGGGGTGCCGGTCTGCGCGACCAGGCCGCCGAGCCCCGCCCCCATGGGCAGCCGGAGCCGCTGGAACCGGGCGGAGATCGAACCGTCGGTCACCCGCATGTACGTGTCGCCGCGTGCCTCGTCGTTGAGCGTCATGTAGGAGACGTCGGTGCCGAGCAGGTGCCGGGCGCGGTGCGCGATGGCCCGCAGCACGGCATCGACGTCGCGCAACCCCGCCAGGTCGCTCGCCGTGTCGTACAGGCCGGAGAGCTCGACCTCGCGGCGCCGGCGCCGTCCGAGCAGCGCGCGGACCCGCAGCGCCACCACCTTGGCCTGTTCGAGCTCGGCCAGGCGCTCGGCCGAGGCGCCGCCCGCCCGCGCGGCCACGAGCGGCCCCTCGAACTCCACCGCCGCGGCTTCGCGTGCGAGTAGTTCGAGGAACTCGACGGGTGACGACATGTCGCTCATTGTGCGCGACGCGATCAGTTCGCGGTCCAACCGCCGTCGACGGCGATCGACGTGCCGGTGATGAACGACGCCGCCGGCGAGCAGAGGTACGCCATCAGCTCGGCGATCTCCGCGGGCTCGATGAGCCGCTTGATCGCCGCCCGGCCGAGCATGATCTTCTCCACGACCTCGCTCTCCGGGATGCCGTGGCTGGCGGCCTGCGCCGCGATCTGCCCCTCGACGAGCGGGGTGCGCACGTACGCGGGGTTGATGCAGTTGGCGGTGACGCCGTGGGCCGCACCCTCCAGCGCGATCACCTTGGAGAGGCCTTCCAGGGCGTGCTTCGCGGAGACGTACGCCGACTTGAACGCGGAGGCGCGCAACCCGTGAACGGACGAGATGTTGATGATCCGACCCCACCCGCGGGCGTACATGTGCGGCAGGGTGCGGCGTGCGATCAGGAACGGCGCCTCGACCATCACCTTCTGGATGTAGGCGAACCGCTCGGCGGGGAAGTCCTGCACCGGCGAGACGTGCTGCAGGCCGGCGTTGTTCACGACGACATCCACCCCGGTGTCGGAGATGCCCGTGTCGAGGCACTCCATCGCGCCCGGCCCGGCCAGGTCGACCCCGACGGCCCGCCCGCCGGTCTCGGCGGCGACCCGCCGCGCCGCCTCGAGGTTGCGATCGACCACGATCACCGCCGCCCCCGCCGCGGCGAGGCGGAGGGCGCAGGCCCGGCCGATGCCGCTGCCGCCGCCGGTGACCAGCGCGGTGCGGCCCGACAGGTCCAGGTGTACGACGTGGGGGACCGCCCCGGATTGTGCCGTCATGGCGCATGAAGCTACGAGTCATCCGACCCGCAACACATGGGTGGGGGACACATACTCCACGGCGAATCTGTGTGGCCGGCGTCGCTCGGGACGCGGGCGTGTCGCCGGTGGGCGCCCTGAGCCGCCAGGCTAGGGTGTCGAACACACGTACGTGCTGGTGGCAGGGGAGGGGGCGGGCGTGCGCGTCCTCGGTGTCGATCCAGGGCTGACCCGGTGCGGGGTCGGGGTGGTCGAGGGTGTGCCCGGTCGCCCGTGCACGCTCATCGGCTACTACGTCATCTACACGGATCCCAACGACGATCTTCCGCTCCGCCTGGTGCACCTGGACCGGTCGCTGACCGACCTGATCGCCGAGCACCGGCCGGAGAGCGTCGCGGTGGAGCGGGTCTTCGCCCAGCACAATGTCCGTACGGTGATGGGCACCGCGCAGGCCAGCGGGATAGCCGTGCTCGCCGGCGCGCGCGTCGGTCTGCCCGTGGAGACCTACACCCCGAGCGAGGTCAAGGCGGCGGTGACCGGCTCCGGCCGCGCAGACAAAGCGCAGGTCACGTCGATGGTGACCCGCCTGTTGCGGCTCGACGCGCCGCCCCGGCCGGCCGACGCCGCCGACGCGCTGGCGCTGGCCATCTGTCACATCTGGCGCGGCGGGACCCGCGCCCGGCTCGCCGCCGCCCAGGCCGCCGTACGACGAGGAGGAGCGAGATGATCGCCAGTGTTTCCGGTGTGGTCGCCGCCGTCTCGTCCGACGGCGCCGTGATCGAGGTCGGCGGGGTCGGCCTGGCCGTGCAGTGCGCGCCGGGCACCCTCGCGAACCTGCGGCCGGGTGCGCCGGCCCGGCTCGCCACCAGTCTGGTGGTCCGGGAGGACTCGCTGACCCTCTACGGCTTCGCCGACGACGACGAGAAGCGCCTCTTCGAACTGCTGCAGACGGCGAGCGGGGTCGGCCCGAAGGTGGCGCAGGCGGTGCTCGCCGTGCACACGCCGGAGACGGTGCGCAGGGCGATCGCGGGCGGCGACACCGCCACCCTGACCCGCGTGCCGGGGATCGGCAAGAAGGGCGCCGAGCGGCTGGTGCTGGAGTTGCGCGACCGGATCGGGCCGGTCGCGGTGGGACCGGACGGCGCGGCCGGCGTGCTCGCCGGCGCCTGGCACGACCAGGTACGCCAGGCGCTGATCGGCCTCGGCTGGAGCGGGGCGCAGGCCGATCAGGCCGTGGCGGCGGTGGCGGAGACCGTCGACGGTGCGACCCCGGCGGTCCCGGTCCTGCTGAAGCAGGCGATCCGGCTGTTGGGTAAGACGCGATGAGCGACCCGGAAGGGCTGGTCTCGGCGTACGCGAGCGACGCCGAGCTCGACGCGGAGGCGAGTGTCCGGCCGAAGCGGCTGGCGGAGTTCATCGCGCAGCACCGGGTGCGCGACCAGCTCGACCTGCTGCTGCGCGGTGCGATGGGGCGGGGCGCGCCCCCGGACCACATCCTGCTCAGCGGTCCGCCCGGGTTGGGTAAGACCACCTTGGCCAATATCGTCGCCGCCGAGCTCGGATCGAGCATCCGGGTCACCAGCGGCCCGGCGATCGAACGCTCCGGCGACCTCGCCGCGATCGTGACCAGTCTCGCCGAGGGCGACGTGCTGTTCATCGATGAGATTCACCGGATCGCGAAGCCGGCGGAGGAGCTGCTCTACAGCGCCATGGAGGACTTCCGGGTCGACGTGATCGTCGGCAAGGGTCCGGGAGCGACGGCGATTCCGCTCGATGTCGAGCCGTTCACGCTGGTCGGCGCGACGACCCGGTCCGGGTTGCTGACCGGTCCGATGCGCGACCGTTTCGGCTTCGTCGCCCACCTCGATTTCTACGCCCCCGCCGACCTGGAGGCGCTGTTGCACCGTTCGGCGCGGATCCTCGGCGTGCCGATCACGGATGACGGCGCGGTGGAGATCGCCAGCCGGTCGCGGGGCACCCCCCGTATCGCCAACCGGCTGCTGCGCCGGGTGCGCGACTTCGCGGAGGTGCGCGCCGACGGGGTGGTCACGCTGGAGACCGCCCAGGCGGCGCTGCGGGTCTACGACGTCGACGAGCTGGGCCTGGACCGGCTGGACCGCGCGGTGCTCACCGCGCTGGTCGACTCGTTCCGCGGCGGGCCGGTCGGGCTCTCGACGCTCGCGGTGGCGGTCGGCGAACAGCCGGACACGGTGGAGGAGGTGTGCGAGCCGTTCCTGGTGCGCGCGGGGCTGCTCGCGCGGACGCCGCGAGGGCGGGTGGCCACCGAGGCGGCGTGGCATCATCTGGGGCGTACCCCGCCGAGCGGCACGTTCGGTGCGGGTGCCGCACGCGGTCCGGACCTGTTCTCCACGGAGCCCTAGTCATCCGTGATCCGAACGTGATCTGTGCCGCATTCGGTGTTCACAGGCGCAGCGATTAGACTCGCCGCGGTCTGTACAGGATGTCAAATCCTGCCTCCGCTCCGACGTGTCCACGGCGTGACGGAGGCTAATGGGAAGGTCATTAACCGTGCTTTACGCAGCACAGAGCGGCGGCGGAGCCGGCAGCTTCATGCCGATCCTCATGATCGCTCTGCTCTTCGGCGTCATGTATTTCATGATGATCCGTCCTCAGCAGAAGCGTCGTCGCGAGGCCGAGCAGATGCAGTCGTCGATCGGCCCCGGCGATGAGATCGTCACGATCGGGGGCCTTTACGGCACGGTCGCGAGCGTCGATGACGAGACCGTCGTCCTCGAGGTGGCGCCCGGCGTCCAGACCCGCTACGCCCGTCCGGCGATCGCCCGGGTCGTCAACAAGACGGAGCGCGCCGAGTCGGTCCACGAAGAGGCCGAAGTCAAGGAGTGACCGTCCCGGGGTAACGGGATCGGCACCGCATCGAAGATACTTGATAACCGTGCCGGCGTGACGCCACGCCGGTACGGCACGCACCCCGCCCGCCGGCATGCCGGCGCTCCACCCGCCGCCGAGCATCAGCGGCCGAACCGCGCAGGGAGACAGGACAGCCGTGGCACCACCTCAGGGGCAGATGCGTCCCGGGCGGCAACTCGCCGCACTCGGGCTCATCTTCGCCGTCCTCTACCTCTTGGTCTTCTTCGCCGGCGCCAGCGGCAGCTGGAAGCAGCGGCTGGAGCCCAAGCTGGGCCTGGACCTCATCGGCGGCACCCGGGTGACGCTCGAGGCGACCACCGAAGACGGCAAGGCGCCACCGGCGTCCTCGCTGGAGCGGGCGCGCGAGATCATTGAGAGCCGGGTCAACGGGCTCGGCGTCTCGGAGGCCGAGGTGGTGGCCGAGGGTAACCGCAACATCGTGATCTCCCTGCCCGGCCAGAACCGCGACCTGAGCGAGGTCGGCAACGCGGCCGAGCTGCGGTTCCGCAAGCTGCTCAAGGCGACCGACGGCGGCGGGGCCAGCGCGGCCGCGCCGACCCCCGCGCCGAGCGGCTCCGCTGTCCCGGCCCCGAGCGGCTCGGCGAGCCCCGGTGCCGAGGTGAAGCCGAGCCCCGGTGGCCAGGGCGGCATGGCGCCGGCCCCGACGCCGAGCGGCGCCGCCACCCCGACCGCGGCCGCCACCCCGACCGCGACGCCGACCGCTTCGGCGGCCCCCGGTGAGCAGAGCGTCGAGGAGCAGCGCGCGGCGGTGCAGAAGAAGGTCGGTCCCGCCGCCTGGGCGGCCGCGTCCGGACTGCAGGCGCCGGCCGACATGACCCAGGACCCGACGATCGCCCAGACGCTCAAGCCCTTCGGCGCGCTCTCGCCGCAGGAGGTCAAGGTGCTCCCGCCGGCGATGCAGTTCAACGTTCCCACGATCACGTGCGAGCAGTTGGACAAGCGGCAGGCCGGGTCGATCAGCGACGAGAAGCAGCAGGTGGTGGCCTGTGAGGGGCCGGTCAAGTACCTGCTCGACCAGGCGAAGGTCCTCGGCACCGACGTCAGCAAGGCGAGCGCCGTGATCGACCAGCAGGCCGGCGGGCGCTGGGTGGTGAGTCTCAACTTCACCGGCGACGGCCAGAAGAAGTGGACCAACCTGACCCGCGAGGCCTTCAACAACGAGGGCGGCGCCTGCGATCAGGCCGCGCTCGGCGACAGTGGCAAGTGCCGGGTCGCGGTGGTGCTGGACAACAAGATCATCTCGTCGCCCGAGATCCAGGGCGTGCTGACCGGCGACTCGCAGATCACCGGTAACTTCACCAGCAAGGACGCGAACGAGCTCGCCAGCAACCTGCGCTTCGGTGCGCTGCCGCTGACGTTCACGCCGCAGGAGGCGCAGAACATCTCCGCCACGCTCGGCATCGAGCACCTCAAGGGCGGTCTGCTGGCGGCCGGCATCGGCATGCTGCTGGTGGCGATCTACGCGTTCTTCTACTACCGCCTGCTCGGCTCGGTCATCTTCCTCAGCCTGATCCTCTCCGGCCTGCTGGTCTTCGGCGCGCTGGTCGTGCTCGGCCGGCAGATCGGCTTCACCCTGACACTGGCCGGTATCGCCGGTTTCATCGTCTCGTTGGGTGTCGCCGCCGACTCCTTCGTCATCTACTTCGAACGCCTCAAGGATGAGATCCGCGAGGGACGGAGCCCGCGCAGCGCGGTGCCCCGGGCGTGGGTCCGGGCGCGGCGGACGATCATCTCCGCCAACGCGGTCTCGCTGCTCGCCGCCGTGGTGCTCTACGTCGTGTCGGTCGGCACGGTGCAGGGCTTCGCCTTCGCGCTGGGTCTCGCCACCGTGCTCGACCTGGTGGTGGTCTTCCTGTTCCGGCACCCGATCATGACGATGTTCGCCCGTACCCAGGCGTTCCTTTCGCCCCGCGTGAGTGGCCTCGGTCGGGTCCTGCAGCAACGTCATGACGACGCCGACCCGGCCGCGTCCCGCACCCGCGTGAAGGAGGCCTGAGATGGCTCGCAGCGGTCTCGCCAATCGCCTCTACCGGGGCGAAGCCGGTCTCAACGTCATCGGCCGGCGCAAGCTCTGGTTCGCGGTCGCCGGCGCGCTCATTCTGATCGCGATCCTGAGCTTCGCGGTGCGTGGCTTCACCCTGGGGATCGAGTTCAAGGGCGGCAACGAGTTCCAGGTCCCGGTCAGCGTCGGCACGATGCAGGAGGCGGAGAGCGCGGTCAACAGCGCCATCCGTGACGTGCAGGGTGGCGCCGACGGTCGGGTCGTCTCGGCCCAGCAGGTCGGCAGTGCCGACTCAGGGACCTACCTGCTGCGCACCACGCAGCTCGAGGCGAACCAGTCGACGCAGGTGCAGCAGAAGGTCGCGAACGAGTTCGGGATCTCCGCCGAGGCGATCAGCCAGAGCCAGGTGAGTCCCTCCTTCGGCGGGCAGGTGACGCAACGCGCCCTGCTCGGTCTGGTGGTCTTCATCGTTCTGGTGACGATCTACCTGGTCCTGCGCTTCGAGTGGCGGATGGCCTTCGCCGCGGTCTCGTCGCTCATCTTCGACCTCGTCCTCACCGCGGGCATCTACTCGCTGGTCGGCTTCGAGGTCACCCCGTCCACGGTCGTCGGATTCCTCACCATCCTCGGCTGGGCCCTGTACGACGTCGTCGTGGTCTTCGACAAGGTGCAGGAGAACACGCGGGGGATCACGGCGGGCAGCACCCGGACCTACAGCGAGGCCGCCAACCTGGCGGTCAACCAGACGCTGATGCGGTCGATCAACACCGGTCTGGTGGCCCTGCTGCCGGTCGGTGGCCTGCTGTTCATCGGTGCGGGTTTCCTGGGCGCCGGCACGCTCAAGGACCTGGGCCTGGTGCTCTTCGTGGGTATGGGCATCGCGGTCTTCTCGTCGATCTTCTTCGCCACTCCGGTGCTGACGACGCTGAAGGACTACGAGCCGCGGATCCAGGCGCACACCAAGCGGGTGCTGGCCCGGCGCGCCTCCGGCGGTTCGAGCCGGGACGTGGCGAAGGGCGGCAGCCGTTCCGCGCAGCAGTCGGCCGAGCCGGCCGATGCCGAGGCGGCCGCGCTGGCCGGCGCCGCTCCGAAGGTGGGCTCGCGTCCGGCTGCGAAGCGCTCGGCCGGGGCGCGCGGTGGTCGTCCGGGCGGTGGCGGCAACCGGCCCGGCGGCGCGAAGCGACGCTGACCCCGTACCAGTTGTGATTCAGGGCGTCCGTCATGCTGTGCGAGCAGCGTGACGGACGCCCTGAATCGTCGGAGAGGAACAACGTGACGGAGACCCACGCCGCGGTACGCGGCGACAGCGGATCGGTCACCGCGCAGCTGGTGGTGAGCCGGGTGCTGGACGTACCGGATTTCCCCAAGCCGGGTGTGATGTTCAAGGACCTGACGCCGCTGTTCGCGGACGGCGACGTGTTCCGGCAGGTGATCGACAGCATCGTCGAGCACCACGGACGTGACTCCTTCGACGTGGTGGTCGGCATCGAGGCGCGCGGCTTCGTGATCGCCGCGGCGATCGCGTACGCGACCGGGGTGGGCGTCGTGCCGGTGCGCAAGGCCGGCAAGCTGCCGCGCCCGGCGTTCAACGCGACGTACGCGCTGGAGTACGGCGAGGCGGTGCTCGAAGTGCACCAGGACGCCTTCACCGCGGGGCAGCGGGTGCTGGTGGTCGACGATGTCCTCGCGACGGGTGGCACCGCGGAGGCGACCCTGGACCTGGTCGAACGCGCCGGCGGCATGGTCGCCGGATTCACGGTTCTGATGGAGCTCGCGTTCCTTGGCGGCCGGGAGCGGCTGGCTCCGCGTCCGCTGCACGCGCTTTTGACCGTCTGACACCTTTTTAGGCTTCTTGCCCGATCTTGCGAACGAAGGAAAGCACGTCCGAGTGGTCGTACGGGTACGATTACTTGCCTGACCAGGCAGGGACGCTTCATTCCCGGCTGGCGCAGGACCAGGTGAGCCGACTACGGTCGGCTCAATCCCGGCAAGTGTGAGGAGGCCGGTGTCCCACGACGTCGCCCCTTCCGTGGAGGGCACTGTGCACCCGACTGGTGAGGCCAACGGCACCGACGACGCGATCGAGGCTGGCCACGTGGCCGCCTCCGCGCCGGTGACGCCCATCGAACTCGACGTCGAGGCGCCGCTCAACGGCGTCGCCGAGTTCACCGCCACGAACTCCGGGGAACACCCCGGCGACGGGGCGTCCGGCACCGTGCTGCCGTTCCCGGCCTCGGGGCGGCCTGCGGCGGTCGAGCCCGGTGTCACCACCTCCGGATTCGGTCTGGTCAACGCGCCGACCGGCCGGCGGGTGCGGGCCCGGCTGGCCCGCTTCAACGCGCCCTGGCAGACGCCGCAGGTCAGTGAGGTCCTGGAGCCGCTGATCGCGACGCACCGGGCGAGTCACCCGAAGGCCGACGGCCGGCTGCTGCAACGCGCCTTCGACATGGCCGCGCGGTGGCACACCGGCCAGTACCGCAAGTCCGGCGACCCCTACATCACCCACCCGCTCGCCGTTGCCACGATCCTGGCCAACCTCGGCATGGACACCACCACGCTGGTGGCCGCGCTGCTGCACGACACGATCGAGGACACCGACTACACCCTCGACCAGATGCGGACGGACTTCGGCGGCGAGGTCGCGCTCCTGGTCGACGGCGTCACCAAGCTCGACAAGGTCAAGCTCGGTGACGCGGCGAAGGCCGAGACGATCCGCAAGATGGTCGTGGCGATGGCGAAGGACCCACGGGTGCTGGTCATCAAGCTCGCCGACCGGCTGCACAACATGCGGACCCTGACCTTCCTGCCCAAGGCCAAGCAGGATCAGAAGGCCAAGGAGACGCTGGAGATCCTGGCCCCGCTGGCCCACCGCCTGGGTATGAACACGATCAAGTGGGAGTTGGAGGACCTGGCCTTCGGCACCCTCTTCCCGAAGCGGTTCGAGGAGATCAACCGGCTGATCGGAGAGCACCAGCCGCAGCGGGACACGCTGCTGCGCCAGGTGACGCAGAAGGTGCAGCTCGACCTCAAGGCCGCCAAGATCAAAGCGGAGACCACCGGTCGCCCGAAGCACCTCTACTCGATCTACCAGAAGATGATCGTCCGTGGCCGCGACTTCAATGACATCTACGACCTTGTCGGTGTGCGGATCCTGGTCGAGACCGTCCGCGACTGCTACGCCGCCCTCGGTGTGATCCACGCGAACTGGCAGCCCGTTCCGGGCCGGTTCAAGGACTACATCGCGATGCCCAAGTTCAACATGTACCAGTCGTTGCACACGACGGTCATCGGGCCGACCGGCAAGCCGGTGGAGATGCAGATCCGCACCTACGCGATGCACCGCACCGCGGAGTTCGGCATCGCGGCGCACTGGAAGTACAAGGAGCAGAAGGGCGCGACGATCGTCGGCCCGCCGGCGCACATCGACGAGATGACCTGGCTGCGTCAGTTGCTCGACTGGCAGCGTGAGGCGAGCGACCCGAGCGAGTTCCTCGACGCGCTCCGTTTCGACCTCTCCAGCCAGGAGGTCTACGTCTTCACACCCAAGGGCGACGTCATCCCGCTGCCCACCGGCTCGACGCCGGTCGACTTCGCCTACGCCGTGCACACCCAGGTGGGCCACAAGTGCATCGGCGCCCGGGTCAACGGCAAGCTCGTGCCGCTGGAGTCGACGCTCTCCAACGGCGACGTGATCGAGATCTTCACGTCGAAGTCCGAAACCGCCGCCCCCACCCAGGACTGGCTCGGCTTCGTCAAGAGTCCCCGCGCCCGCACGAAGATCCGGCAGTACTTCAACAAGGAACGCCGCGAGGAGGCGATCGAGGCCGGCAAGGACTCGATCGTCAAGGCGATGCGTAAGCAGGGCATGCCCCTGCAGCGCATGCTCACCTCCGACAACCTCATGGCGATCGCCCGCGACCTGCATCTGGCCGATGTCGCCTCGCTCTACGCGGCGGTCGGCGACAGCCAGGTGTCGGCGCAGTCGGTGGTGCAGCGCCTGATGGCCGGCTACGGCGGTGAGGAAGGCGCGGCCGAAGACCTCGCGGAGACCGCCGTCGCGACCCGTCCGCCGCGTGCCCGTACCGCTGGTCACGACCCGGGTGTGGTGGTCCGCGGGGTCAGCGACGTCTGGATCAAGCTCGCCCGCTGCTGCACGCCCGTGCCACCGGACACCGTCTTCGGCTTCGTCACCCGCTCCGGCGGGGTGAGCGTGCACCGCGACGACTGCGCCAACGCGGAGGACCTCAAGGTGCAGGGCGAGCGGATCGTCGAGGTGAGCTGGAAGCTCACGTCCGCGTCCACGTTCCTGGTGGCGATCCAGGTGGAGGCGCTGGACCGGCACAAGTTGCTGGCCGACGTCACCCGGGTCCTCTCCGAGGAGCGGGTCAACATCCTCTCCGCGACGGTGACCACCACACGCGACCGGGTTGCCGTCAGCCGGTTCAGCTTCGAGATGGCCGACCCCAAGCACCTCGGTCACCTGCTGGCGGCGGTGCGCAAGGTCGATGGCGTCTTCGACGCCTACCGGGTCACGTCGGGGGCCTGACAGGCTCGCTCGCGCACGGCTGGGTTCGGGCGCTGTGCTTGTCCGTCACGCTTGAAGCCGGCTGCCGGTCATCCGCTCCCCGAACGCGCAGGGGCTCGTCGTCGGCACCGAAAAGGCTCCCCACCGTCCCGGACGACCGGGTGGTGGGGAGCCTATTTCGGGATCGACGCGCTACTGCGCGGCGGTGACCGTCAGCTTCTTGATCTCGATGTCGTCCTTCGGGTGACCGCCACCGGGCTGCGGATCGAAGGCGCCGTCGTGCCCCTTGGCCGTCGCCTTCTTGAGGTTGTCCAGCCCGGATGTGACCTTGCCGATGACCGTGTAGTCCGGGCTCAGCTCGACGTCCTCGGTGATGGCGAAGAACTGGCTGCCGTTGGTGTCGGGGCCGCTGTTGGCGAGCGCGACGACCCCGGCCGGATAGGCCGGGCGCTGGTTGACCGGCAGGTTCTCGTTGGCGTAGCGGAAGCTCGGACCGCCGGTGCCGTCGGTCTCGCGGTAACCCTTGCCCTTGGCGCTCGGGTCACCGCACTGCAGCATGCCCGGGAACATGCGGTGGCACTTGGTGCCGTCCCAGAAGTTCTTGCTGGCCAGGTGGGTGAACGCGGCCGCGCTGCACGGCGACTTGGCCAGGTCCATGGTGACCGCGACGGGACCGAAGTTCGTGTCGAGGTTCATCACCTGGGTGCCGCTTGTCGGCGGGTTGGTGGTCGGGGGCAGGCCGACGTCCTTGGTGGTGGGGGTGCGCTGGTCGGCGGGCACCTCGTTCCACACGCACGTGGTGCGCGCCGCCTCGGCGCCCTTCGCCGAGGGCGTCTTGTCGTCGTCGCCGAGCTGGGAGATCAGCCACACGGTGCCCGCCACCACGAGCAGGAGGGCGACCCCCGCGCCGACGGCGGCCTGCATCTGGCGGCGCTTGCGGGCCGCGGCGGCGCGCTGGGCCATCTCCTTTTCGAGGCGGGCCCGCGCGGCGGCGCGCTGCCGCTCCTTGGTGGACGTCACGGTGGCTCCTCCTGGAACTGTGTGTGCGGTGGGTCGGTCGGGGCTAGCCGGCGGCCGAGGGCGAGCCGGACGGTGCGGTGGCCGGCTCGGTCGTCACCTCGCCGACGGTGAGGCTCTGGATGACCACGTCGGTCTTCGGCTTCACCTTGGCGCCCGACCCATTGTCCACCGTTTCCATGCCGCCTATCTTGCGGACGACGTCGAGACCCGCGCCCACCGTGCCGACGATGGGGTAGCTCGGCTGGGTCGGGTTGAAGTCCTTGAAGAAGACGAGGAACTGGCTGCCGTTGGCGCCCGGCGCGCTGCCGACCAGCGCGACGGTGCCGGCGGGGTACAGGGGCGGCTGCCCGGGCACGGGACTCGCCGACGGGGTCGGCTCGGGCGCGCTGGGCACGTTCTCGTTGAAGAACGAGTAGGTGGGGCCGCCCTGCCCGGTGCCGCTCGGGTCGCCGCAGCGCAGCGCCCCCTCCGCGGTGATCTCGTGGCACTTGGTGTTGTCGAAGAAGTTGCGACCCGTGAGGTGGGCGAAGCTGGCCGCCGCGCAGGGGGCGTCGGTGACGTTCAGCTGCACCGTGACCGGGCTGCCCTGGTTGGTGGTGATGACCATGGGCCGGGTGCCGCTGGTCGGGAGCCCCGTGGTCGGCGGCGTGCCGACATCCTTGAGGTTGCTGTTGGCCGCGGCGTCCTGCCGGGTCCACGAGCACACCTCGGCGGCGGTCGCCTTGGGTTTGCGGTCGAAGCCGCCCAGCGCCCAGATCGAGCCGAGCACGATCAGCAGCAGGGCGAGGCCCGCCCCGACACCGGCCTGGATCTGGCGCTTGCGCCGCGCGGCCGAGGCCCGGCGGGCCATCTGCCGGTCGAGCTTGGCGCGCGCCAGTTTGCGCTGCCGGTCCCTGCTGGAAGCCACCCGTGCTCCCCTTCCTTTGACCGTGATGCCGATGAGCTGGTCGTCGTGCGGAAGGCATGCGTGGTCGTCGCGCGTCAAGTGCGCCGTGCCACACGCCCGCCAGAGTGTACGGGTATCCGCTGGGAAATTGTTGTACGAGGTGGGCCCCGCGACTAATCGGAGATCATCGTTGCGTCTCCGGGTGGCTGGCGCCGGGGTGTACGGCGCGAAAGCCGGTGGTGCCTGCGACTAGGCTCGGGGCTGACCAACCCTGGACAAGAGGAGAGCGCCCGTGCTCGTCGCCGGCTTTCCCGCCGACGCTTTCGGCACCAACTGCTACGTGGTGGCCACCGCGCCGGGGGAACAGTGTGTCGTGGTCGACCCCGGCATCGGGGTGCTCGACCGGCTCGACGCCCTCCTCGCGGAGCACCGCCTGCATCCGGCCGCTGTGCTGCTCACCCACGGCCACCTCGACCACACCTTCTCGGTGGCGCCGGTCTGCGGGGCGCGGGGCATCACGGCGTACGTGCACCCGGCCGACCGTGAGCTGCTCGCCGACCCCGCCAAGGCGCTCTCCATGGACCTCAGCTCGCTCTTCGGTGGCCGGCTGCCCTACACCGAGCCGGAGGATGTGGCCGAGCTGACCGACGGTGCGGCGCTCTCCCTGGCCGGGCTGGAGATCACCGTCGACCACGCGCCGGGCCATACCGGCGGGTCGGTGCTGTTCCGGCTGCCGGGCGCGGGCTCCCAGTGGGACGCGGACCAGGTCTGCCTCTCCGGCGACGTCCTCTTCGCCGGCTCGATCGGCCGAACCGACCTGCCGGGCGGCAGCCACCCGGCGATGCTCACGAGTCTGCGGGAGAAGGTCCTCCCGCTCGCCGACGACACCGTCGTGCTGCCCGGCCACGGTCCCGCGACCACCATGGGCCGGGAGCGCGCCACCAACCCGTACCTGCTCGAGGTCATGGACCACGGCGCGCAGCCGGCCCCCACGACAGGCCTGTGATTCGCTCGCGCCAGGGCGCGAGAACCGAGGAGCTTTCTATGAGCAAGCCGACACCGATCTCCGGGTTTCCCGAGTGGCTGCCCCCGCAGCGGATGATCGAGCAGTACGTCATCGACCGAATCCGCTCCACCTTCGAGCTCTACGGCTTCGCCCCACTGGAGACCCGCGCGGTCGAGCCGATGGACCAGTTGCTGCGCAAGGGGGAGACCTCCAAGGAGGTCTACGTCCTGCGCCGGCTGCAGGAGGAGGCAGGCGGCGGGGATGACTCGCTGGGCCTGCACTTCGACCTGACCGTGCCGTTCGCCCGGTTCGTCCTGGAGAACGCGGGGAAGCTGCAGTTCCCGTTCCGCCGCTACCAGATCCAGAAGGTGTGGCGGGGTGAGCGCCCGCAGGAGGGGCGCTACCGGGAGTTCCTGCAGGCCGACATCGACATCGTCGACCGGGACACGCTGCCGGCGCACTACGAGGCCGAGTTGCCGCTCATCATCGGTGACGCCCTCGGCGGGCTGCCGATCCCGCCGGTGCGCATCCAGGTCAACAACCGCAAGGTGTGTGAGGGCTTCTACCGCGGGCTCGGTCTGACCGACCCGGAGGCGGCGCTGCGCGCGGTCGACAAGCTCGACAAGATCGGTCCGGACAAGGTCGCGGCGCTGTTGGCCGAGACGGCGGGGGCGAGTGACGCGCAGGCCAAGGCGGTGCTGGCGCTCGCCGATATCGCCACCGAGGACGCCTCCTTCGCCGACGCGGTGGGCGCGCTCGGAGTGAGCGACCCGCTGCTCGACGAGGGGCTCGCGGAGTTGGTCGAGGTGGTGGAGACGGCGGCCGAGCACGCGCCGGGGCTCTGCGTCGCGGATCTGAAGATCGCGCGCGGCCTGGACTACTACACCGGCACGGTCTACGAGACGCAGATGAAGGGGTACGAGCGCTTCGGCTCCGTCTGCTCCGGTGGCCGTTACGACAACCTGGCGACCTCGGGCACGGACCGCTTCCCGGGGGTCGGCATCTCGATCGGCGTCACCCGGCTGCTCGGGCTCCTCTTCGGCGCCGGCGAGTTGACGGTCTCCCGATCGGTGCCGACCTGCGTGCTGGTCGCGCTCCCCGCCGAGGACCGGCGGCGCGACGGCGGCCGGATCGCGGAGGCGCTGCGCCGTCGCGGCATCCCGACCGAGGTGTCGCCGTCCGCGGCCAAGTTCGGCAAGCAGATCCGGTACGCGGAGCGGCGGGGCATCCCGTACGTGTGGTTCCCCGGTGGCGACGGGGTGGCCGACAGCGTGAAGGACATCCGCTCGGGTGAGCAGGTGGACGCGACCGCCGACACCTGGACCCCGCCCGCCGCTGACCTGCGCCCGGCGGTGAACTGATCAGTAACTAGCGCGGCGCGGATTTCTAACCTACGGTTGCGTAAGTTACGCCACCGTAGGGAGTTCGCATGACCGTCGGAACCACCCCGCTGACCCAGGCCGCGCTGCTCACCGAGCTCGAACCCGTGGTCGCGCGCAATCTCGACCGGCACCTCGCGATCGCGAAGGAGTGGTTCCCGCACGAATACGTGCCGTGGAGCGCCGGGCGCACGTTCGACGGGGTGCTCGGGGGTGAGGCGTGGACGCCGCAGGACTCGCCGATCCCCGACGTCGCCCGCACCGCGCTGGTGGTCAACCTGCTCACCGAGGACAACCTGCCGTCGTACCACCACGAGATCGCCACCCAGTTCGGCCGGGACGGCGCCTGGGGGACGTGGGTGCACCGGTGGACGGCGGAGGAGGGGCGGCACGGGACCGCGATCCGCGACTACCTGACCGTCACCCGCGCGGTCGACCCGGTGGCGCTGGAGCGCGCCCGGATGGAGCACATGGCCGCCGGCTACGTCAACCAGCACAACGACGAGGTGCTGCACTCGCTGGCGTACGTGTCGTTCCAGGAGTTGGCCACGCGCATCTCGCACCGCAACACCGGCAAGGCCACCGGCGACCCGCTCTGCGACCAGTTGCTGGCCCGGATCGCGGCCGACGAGAACCTGCACATGGTCTTCTACCGCAACCTGCTCGCTGCCGCGTTCGAGCTGGCCCCCAGTCAGGCGATGCGGGCGGTCGCGGACGTGGTCGCCGACTTCCAGATGCCCGGCGTCGGCATCGACGGGTTCGCCCGCAAGTCGGTGCAGATCGCGCTGGCCGGCATCTACGACCTGCGCCAGCACCGCGACGAGGTGCTCGTCCCGGTGCTGCGGCAGTGGGACGTCTGGAACGTCACCGGCCTCGACGGCGACGGCGAGGCCGCGCGCGAGGAGCTCGCGACGCAGCTGGCCGAGCTGGAGCGGTCGGCGTCGCGCTTCGAGGAGAAGCGGGCCGCCCGGCACGCCCGCCAGGCCGCCCGCATCAGCTGAGTTTCCGCGCGCCCTCACCTCGCCGCGTCACCCGCCGATAGGCCGGGTGACGGCGCTGGGGTGAAGGGGAGCGGATGCGCGCGACGCAGGTCCCGACCGGCGTCGCGCGTCAGGCCTGACCGGTCGGCACTTCGAAGATCATGCAGCTGGAGATGGCGTGCGCGACGAGGCGGCCGGCGCCGTCGGTGAGCTGAGCCTGGGCCAGTGCGGTGCGCCGGCCCCGCTGGATGACCGTGCCTTCGCAGCGCAGCCTGCCGGAGTCCACGGTGACCGGGCGCAGGAACTTCACGGTGAGGTCCTGCGAGGTGTAGCCGACGCCGGCCGGCAGGGTGGTGTGCACGGCGCAGGCGGCGGCGGTGTCGAGCAGCGTCGAGAGCACCCCGCCGTGCACGCTGCCGAGCGGGTTGTAGTGGAACTCCTGCGGGGTCAGGTGGGCGACCACCCGTCCCTCCTCGGCCTCGATCCAGTCCATTCCGATCAGGTGCATGATCGGCGGGGCGGGGATCTCGCCGCGCCCCATCGCCTGCAGCAACTCCAGGCCGCTGCGCCCGCCGAGCTGCGCGGCGGTGAGCGCCGGGTCGGACCAGGAGAACGTACGGCTGCGCGACTCGGTCTGGGTCTGGCTCATGGACGCAGCCTCGCAGCCGGTTGCTCGGTCTGTCAACGAGACCTAGCCTGGGTGGGATGAGACCCACAGCACTCGACTGGTCGATCGACAACTGCACGATCGCCCGGGCGATGGAGGTCCTCGGCGAGCGCTGGACCCTCGTCGTGCTCCGCGAGGTCTTCAACGGGGTCCGCCGCTTCGACGACATGCGCGAACGCACCAACATCCCGCGCCAGGTCCTCACCAACCGGCTCGCCATGCTCGTCGAGCAGCAGGTGCTGCGCCGCGAGCCCTACCGCGAACCGGGCGCGCGGCTGCGGCACGAATACCGCCTCACGGACAAAGGGCTGGACCTGTGGCCGGTGCTCGTTGCGATCCTTCAATGGGGCGACCGCTATTGCGCCGACCCCGAAGGGTCACCGCTGACCACCGTCCACCGCGGCTGCGGGGCCGAACTCCGCACCACGCTGCGGTGCGCCGCCGGGCATGAGGTCACCTCCCCGCGCGACGTCATCCCCCGTCCCGGTCCGGGGGCGCGCCGCCGGGCCTGACTGGCTGGCGCGCTCACCCCGGCGCGGTACGTTGCCCTAGATGAGCGCCACGCAACTGCCCACCCCCGCGCCGGTCTCATCGTGGGCGCCGTTGCGCAACGCGGTCTTCCGCAACCTCTGGCTGGCCGTCCTGGCGAGCAACATCGGCACCTGGATGCAGACCGTCGGGGCGCAGTGGCTGCTGGTCCACCAGCCCCACGCGTCCACCCTCGTCGCGCTGGTGCAGACCGCGAGCATGCTCCCCATACTCCTGCTCGCTCTGCCGTCCGGGGCGCTGGCCGACACGGTCGACCGGCGGCGGCTGCTCCTCACCGTGCAACTGCTGCTCTTCCTGGTCGGTGCGGCACTGACCGTGCTGACCGCGCTCGACCGGATGTCGCCGACGCTGCTGCTCACCCTGACCTTCGCGCTCGGCGTCGGTCAGGCGCTCAGCCTCCCGGCCTGGCAGGCCGTGATCCCCGGCCTGGTGCCCCGCGCGCAGATCGTCTCGGCTTCGGCGCTCGGCTCGATCAGCGTCAACCTGGCCCGCTCCGTCGGTCCGGCGATCGCCGGGGTGCTGGTGGCCAAGGTGGGTGTCGCCGCGGTCTTCGGCCTCAACACGCTCTCCTTCCTGGTCTTCGCTCTCGCGCTGCTGAGGTGGCGGACCGATGAGGAGAGCGACAGCGACCTGCCGGAACGGTTCGGAGCCGCGCTCCGCGCGGGCGGCCGGTACGTGCGCCATTCGCTGGTCGTACGCCGGATCCTCCTGCGGGCGACGCTCTTCGTGGTCCCCGGCAGCGCGCTCTGGGCGCTGCTGCCGCTGGTCGCCACGCGGCAGCTCGGCATGGGGGCCAGCGGCTACGGTGTGCTGCTCGCGGCCATGGGGACCGGCGCGATCATCGGCGCCCTCGTGCTGCCCCGGATCCGGGCCCGGCTCTCCAGCGGTCGGCTGCTGCTCCTGGCCGGGTTGACCTACGGCCTGGTGCTGCTGGTCCTCGCGCTGGTCCGCAACGTCGCCCTGGTCACGGTCGCGCTGCTGCCCGCCGGGATGGCCTGGATGACCGTGCTGTCCAGCATCAACGCCGCGATGCAGCTCTTCCTCCCCGGCTGGGTCCGTGCCCGCGGTCTCTCCGTCTACCAGGTGACCTTCGCGGGCGGCCAGGCGCTCGGGGCGCTGGCCTGGGGCGGACTGGCCCAGGCGACGAGCCTCGTCGTCGCCTACCTCGTCGCGGCCGGGGTGATGATCGCCGGTACGGCGACCGTGCGGAAGTGGCCGCTCTTCGACGTCGCCGGCCTCAACCGCGAGCCGGCGGTCTACTGGCCCGAGCCGCACCTCGTGCTCGAACCCGATCCGCACGCGGGTCCGGTGCTGGTCACCGTGACGTACACCGTCGAACCGCCGCGCCAGGACGAGTTCGTGGCGGCCATGCGGGCGGTACGCCGCTCGCGGCTGCGCACCGGCGCGGTGCGCTGGGGGATGTACCGCGAGGGCGAGGAGCAGCACCGCTTCGTGGAGATCTATGTCGTGCCCTCGTGGGACGAGCATCTGCGCCAGCACGCGGTGCGGCTCACGGAGCTCGACCAGCAGGCCGAGAC
Source organism: Micromonospora sp. NPDC049679 (assembly GCF_040659735.1). Taxonomy (NCBI): domain Bacteria; kingdom Bacillati; phylum Actinomycetota; class Actinomycetes; order Micromonosporales; family Micromonosporaceae; genus Micromonospora; species Micromonospora sp. NPDC049679. Next base: position 40,246 of record NZ_JBFANZ010000043.1, read on the forward strand.
CGGGGCACGGGCGCTGACCGTCTGCCCGCCCGAGGTACGTCACCTGCTGCCCGCCACCGACCGGTAGGCGACGGCGCGATCCGCTCGGGCAACGGGTGGTCTCACCTGGCGATGGTCTCCATCGTGGGGATCCCCCTTATCCCCGCGGGATGTCGGCCGATACGAGCTGTGTCGAAGGTTGTGGAGGCCGAGAATGATCTCAATGTTGCGCCGTCTGCGGGTAGGTGCCCGGTTGACCGTCGCGTTCGCTTCTGTCGTGGTTTTGCTGAGTATCGCCGCCGGGTTCGGGATCGCCGGCATCGCCGGCCAGCGGGAGAGCGCGGTGCAGGCGCAGCGGCTGCAGAAGGTCTCCCAGCAGCTCGGTGAGATGAAGTTCTACACCGACACGCTCAACTACTGGCAGTACTTCTACATGTCGCAGGCGCTGCGCGCGGGTCCCGCGATGGCCGCCCCCGACTCCGACTTCCGCAAGGGCATGATGGCCGCGAAGGGCGAGATGTACGCCGTCCTCAACGCCATCCCCACCGACGTGCTGACCGGCGCCGAGCCTGCCGCACTCGAGGCGATGAAGGCCCGGTGGACCGGGTTCTTCCAGAACGACGACAAGGTCGCCGCGGCCGCCGCGGCCGGCGACGACAAGACCGCGTTCTCGGTCTACGACAAGAACTGGATGGAGAACTACGGCCCCATCCTCAAGGAACTCAAGACGCTGACCGACTCGGTGAACGGGCGTAGCGCCGCCGCGCAGGCGAGCATGAACGCGTCGTCCAAGCAGGTGAGCACGTTCGCCACCGGTGCGCTGGTGCTCGCGGTGATCCTCGCGGTGCTGCTCGTCGTCATGGTGACCCGCAGCATCACCCAGCCGCTGGCGCGGACGGTGGCCACGCTGCGCCGGCTGGCCGCCGGTGACCTCACCGCCCCGCCGGTGGTGGGCGGCTCCGACGAACTCGCCGTCATGGACGCGGCGCTCGCCGACGCGATCGACAACACCCGGCACGCCGTGGCGACGCTGACCCGCGAGGCAGCGGTCGTCACCGACATGGCCGGCGGGCTGACCAGCACCGCGAGGGAGATCGAGGGCCGCAACGCGGAGACCGCGGCGAAGGCGGCGGCGGTCTCGGCGGCCGCGGACGTGGTGGCCAACAACGTGCAGACGGTCGCGGCGGGCGGCGAGCAGATGGGCGGCTCGATCCGGGAGATCGCGCAGAACGCGACCGAGGCGGCGCGGATCGCCTCGGTGGCGGTCGCGGCCGCGAACACCACCAACGAGATCGTCGGGAAGCTCGGCGACTCGTCCGCCGAGATCGCCACCGTCGTCAAGGTCATCACATCGATCGCCGAGCAGACCAACCTGCTGGCGCTGAACGCGACCATCGAGGCGGCCCGGGCGGGCGACGCCGGCAAGGGCTTCGCGGTCGTCGCCGGCGAGGTCAAGGATCTGGCGCAGGAGACCGCCAAGGCGACCGAGGACATCACCCGCAAGGTCGAGGCGATCCGGGCACACAGCTCGGACGCGGTCAACGCCATCGCCGAGATCTCGGATGTCATCGGCCAGATCAGCGCCTACCAGACCACGATCGCCGCGGCGGTCGAGGAGCAGACCGCCACCACGAACGAGATCGCCCGCAACATCACCGAGGCCGCTACGGGCTCCGGCGAGATCGCCGCGAACGTCTCCGGCGTCGCCGACGCCACCGAGTCGACCAACGCCAGCATCGCGGAGGTCACCGCCGCGGCCCTGGCGCTCTCCGCGACCTCCGACCGGCTGCACGCGTCGGTCACCCAGTTCCGGGTCTGACCCGCCGCGATCGTCGAGGCCCCGGCATCCGCCGGGGCCTCACTCGTGCCGCGGTTTCCCGGTCAGCGCGTCTGCACCGCGTCAGACCCGCGCGGTCGCCGGTAACCCGGTGCACCGACGGGCCGGGCGAGGGGAGCCGGGTGGGGGAGCCAGGACGTTCTGCTTCATCCTGTGCGGGTGGTTGTTCGCGACGATGCGGGGTGGTGCGTGAGCGGGACGGTCGGGGACGACATGGTGGACCTGGCCCGCGAGCTGCCGTTGTTCGGCGCCGTGGCGAGGGTGGCGCGTCGGGCGGTCCGGCGGCATGCCGCGCTGCCCCCGCTGCCGGAGGCCCAGGTGCAGGTGTTGCGCGCGGTCGAGGCGAACCCGGGCATCGGCACGGGCGCGGTCGCCGAGCGGCTGCAGTTGGTGCCGAACACGGTGTCGACGATCGTCGGCGAACTGGTCCAGGCCGGCCTGCTGTCGCGGGAGCGGGCTGCCGGGGACCGGCGGGTGGGGCGGCTGAGCCTGACGCCGGCCGCCGAGGACGCGCTGCGGCTGTGGGGCGCCGCCCGTGACGAGGTCATCTCAGCGGCCCTGCGCCGGCTCGACGACGCCGACCGCCGGGCGATCGCGCAGGCCCTGCCGGCGATGCGTCGGCTACTGGCGTTGCTCGACGTCGACGAGCCCGGTCAGGACACGAGCCGCAGCGGCACGACGACCGGGCAGCCGGCGGCCGGGTCGCGGACGACGACCGACTCGACGCCGTAGAGCCGCCGGACGAGTTCGGGCGTCACGACCTCCTGCGGGGATCCCTCGGCGACGACGCGCCCAGTGTGCAGCGCGACCAGGTGATCGGCGTAGCGGCAGGCCGCCGTCAGGTCATGCACGACGACCACGACCGTACGTCCGGCCGCGGCCAACTCCCGCAGCAGCTCGAACACCTCCAGCTGGTGGCCGAGGTCCAGCGCCGCGGTGGGCTCGTCGAGCAGCAGCACGGGGGTGTCCTGGGCGACCGCCATGGCGATCCAGGCCCGCTGCCGCTGCCCGCCGGAGAGCGTCTCCAGTGGCCGGTCGGCGAGCGCGGTGACGTCGGCCGCGGCCAGCGCCCGGTCGACGGCGTTCTGGTCCTGTGGGGACCACTGCCGCAGCAGCCCCTGGTGCGGCAGCCGGCCGAACCGGACGAGGTCGGCCACGGTCAGGCCGTCCGGCGCCTGGGCGGTCTGCGGAAGCAGCCCGATGCTGCGCGCCGCCTCCCGGGCGGACATGCGGGCCAGCGCGCGGCCGTCGAGCAGCACGGCGCCGCCGCTCGGCCGGTGCAGCCGGCTGAGCCCGGCGAGCAGCGTGCTCTTGCCGCAGCCGTTCGGGCCGACGATGGCGGTGAGCCGGCCGGGCGGCAGGGCAAGCCGCAGGGCGTCGACGACCACGGCCCGGTCGTACCCGAGGGTGAGGTCGTCGGCGCGCAGCACGGCGATATCGGACGGGGTCACGGCAGCCTCCTGGGGCGGGAACTGAGTAGGAGCCAGACGAGGTAGGGGCCGCCGACGATCGAGGTGACCAGTCCGACCGGCACCTCCACCGGCGCGGCGATGGTGCGACCGGCGGTGTCGGCGAGCAGCACCAGCACGGCCCCGGCCAGGGCGCTGCTCAGGATCGGGACGCCGCGGGGGCCGCAGACGCGTCGGGCGGCCTCGGGCGCGACCAGGGCGACCAGCCCGAGCGGTCCGCCGACGGCGACGGCCAGGCCGGCGCAGACCACGGCCAGCGCGAGCGCAGCCAGCCGGACGGCCCGGACCCGGACGCCGAGGCCGGCCGCCACGGTGTCCGGAAAGCGCAGCGCGGCCAACCGGCGGCCCACGAGCACGCTCAGTGGCAGGCAGGCGGCGAGGCCGATGCCGAGCAGTGTGATCGGCAGCGCCGGCCGGGCGTTGAGGCTGCCGACGGCCCACGGGAACGCGGCGTTCGCGGCGTCGATCGGCGCCCGGACGAGAAGCAGGTTGGTCACCGCGCCCAGGACCGCGCCGACACCGAGCCCGACGACGACGAACCGGTACCCCGAGGTGCCCGCGCCGCCGGCCAGCCCCAGGGCCAGTGCGGCGGCCGTGGCGGCGCCGACGAGCGCCATGCCGGAGGGGAGCAGCGAGGTGGAGACGCCGACGACGGAGGCGACCGCGAACGCGGTGGCGCCGTCGTCGATGCCGACCGTGCCGGGGGTGGCCAGCCGGTTGCGGGCCAGGGTCTGCATCAGACAGCCGGAGACGCCGAGCGCGGCGCCGACGAGCAGCCCCGCCTGCAGCCGCGGCAGTCGCAGCCGCTGCACCACCAGCACGTCCGTGGCGTCCCCGCTGCCGAAGAGCGCGGGAAGCGAGCGCAGCGGCCCGACCGACGCGGCGCCGACCGCGAGCGCGGCCGTGACGGCGAAGACGAGCAGGGCGGCCAGGAGCGCGGCGCCGACCGTCGCGCGTACGGGGATCAGGATGGTGCGGCTGCCCAGCCGCAGCAGCCGGGTCCCGGCGGGCGGCCGCAGGGTGGGGTGTGTGCTGGTCGTCATAGTGTGGGAACCCGTCGGGAGCGGACCACGGCGACGAGCACGGGGGCGCCGATCAGGGCGGTGACCACCCCGAGCGGCATCTCGTACGGGCGGACGAGCAGTCGGGAGGCGACGTCGGCACCGAGCACCACGCCCGGCCCGAGCAGCACCGACGGGAGCAGGACCCGACGCAGGTCGGGGCCGACGAGCGCGCGGGCGGCGAACGGGACGACCAGCCCGACGAAGGCGATGGGGCCGGCGACGGCGGTGGCGCTGCCGACCAGCAGGGCGACGGCCACGACGGCGCCCAGCCGCGCGCGCCGGGGATGGTGGCCGAGCCCGGTGGCCACCTGCTCGCCGAGGGCGAGCGCGGCCAGCGGGCGCGCGACGAGCAGCACGAGCACGCCGCCCAGCATCCTTCCTCCGTCCGATGGACTTCGAGTTCGGCCCCGACGGCGCGATGTACATGATCGAGTGGGGTACCGGCTTCGGCGGCAACAACGACAACTCG
>NZ_JBFANZ010000044.1:0-32190 GCF_040659735.1 Micromonospora sp. NPDC049679
GTTGGCCCGGCTGGTCGATCTGGCGGTCGAGGCGGCGGGGGAGTCCGAGGTCGACGTGGCGGTGCACCATCTCGACGGCGCGCAGCGGGCGGGTGCGGCGCCGCGGGGGCCGGTCCCGGCCGGACCCGATGTTGTCCCCGCCTCCGACGGGGGATCCACCGACTCCGGAAGGGACCTGTAGTGGTGCACACGACGAGGCAGGCCGCGAACCTCGACTGGCTCCTCGACGACCTCGTCGACCGGGTGCCCGCCGCCCAGCAGGCCGTGGTGCTCTCGGCGGACGGGCTGCTGATCGGTTCGTCGCGGGGGCTCAGCCGGGAGGACGCGGAACACCTGTCCGCCATGGCCGCCGGGTTCCAGAGCCTGGCGAAGGGCGCGAGCCGCCACTTCAACGCCGGCCCCGTGCAGCAGACGGTGGTGGAGATGGAGTCGGCGTACCTCTTCGTCACCGCCGCCGGGCAGGGCGCCTGTCTGGCCCTGTTGAGCACGGCCGACTCCGACATCGGCCTGATCGCCTACGAGATGGCCATGCTGGTGACGCGGGTCGGGCAGAACCTCACCGCGCCGAACCGCGCACCGACAGCGCGATCCGATGCAGGGTGAGGCACCCGGGCCGCACCACGACTGGTTGGACGGCGAGGCCGGCCCGGTGGTGCGCCCGTACGCGGTGACCGCGGGCCGCGTCCCATCGGCCACGGGCGGCTTCGACCTGGTCGCGTTCGTGGTCGCCGGTCCGCCCCCCGTCGACCGCCACACGCCGCTGCAGCCCGAGCATCGGGCGATCATCGCGGCCACCCAGCAGCCACTCTCCGTCGCCGAGGTCGCGTCGCAGCTCGACCTCGCGGTCGGCGTGGTCCGGGTACTCCTTGGCGATCTCCTCGCGGCCGGTCTCATCGCGATGTACGAGCCGCCGGCATCGACTGATCTCCCCGACGACAAAATCCTCAAGGCGGTGGTCGATGGACTCCGTGCGCTCTGACACGGACCGGGCCGAGCGGCGGATTCCGCTCGCGCTGAAGATCCTGATCGCCGGCGGCTTCGGCGCCGGCAAGACCACCCTGGTGGGGGCGGTCAGTGAGATCCGGCCGTTGCAGACCGAGGAGGTGCTGACCGCCGCGAGCGTCGACACGGACGACGTCTCCGGCGTCGAGGCGAAGAGCACCACCACCGTCGCGATGGACTTCGGCCGGATCACGATCAACGATGAGCTGCAGGTCTATCTCTTCGGCACGCCCGGACAGGACCGGTTCTGGTTCCTCTGGGACGAGTTGGCGTTCGGCGCGCTCGGCGCGGTCGTTCTGGCCGACACCCGCCGGCTCGCCGACTGCTTCCCCTCGGTCGACTACTTCGAGCAGCGCGGCACCCCCTTCGTCGTCGGAGTGAACTGCTTCGAGGGCGCGCAGCGGTACAGCGCCGAAGCGGTGCGCGACGCACTCGACCTCGATCCGGACGTGCCGGTGGTGCTCTGCGACGCCCGCGACCGCCAGTCGGGCAAGGAACTGCTGATCGCCCTGGTCGAGCATGTGGCGCAACGGCGGGCGGAGCCGGTCGCGGCCGGCTGAACTCAGTCCCGCACCACCAGGACGTCGAGGCGGCGCGGGCCGTGCACCCCCTCCACCCGGTTGAGTTCGATGTCGCTGGTCGCCGACGGGCCCGAGACCAGTGTCAACGGCCGGGTCGGGTCGGCGATCCGGGCCAGCGCGGCCGGCACCCCGGCCACGACCTGTCCGGTGTGGACCACACAGAGATGGTGGTCGGGCACCAGGCTGAGCAGTCGCCGCCCCTGATCCGGCGCGGCGTCGAGGATCAGCGTCCCGGTCTGCGCGATCGCGACGGCGCATCCGGTGACCACCGCCATCCCCGGCGCGTCGAGGTCGGCGACCGTCAGGGGCCGCGGGTCGCCGTCGCGCACAACCGGCCCGCGGTACGACCCGAGCCAGCTCGCCGGCGCCCCCGGTGGGACCGCCACCTGGGGCACCCCGCTGAGGAGCTCGGCCACGGCCGCCGGCAGCTCGCCGGCGGTGCACCGCCGCACGGTGGCGCGGTAGTCCACGAGGCGGTCGACGAGGAGGTCGATCAGTTCTCCGTCGGTCTGCTCCGGTGGATCCGTGCGGTAGCGGCGGGAGACCTGAGGGGCCACCGCCGGCCGGGCGGATCGGATCCGCGCCAGGATCTCCTCACGCGCGCTCACTGGACCACCTCTTCGTGGGCGGCCCACCACTCCCGGAACGTCTGGGCGGGCGGGAGGGGAGCGTCGCGGCTCGCGGTCCACGCCGACAGCGGCCAGGGCAGCCGGCGCACCATGCCGCGCCGATCGGCGGCGCGCCAACCGGTGGCGAGGCGCAGCGGGGCCGATCCCCGCCGGGCCGCGCGCAGTGCCGCCGCGTACCGCCGGCGGTCGCGCATCACCCACGAGATGGCCCCCATCGCCGCCCGCTCCGTCGATGGCCGGCCGCGCCCGGCGTCCACACCGGACTGTCGTAGGTGGACGAGGACCTCCGGGATGTTTATCCGCACGGGGCACGCGTCAAAGCAGGCGCCGCAGAGCGTGGAGGCGTACGGCAGGGTGCGGTTGGCGCCCCCGTCCGGGCCGGTCATCTGCGGTGAGAGGATCGCGCCGATCGGCCCCGGATAGACCGAGCCGTAGGCGTGGCCGCCGACCCGCTCGTAGACCGGGCAGACGTTGAGGCAGGCGGAGCAGCGGATGCAGCGCAGCGCCTGCCGCCCGACGGGGTCGGCGAGGGTGTCGGTACGCCCGTTGTCGAGGAGCACGATGTGTACGGTCTGCGGTCCGTCGCCGGGGGTGACCCCCGTCCAGAGCGAGGTGTACGGGTTCATCCGCTCGCCCGTCGAGGACCGGGGCAGCAGTTGGAGGAAGACCTCCAAATCACGGAGGGTGGGCACGAGCTTCTCGATGCCCACGACCGAGATCAGCGTTTCGGGCAGGGTCAGGCACATCCGGCCGTTCCCCTCGGACTCGACCACCGTGAGCGTGCCGGTCTCGGCGACCGCGAAGTTGGCGCCCGAGATGGCGACCTTGGCGGAGAGGAACTTGGCGCGCAGGTGCCGGCGGGCCGCCTCGGCCAGCGCGGCGGGCTCGTCGGTGAGCCCCGCGACGTCGACGCCGGGCATCCGCCGGGCGAAGATGTCGCGGATCTGGCTGCGGTTGTAGTGGATCGCCGGGACCAGGATGTGCGACGGCGTGTCGTCGGCGAGCTGCACGATGAGCTCGGCCAGGTCCGTCTCGACCGCGGCGATCCCGGCCGCGGCGAGCGACTCGTTGAGCCCGATCTCCTGGGTGGCCATCGACTTGACCTTGACCACTTCCGTGACTCCGGTGGCCTGGACCAGGCCGGTGACGACCGCGCAGGCCTCCTCGGCGTTCCGTGCCCAGTGCACCGTGGCGCCGGCCGCGGTCGCCGCTGTCTCGAACTGCTCGAGCAGCTCGGGTAGCCGGGCGAGGACGTCATCCTTGATCGCCGCGCCGGCCTCCCGTAGCGCCTCCCAGTCGGGCACCTCGCCGACCACGCGTAGCCGTTTGTCCCGGATGGTGTGGGTGGCGCGGCGCAGGTTGGCCCGGAGTTGTCCGTCGGCGAGCTCGTGACGGGCGGCGGTGGGGAAGGGGAGCCGCGCGACGATGTTGCCGGTGCCGGTCATGCCGCCTCCTCGGTGCCGTCCAGGATCTGCTCGCTGTCCAGCGCTTGCTCGGCCTCCAGGACCTGCATGCCCGCGAGGATCTCCGCGTAGTGCAACGCCCGCACTCCCGTGCCGCCCCGCGACAGACCGCCGCCGATGTGGGCCAGACAGGAGTTGTCGGCCGCGGCGACGTACCGGGCGCCGGTCCCGCAGACCGCCGCGCACTTGTCGGCGAGCATCGCCGCCGACACGTCGGCGTTCTTCATGGCGAAGGTGCCGCCGAAGCCGCAGCACTCGTCACCGCCGGGGAGTTCGACCAGGTCCAGGCCGCGCACCGCCCGGAGCAACCGCTGCGGACGATCGCCGAGGCGCAGCATGCGCAGGCCGTGGCAGGTCGGGTGGTAGGTCACCCGGTGCGGGAAGACCGCGCCCACGTCGGTCACGCCGAGCACGTCGACGAGGAGCTCGGAGAGTTCGTAGGTGCGCGGGGCGACCGCGTCGACCGCGGCGGCCAGCTCCGCGTCCGACGCCGCCAGCCGGGGGTACGACTCGCGGACCATCGCCACGCACGATCCGGAGGGCGCGACCACGGCGTCGTACGGGGCGAAGGTGTTGACGAAGCGACGCACCAGCGGCAGCGCCTCCGCCCGGTAGCCGCTGTTGGCGTGCATCTGTCCGCAGCAGCTCTGCTCCATCGGAAACTCGACCCGGTGTCCGAGCCGCTCCAGGATGCGTACCACCGCCTGTCCGGTGCGGGGGAAGACGAGGTCGTTGACACAGGTCACGAAGAGCGCGATCCGCATGTTCAGCCCTCCTCGGTGAAGTGCGGCAGGTGCCGGTCGCGGGCGGCGAGCAGGTGGGCGCGCATTGCCTCGTCGGCGCGTTCCGGGTCGCCGGCCGCGACCGCGTCGACGATGCGATGGTGCTCGCGGCCGCTGGTGTCGTGGTGCGCGGTCGGAAAGTGCAGCCGGAAGAGATGCAGGTGGGAGCGGAGCCGCACCACGGCCTCGTGCAGCATCCGGTTGCCGGCGAGCTCGGCGAGGCGGTTGTGGAAGCGGGCGTCCTGTCGGGTGAACGCGGCGAGGGCCGCGTACCCCTCGGTCTCCGGCGCCGGGCCGGGAAGGTCGGCTTCGCGACGCAGCTCGGCCAGGTCGGTGTCGGTCTGCTCCCCGCGGGACGCCTCCCCGCCGGCCTCGTGGCGGGCGGCGATCCGCGCGGCGGCCCGGCGCGCGGCCGCGGTCTCCAGCACCAGCCGCATCTCCACCAGCTCGTCGAATTCGTCCCGGGTGAGCAGCGGCGCGGCGGTGTATCCGGCGAGCGGCCGCTTGCGGACCAGCCCGTCGGCCTCGAGCCGGGCCAGGGCTTCGCGTACGGGTGTCGGGGAGACCTGGAGTTGCCGCGCGAGGGCGTCGATGTTGACCCGGTCGCCGGGCGCGACCGCATGGTCCATGATCAGCGCTCGGACCGCCTCGTAGACGTCGTCGGTGAGGGTGAGTCGGCGAGCCGGCCGCATGGTCCCGTCCTCTGCGAGATGGCGTGATCCACAATCCTATAGGATTTTGGGCCTGGATTGAAGCGGGACGTCCGGGTGGGAGAGCTCCGACGGCGGGTGCCGCCGCGATCGTTCTGGTTGGATCGAGGTGATGGAACGCGCGGAGGTGGAGCTGCGGTGACAGACGGAGAGATCATCCATATCGGGTGTTACACCCCGGAGGGTGGCGGCCGGGGCGGAGGGATCGTGGCGGCCCGCCGCGATCCCGAGAGCGGCCGTCTCGACCTGCTGGGACTGGCCGCCTGCACGCCGTCGCCGTCGTTTCTCGTCCGGCATCCGACGCTGCCCGTGCTCTACGCGGTCAACGAGATCGAGGACGGCGCGGTCGGCGCGTGGACGGTGACCGGGGAGGGTGAGCTCATTCCGCTCGGCAGCCGGCCGACCGGCGGATCGCACCCCTGTCATGTGACGGTGAGTCCCGACGGGCGGCACGTCATCTCCACGAACTACGGCAGCGGAAGCCTGGCGACGCACCCGATCGATGACACCGGGGCGTTGGGCGAGTGCAGCGATCTGCTGGCCCACGAGGGGCACGGCGTCGATCCGGAGCGGCAGGAACGGCCCCACCCGCACATGATCTCGCCTGATCCCTCCGGCGGATCCCTGCTCGCTGTCGACCTCGGCACGGACTCCGTCTACCGCTACGACCTCGACGGGACCGCGGGGCGGCTGGTGCCGTACGGGGCGCGGATGTGGCACCGGCCCGGCGCCGGACCGCGGCACCTGGCGCGGCACCCGGACGGGGCGCACTGCTATCTCGTCGGCGAGCTCGACGCGACGCTGACCTGGTGTGAGATTGACGAAGCGGGTGTGCTGCACGAGCGGGGCAGCATCCCGGCGAGCGCCCGCGCCGGGCACGTCCAGCCGTCCGAGGTGGCGGTCCGGGCCGACGGTCGTTTCCTCTACGTCGCCAACCGCGGTCCCGACACGATCGCGGTCTTCGCGTTGGACGCCGGTGCGCCGCGTTACGTCGGTGAGGTGGAATCGGGCGGCCGGTGGCCGCGGCACTTCGCGTTGGTCGGCGGGCATCTGTATGTGGCGAACGAGCGGTCGCACTCGGTGGGGGTCTTCCGGATCGACGACGAGCGGGGGATGCCGACTGCGCTCGGTGCTCCTGTCGATACTCCGAGTCCAACCTGCATTATGCCCGCCTAGTCCGTTTAGGCGGTTGAATGGCAGAACGGACCATTTGGCGGATAAGCCAGCTTCTGGCCGGCCAACGCGAATTTCCCGGACTTAGCGGGACGGTCAGATCACTGTAAGTAGTAAAACTGGGATCGAGTATTTCTCCTCCGTAACTTTCGTCCGAACGTACCTGGCACCTCGGCCGTTAAATACGCATCATGGGACGGTGTCAGGCCGCCATCGCATACGTAGTCGCATCCGGGGGATAGGCGCCATCGCTGCAGCGATGGCGCTCGTCGTCGTATTAGTAGGAGCGTGGTTCGGCTATCAGCGCTTGGCCGGGCCAAGCTGCAACGGCCAGTTGCCGCTGACCGTCGCCGCCGCGCCGGAGATCGCGCCAGCCGTCCAGGCAGCCGCGTCCCAGTGGAGCAAGGACGGCGGAGCCGTCGACGGGATCTGTGTCGCGGTCCAGGTGACCGCCACCGATCCGGTCGATGTGGCCGCCGTCGTCGCAGGGCAGCACGGTGTCGCCCTCGCCGGGGTCGGCCAGGCCAACGGCACCGCCGTCGCGCCCGACGTCTGGGTCCCGGACTCGTCGACCTGGCTCGCGCGGCTGCGCATCGCCGCCTCCGCATTCGCTCCCGCCAACGCCGCCTCCATCGCGCGCAGCCCCGTCGTGGTCGCCATGCCGGAGCCGGTCGCCGCCACCGTGGGGTGGCCCAACAAGAAGATGGGCTGGGGCGATCTGCTCAAGCAGGTCACCACCGGCACCAAGCTGCGCACCGGCATCGTCGAGCCGAGCCGGGACGCCGCCGGTCTTTCCGGGCTGCTCGCCCTCGCCGCCGCCGCGCAGGCGTCCGGCGAGAACGCGCAGGCGGCCAGCACCGCGGCCCTGCGCGCGCTGGCCACCGGCAAGTCCGCGCTGCGCCAGGATCTGCTCGCCCGCTTCCCGCGCTCCTCCGACCCGGCCGCGATCGCCTCCGCGCTCAGCGCCGCGGCGCTCTCCGAAGAGGACGTGATCGAGTACAACAAGGCGAAGCCGCCGATCGCGCTCGCCGCCCTCTACCTCGACCCGGCGCCGGTATCGCTGGACTACCCCTTCGCGGTCATGCCCGGCACGGACCCGTCCAAGGCCGCCGCGGCCCAGGGGCTCTTCGAGGTGCTCGGCACCGGGGCGTTCCGCAACCGGCTCGGCGCGCAGGGGCTCCGCTCATCCGACGGCACCTGGGGCGCGGGCTTCAGCGCGCCTCCCGGTGCGCCCAGCCCGGCCGGGACCTCCGCGCCGCCGCCGTCCCCGGAGGCCGGGGGCAAGGCGGCGGCCGGCGGGCTCGACCCCGCGGTGGTGGACCGGGCCCTCTCGGCCTGGACCGCCGTGACGCTGCCGGGCCGGCTGCTCGCCGTCCTCGACGTGTCGGGATCGATGGAGACGCCCGTTCCGACGGCCGGCGGCGCGCCCCGCATGGCGGTGACGCTCGGGGCGGCCCAGCGGGGTCTGGCGCTCTTCGACGACTCGTGGGCGGTCGGCCTCTGGACCTTCTCCACCGAGCTCGTCGGCAAGAACGCCTGGCGGGAGAACGTGGCGATCGGGCCGCTGAGTAGCCAGCGCAGCCAGTTGGCGGCCGCGCTGAGCTCGATCAAGCCGAAGAGTGGCGGCAGCACGGGCCTCTTCGACACGACGCTCGAGGCGTACAAGACGGTGCAGGAGGGCTGGGAGCCCGGCCGGGTCAATTCGATCGTGGTGATGACCGACGGTGAGAACGAGAACCCAGGCGGCCTCACGCAGGCGAAGCTGCACAGCGAGCTCAAGCGCCTCGCCGACCCGAAGCGTCCGATCCAGGTCGTGATGATCGGTATCGGCGACAAGGTCAACAAGGCCCAGATGGAGGCGATCGTCAAGATCACCGGTGGCGGCGCCTTCGTCGCCGAGGATCCGACCAAGATCGGTGACATCTTCCTCAAGGCGATCTCGCTTCGGCCGTCCACCAAGGGCTGAGCCACGGTGCTGTGCATGACGAACGGACGGGCCGATCACGGCCCGTCCGTTTGTCGTTGCGGGCTGTTTACCTGTTCGACCCGGTTGTCACGCTGAACTGACGGCAATCTGTCGCAAGTACCTCTTGCGCCACGTCGTAGGTGAAGATGGCGAGGGGCCCCGGCAGCGCCTATCCCGCACACGGGCGGCGGCCGGGGTTGTCTCGACTCGATCGAGCTGGGGGAGGGGCTAGTGACGTCCGCGACACTCCTGAGCCCGGTAGCGACCCACCCGGACCTCGCGCCCGCGGCGACGGCGGCGATCCTGCACAACCGGCAGCGGGCCTACGTCCGGCGCATCGTCGTGCTCGACTCGGCCATTCTCGTGCTCGCGGTTCTCGGGGGATACCTCGCCCGGTTCGGCGGTGGCGAGCCGCGCGGGGCGCAGCTTCCCTACCTGCTGATGGGCCCGGGGCTCGTGCTCGCCTGGCTGATCTCGTTGCGGCTCCTGCGCTGCTACGACGACCGGGTGCTCGGCTACGGCGCCGACGAATACCGTCGGGTGAGCTCGGCCAGCATGCGCCTCGCCGGCGCGATCGCCATCGCGGGCTACATCGGCAACATCGGGATAGCCCGGGGCTTCCTCGGCATCACCTTCGCGGCGGGCACCGTCGGGCTCGTGGCAGCCCGGTTCGCCGCCCGTAAACAGTTGCACCGGGCGCGGTCACGGGGCGCCGGGTGGTCCCGGCGCGTGCTCGTGGTCGGCGACACCCCGCACGTCCTCGAACTGGTGCACACGCTCAAGCGTGAGCCGTACGCCGGCTACCGCGTGGTCGGCACCTGCATCCCCGACGCGTTGCTGGCACCGGTGCCGCAGCGGCTGGGCGACGTGCCGGTGGTCGGCTCGTTCCGCAACATTCCGGACGTCGCGACGGCTGTCGGCGCCGACACCGTCGCGGTGACCGCGTCCGGTGAGCTCACCGCGACCCGGCTGCGTCGCCTCGGCTGGCAGCTCGAGGGGACCGGCATCGACCTGGTCCTCGCGCCGGCGCTGACGGACGTCGCCGGGCCCCGGATCCACACCCGGCCGGTCGCCGGACTGCCGTTGATCCATGTTGAGGCCCCCGAATTCCGCGGCGCGCGCAAGTTCGTCAAGGGCTTCGTCGACCGGGCCGTGTCGTTCGTGGCGCTCACGCTGGCCCTGCCGGTGCTCGGCATCATCGCCCTGGCCATCAAGATCGACAGCCGCGGTCCCGTGCTCTTCCGCCAGATCCGCGTCGGGCAGGGTGGACAGCCCTTCCACGTCTACAAGTTCCGCACGATGGTGGTCAACGCCGATGAGCTGCTCGCCAAGCTCGCCGCGCAGAACGAGACCGACGGCCTGATGTTCAAGATGCGCGACGACCCGCGGGTGACCCGGGTCGGCCGGTTCCTGCGCAAGTGGTCGTTGGACGAGCTGCCCCAGCTCGCCAACGTGCTCTTCGGCGACATGAGCCTGGTCGGGCCGCGGCCGCCGCTGCCGTCGGAGGTGGCGCGCTACGACGGCGACGTCGCCCGGCGGCTGCTGGTCAAGCCGGGGATGACCGGGCTGTGGCAGGTCAGCGGGCGGTCGGACCTGTCGTGGGAGGACGGCATCCGGCTCGACCTCTACTACGTGGAAAACTGGTCACTCGCCGCCGACCTCACGATCCTGTGGAAGACCTTCGGCGCCGTCATCCTCTCGCGCGGCGCCTACTGAGCACGGCTTCCCGCCGTCCGGTCAGCGGCGGGCCCGGTCCAGTCGAGGCAGACCGCCACGGCGTCGTCCACCAGGTCGCTCGCCACGAAAGCGCGGAGATCGCCGAGGAGTGACCGTACGGCGTCCAGCGGCGAGAGCGATCCGGCGCGCCGGAGGAAGCGATCGAGAGCGGCCTCGCCGTACCGGGCGGTCTCGGTGGCGGCGTTCACGACGCCGTCGCTGATGACGAAGAGCCGGTCGCCGACCGCCAGGTCCAGATGTTGCTCGTGATAGATGGTGCCGTCGAACATGCCCAACGGGAACTGCTGCTCCAACTCCTGATAGATCAGCGCGCCCCCGCGGAGCAGGATCAGCCGCGGCGATCCGGCGTCCACCACCGTCAACGCGCCGGTGGTGAGGTCGAGTTCGAGCAGCAGCGCCGCCAGGTGTAGCGCGCCGGTGTACTGGGAGAAGATCGCCTGGTCGGCGAGGGCCGCCTGGTCGGCGAGGGAGAGACCCGCCCGCCGGGCGTTGCGCAGCGCGTACGTGCCGAGGCAGGTCAGCGTCGCGGCGGAGACGCCCTCACCCATCCCGTTGATGGCGGAGAGCCAGAGCCGGTCGCTGTCGTCGGACCAGTCGAAGCTGTCGCCGTGCACCGCGTACGCCGGTTCGAGTTGCCCGGCGAGGCTGAACGATGGGCGGATCCGGCTGCGGCCGGGGAGCATTTCCCACTGCATTTCGGCGGCGAGGGTCAGCCGGCGGGAGCGCGCGCCGATGCTGTACCGGTCGGTCCCGGCGCGTACGGCCGACAGTTCGTGCGCGAGCAGCGTGGCGATCTCGGTCAGTTCAGCGCGGACGACGGGGTCGTCCACGGCCGGTGCCACGCGGAGCACGCCCATCCGCTCGCCGCGCATGGTGACGGGCAGATAGTTCGCCCCGTGCTCCAGCACCTCCGCCTGGTGGTCGAAGCAACGCCACGCGGGACTGCCGGCGAGCGTCTGCGGGTCGCCGTCGCGCAGCGGGAGCAGTCCGGACAACCGGTAGTCGACCTGCAGGTACTCCACGTCGGTGAGGTCGTAGCACCTGGCCAACACATCGGCGAGGCGCTCGACGACAAGGTCGGCGGGCGCGTCGGTCAGACCGCGCCGGACCGCGACCAGTCGGTCCTGCATTCCCGACCCCCTCGTAACGTTCGACCGCCCTGGCCGCCGGAGTAGTGTCGTCCCCACCATGCCTGAACACCATGGTCCGGACGGACCGGACCCGAGTATCGCCGCTGCCGTCGACATCGCCGCCGAAGGGCTGCTGGCGGTGTGGGATGCGGCACGGGAACAGGCGACGAGCCGTCTGTCCGGCTCGCAACTGCGCGCGCTGCTGGTCGTGGAGGAGTGCGACGGGATCAACCTGCGCGGCCTGGCCAACCGGCTCGGCATGATCCTGTCGTCGGCGAGTCGGCTCTGCGATCGTCTGGTCGCGGCCGGGGTGCTCGAACGCGAGCCGGGCCGGGTGGATCGGCGCGAGATCTCGTTGCATCTCACCCCCACGGGCCGGGGCCTGCTCGACGAGTTGCGGACCAACCGGCGCAGCCGGCTGGCGGCGGTGCTGATGGGCATGTCGCCGTCCGGGCGGCAGGCGCTGTTGCATGGCCTGCGGGAGTTCGACGCGGTGGCGCAGGCGCGGCAGGAGAGGACCGCCCGCTCCGCCTAGCGCCGGTCTCGGAGCGCGAGCAGCGTCGCGCGGAGCGCGAGCGCCGGCACGGCGCGCGTTACCGGCGCGGTGGGCAGGCGTCGGTGCGGACCGAGATCAGGCGAGGACGGTGAGCCAGCGGGCCGGATGGTCCCGTACGGCGCGCACCACGGAGCCGGCTGCGCCGACGACGGCGGCGTCGCCTCCCAGCACGGACGGCCGGACCCTGACAGGTGACCAGGCGGCGGTGAGCACCCGTTGTCTGAGCTGCGCCTCGACGGCGGGACGCAGCCACGGGGCGAGTGGGGCGTAGACGCCGCCGAGCACGACGGTGTCGACGTCGAGCAGGTTGACGACACCGGCGACGGCCACCCCGAGCGCGGTCCCGGCGCTGGTGAGTGCGGCGGTCGCGGCGGCGTCTCCCGCATCGGCCAGTTCGGCGAGACCGGCGACCGCCGCGTCGGGGGAGAGTCCGTGCCCGGCGAGGCCGGCGGCGCTCAGGATCGCCTCCTGCCCCGCGTACTGCTCCAGGCAACCACGCGACCCGCAGCGACAGGCGGGGCCGTCGGGGTGGACCGGGACATGGCCGAGCTCTCCGCTCCAGCCGCGGGCGCCGCGGAACAGCTTGCCGTGCAGGACGATGCCGGCGCCGATGCCGATCTCACCGGAGATGTAGAGGAAGTTGGCCGGGCCGGGCGGCGCGGCGTGCAGTTCGCCGAGGGCGGCGAGGTTGGCTTCGTTGTCGACGGTCAGCGGTGTCCCGGAGAGCGCCGGGTGGTCGCCGAGGATGCCGGGCACGTCGACGTCGCGCCAGCCGAGGTTGGGCGCGAGTCGGACCAGGCCGGCATCGGTGACCAGGCCGGGTACGGCGAGGGCGGCGCCGGCGAGGGTGAGCGCCTGGGCACCGGCGGCGGACCGGGCGGCCGCGGCGAGTCGGGCGAGCCCGGTGAGCACCTCGGCGGGCGTATTGGGCCGTTGGTCGGCCCGGTGCACGATGCGGTGTCGCACGGTGCCGGCGAGGTCGACGACGCAGGCCGCGAGGTAGTCGACGTTGATCTCCAGCCCGAGCCCGGCGGGGCCGTTCGCCGCGAGCACCAGGCCGGCGGCGGGTCGCCCGGCTCCGGTGCGCGGCGCGGGGTCGACCTCGGTGAGCAGCCGGCCGCCGATGAGGTCGTCGACGAGAGCGGAGACGGTGGCGCGGGTGAGGCCGGTCGCGGCGGAGATGTCGGCGCGGGAGGGGGGCCGGGGCGCGGCGCCGACGTGCCGCAGGACCAGCCCGAGGTTGTGTTCGCGAAGGCTGGCCTGACGGACGGGGGCGTCACCGGGCGGGGTCGGCGCAGCAGCGTGACCGTTCGTGCCCGGCCGGTCGGTGCGGGTGCTTCCGCCTGCTGCCATGGCTTGACAATGCCATAGGTGGATCAAATAATTCAATCGCTAAACAAATCATTCCGTGGAGGATCACATGGCAGTCCAGCCCACTCCCGCCGACAAGTTCTCCTTCGGCCTCTGGACCGTGGGCTGGCAGGCCCGCGACCAGTTCGGTGACGCCTCCCGGCCGCCGCTCGACGCGGTCGAGGCCGTGCACAAGCTGGCCGAGCTCGGCGCCTACGGCATCACGTTCCACGACGACGACCTCATCCCGTTCGGCGCCGACAACCCGCGTCGCGACGCCGAGATCAGCCGGTTCCGTAAGGCGCTGGACGAGACCGGCCTGGTGGTGCCGATGGTGACCACCAACCTGTTCAGCCACCCCGTCTTCAAGGACGGCGGCTTCACCAGCAACGACCGCGAGGTCCGGCGCTTCGCGCTGCGCAAGGTGCTCCGCAACATCGACCTCGCGGCCGAACTCGGCGCGAAGACCTTCGTGATGTGGGGTGGACGCGAGGGTTCGGAGTACGACCTCGCCAAGGACATCCGGGCGGCGCTGGACCGCTACCGGGAGGGCGTCGACCTGCTCGCCCAGTACGTCATCGACCGTGGTTACGACCTGCGCTTCGCGATCGAGCCCAAGCCCAACGAGCCTCGCGGCGACATCCTGCTGCCGACCGTCGGGCACGCGCTGGCGTTCATCGACAGCCTGCAGCACGCCGACATGGTGGGGCTCAACCCCGAGGTCGGCCACGAGCAGATGGCCGGGCTCAATTTCGCGCACGGCATCGCCCAGGCACTCTGGCACGGCAAGCTCTTCCACATCGACCTCAACGGGCAGCGCAGCATCAAGTTCGACCAGGACCTGGTGTTCGGGCACGGCGACCTGCTCAACGCGTTCGCCCTGGTCGACCTGCTGGAGCACGGCGGCCCCGACGGCGGTCGGGCCTACGACGGTCCCCGCCACTTCGACTACAAGCCCTCGCGCACCGAGGACTTCGCTGGCGTCTGGTCGTCCGCCTCGGCCAACATGCGCACGTACCTGCTGCTGAAGGAGCGGGCCGCGGCGTTCCGGGCCGATCCGGAGGTGCAGGAGGCGCTCGCGGCGAGCAAGGTGGCCGAGCTCGCCACCCCGACCCTCAACCCCGGTGAGACCTACACCGATCTGCTCGCGGACCGGAGCGCCTTCGAGGACTTCGACGCCGACGCCGTCGGCGCCCGCGGGTTCGGCTTCGTCCGGCTCAACCAGCTCGCCGTCGAGCACCTGCTCGGCGCCCGCTGACCCACACCCCCGCATGGTCGCCGTGATCAGGGGCCAGCTCCGCGTGTCGCCCGCGCGTCCCGTGGAGAGCTCCCTGATCAGGGCGGTCATGGTGACGCCGCCAGGAAGGGCCGGACGATGACGCTCGTCGCCGGGGTCGACTCGTCGACCCAATCGTGCAAGGTCGTGATCCGCGACGCGGAGAGCGGGGAGCTGGTGCGGGAGGGGCGGGCCGCCCACCCCGAGGGCACCGAGGTGCACCCCGACGCGTGGTGGGCGGCGCTCACCGACGCGATCACCCAGGCCGGCGGCCTCGATGACGTCGCCGCGGCGTCGGTGGCCGGCCAACAGCACGGCATGGTCTGCCTCGACGGCGACGGGCAGGTGGTCCGGCCGGCGCTGCTCTGGAACGACACGCGGTCGGCGCGGGACGCGGCCGACCTGATCGACGAGTTCGGTGGCGGTGAGACGGGCCGGCGCGCGTGGGTCGAGGCGACCGGCTCCGTTCCGGTCGCCAGCTTCACCGTCACCAAGCTGCGGTGGCTGGCCCGGCATGAGCCCGATGCCGCGGCGCGGACCGCCGCGGTCTGCCTGCCACACGACTGGCTCACCTGGAAGCTCTCCGGAGCCACCGCCCTCGACGCGCTCCGCACCGACCGGAGCGATGCCAGCGGCACCGGCTACTGGTCGACCGCCACCGGCGGCTATCGTCCCGACCTGCTCACCCACGCCTTCGGGCGGGAGCCCACCCTGCCGGTCGTGCTCGGCCCGACCGAATCGGCCGGTGCCCTGCGCGGCGGCGCTCCGCTCGGCGCGGGCGCCGGCGACAACGCGGCCGCCGCGCTCGGTGTCGGTGCGCTCCCCGGCGACGTGATCGTGTCGATCGGCACCTCCGGCACGGTCTTCAGCGTCTCCGACACCCCGGCCGTTGACCCGACCGGTGCGGTTGCCGGGTTCGCCGACGCGACCGGCCGGTTCCTGCCGCTGGTCTGCACGCTCAACGCGGCCCGCGTGCTCGACGCCGCTGCCGCACTGCTCCGGGTCGACCACGACGAACTCGCCGAGCTCGCGATGCAGGCTCCGGCCGGCGCCGACGGCCTCGTCGTCGTGCCCTATCTCGAAGGCGAACGAACCCCCGACCGTCCACTCTCGACCGGCGCCGTACACGGCCTGACGCTGCGTACCGCCACCCCCGCGCACATGGCGCGGGCGGCGGTGGAGGGGATGCTCTGCGCGCTCGCCGACGGCCTGGACGCGCTCGTCGCGCAGGGCGCCACCGTAAACCGGGTCATCCTGATCGGTGGCGGGGCGCGCTCGGCCGCGGTCCGCCGGATCGCGCCGGAGGTCTTCGGCTGCCCCGTCCTGGTGCCCCCGGCGGGCGAATACGTCGCCGACGGCGCCGCCCGCCAGGCCGCGTGGGTGGCCCTGGGCGGAGCGCAGCCGCCCGCGTGGTCGGCGACGCAGATCCAGACGTACGAGGCGGAGCCCGTCCCCGCCATCCGCGACCGGTACGCGGCCTCCCGCGACCACGTCCTCGACCGGCGAACCGCCTGACGATCCGCGCATCGGCGCGCCGTCATCGGATCGTGACCTGGCCCTGGTTCAGTGCCCGCATGGTGATCCAGGGCTCCCGCTCACGGGGCGGCCGCGCGCATCGGCGGTACAGCGTCGTGGTCTTCATCGTCCTGGCCTCGCTGGACAACGTCGCGATCGGTCTGGTTCCCCCGCTCTACGGCCGGATCAGCGGGTCGCTCGGCGTTGGGGAGGGCGCGGTCAGCGCCGTCACCGCCGCGACCTTCCTGGTCAGCGCCGTCGCCGCCGTCGGCTGGGCGTACGTGGGGGATCGCACCCACCGCAAGCCGCTGCTGATGATCGGCACCCTGCTCTGGGCGGCCGGCACCGCCGGCACCGGCATGGCCGGCAGCTACCGCACGTTCCTCGTGGCGCAACTCGTCGCGGCGATCGGCCTGGGCGCGGTCGCTTCGGTGGGCTTCTCCGTGGTCAGCGACCTCGTCTCGCCGCGGCGGCGCGGGCTCGTGATGAGCTTCTGGGGGCTGTCGCAGGGCGTCGGCACGCTCGCCGGCACGCTCCTCGGCGGGTTGCTCGGCTACGACGACTGGCGCCGACCGTTCCTGGTGCTCACCACCGTCGGGCTGCTCGCGACCGCCGCCTACCTGTTCACGTACGACATCCGGCGGGGGGAGAGCGAGCCGCAGTTGGCGGCGGCGCTCGCGGCCGGTGGCGAGTACGACTACCGGATCAGCCGCCGCGAGCTGCCACGGATCGCCGGTCGGCGCACCAATGTCTGGCTCGTGATGCAGGGGCTCACCGCCCAGGTGGCGTTCGGTTCGCTGGTCTGGCTGCCGGCGCTGTTCCGGGCACGCGCGGAGGATCAGGGCCTCTCCGAGGGGACCGCGGTCATCGTGGGAAGCGTCTTCGCCACGCTCTTCCAACTCGGTGGAGTGTTCGCCATCGTCGGCGGTCTGGTCGGCGACCGGTTGCAACGTCGTACCCCACGGGGGCGGGCCCTGGTCGCGGCGGTCGGCATCCTCGCGGCCGTTCCGTTCTACCTGGCCCTGTTCTTCGTCCCGATGCGGATCGACGCGCCGGACGGGGCGTCGGCGGGGGCGGTCGTCCGGGCGGTGCTCGGCAGCGTGGTGACCGAGCCGACGGTCGGGTTCAGCTTTCTGACCGCGTTGCTCGCGCTCGCGCTGACCTCGGCGAATTCGCCGAACTGGTTCGCGCTGATCGTCGACGTCAACCCGCCGGAGCACCGGGGCACGGTCTACAGCGTCGGTAACCTCGTCAACGGGGTCGGCCGGGCCACGGGAAACGCGCTGTTCCCGGTGGCGCTCCGGGCGTTGCACGCGTCGTTCCCGCCGCCGTTGAACTTCGCGGTGGGGCTCGCGGCGTTCCAGCTGTTCTTCGTGCCCACCGGCATCATGTACTGGTTGGCGTCGCGTACCGCGCCCCGCGACATCGCGCGGGTCGGGCGGATGCTGGGGGACCGGGCGACCGTCGTGGCTGACCGTGCAGCGGAGGGTGGACCGGAGCGCTGAGCCGCAGAGTGGACGCGATGGACCGTCGGTGGTATCGGCATCGTGACGTGAACGTCGAGCAATGACGTCAGACGCGGGCCCAGACCGTCACGTCGGTCGGGACGCGGCCGTCGGGGTCGAGCGCGGCGCTGGCGTGGATCGGCTCGGCGCCCTCCGGGAGGGCGGCCGGCTCGGCGCCGAAGTTCGTCACCACCAGCAGCTCGCCGTTGCGGAAGGCGAGCACGTCTTCCGGGCCGTCGACCCACGAGAGCCGCCCGGTGCCGAGGGCGAGGTCGCGGCGGAGCCGAAGGGCGGTGCGGTAGAGCTCGTACGTCGACCCGGGAACGTCGCGCTGACGGTCCAGCGCGTACTCGGCCCACACCGCCGGCTGCGGCAGCCAGCTGCTGTCCGTCGGCCCGAAGCCGTACGACGGCGCGTCGGCCTCCCATGGGATCGGCACCCGGCAGCCGTCCCGGCCCCGCTCGGTTTGTCCGCTGCGCACCCAGGTCGGGTCCTGGCGGGCGTCGTCGGCCATCGTGGTGTGCTCGGGCAGGCCGAGCTCCTCGCCCTGGTAGAGGTAGGCGGAGCCGGGCAGGGCGAGCATCATCAAGGTCGCCGCGCGGGCGCGGCGCAGTCCCAGCGCGGCGTCGGGTTGGGGGTCGTCCGCGCCGATGCCGCGGGGGCGGATCGTTCCGACCGGAAGACCGAGCCGTGAGGCGTGCCGGAGCACGTCGTGGTTGGAGAGGACCCAGGTCGTCGGTGCGCCGACCGCGTCTGTGGCGGCGAGGGAGCGGTCGATGACGGCGTACTGCGCGGGGGCGGTCCAGGCGGCTTCCAGGTATTCGAAGTTGAAGGCCTGGTGCATCTCGTCGGGGCGGACGTATGCGGCGAGCCGTTCGGCCGGTTGCACCCACGCCTCCGCCACGAGGACCCGGTCACCGGGATATTTGTCCAGAATGGAGCGCCAGTCGCGGTAGATGTCGTGCACCCCGTCCTGGTCCCACATCGGCGGGCGCGGTCCCTCGACCGGCTCGCCGGAGACGGGCTCGTCGGGGTAGTGCCAGTCCGCGAGGTCGGCCTGCTTGACCAGCCCGTGCGCCACATCGACCCGGAAGCCGTCGACGCCGCGGTCCAGCCAGAAGCGCAGGATGTCGCCGAACTCGGCGCGGATCTCCGGGTGGTCCCAGTTGAGGTCCGGTTGACCGGCGTCGAACAGGTGCAGGTACCACTGGCCGGGTGCGCCGTCCGCGTCGGTGACGCGGGTCCAGGCGGGGCCGCCGAAGACGCTCTGCCAGCTGTTCGGCGGCTTGTCGCCGCCGGCGCCGCGGCCGTCCCGGAAGATGTAGCGCTGCCGCGCGGCGCTCCCCGGCGTCGAGGCGAGCGCCTCGACGAACCACGGATGCGCCGACGAGGTGTGGTTGGGCACCAGGTCCACGATCACGCGCAGGCCGCGCGAATGCGCCTGGGTCAGCAGTTTGTCGATGTCCTCCAGCCGTCCGAAGATCGGGTCGACGCCGCGGTAGTCCGCGACGTCGTAGCCCGCGTCGGCCTGGGGCGACGGGTAGAACGGCGAGAGCCAGACGGCGTCGGCGCCGAGCTCGACCAGATGGTCGAGACGGGCGGTGATGCCGGGCAGGTCACCGATGCCGTCGCCGTCGGAGTCGGCGAACGAGCGGGGGTAGATCTGGTAGATGACCGCGTGCCGCCACCACTCCCCGGTCTCGTGGGGGTCGGTGCCGGCAACGCGGGTCGTCTCGTGCGTGTTCAGTGCGCTCTCCCGTCAGTGGCGTGCCGCCCGTTCACTTTCCCGGGGCGGCCCGGTCGACTCGCGAACGACCAGACTTGTGGGCAGGATCACGGAGTCCGCCCCACCATCGTCGCGGTCCGCGTGCCCGAGCGGGCGGAGCAGGGTCAGCGCGGCGAGTCGGCCCTGTTCGGCCGCGGGTTGCGCGACGGTGCTGAGTCCGACCACACCGGCAAGGTCGTGGTCGTCGATGCCGATCACGCTGATGTCCTGCGGCACCCGGAGGCCGGCCTGCCGCAGGGCGCCCATCGCGCCCATCGCCATCTCGTCGGAGGCAGCGAAGACGGCGGTCGGCGGCGTCCCTCTGCGGAGCAGCTCGATCATCGCGCGCCCGCCGCCGCTGATCGTGAACTCCGCCTCGGCGTCGAGTCGCGGGTCGGGTGTCACGCCGGCGTCCCGCAGCGCCTCCAGGTAGCCGCGCCGCCGGTCGAGGTGGGTGGTGAAGGCGAGCTCGTCGGCGCCGTCGCCGCAGATGTGGGCGATCCGCCGGTGGCCGAGATCGAGCAGGTGCCGGGTGGCGGTCCGGGCGGCGGCGACGTCGTCGATGCGGATGCTCGGCCAGCCCGGTACGTGGGTGCCGGAGCTCACCGTGACGCCGGGCAGCGCGAGGTCGGTGACGGTCGCGAAGTCGGCCGCCTGCAGGGGAGTGGCGACCAGCATCACCGCGTCGACGCGTTTGTGGAGATTGGCGGTGTGCAGCAGCCGCTGCCGGGCGTGTTCCCGACCGCCGAGGTTGTACAGGAGCAGGTCGTAACCGGCCTGGTGGAGGGCGTCCTCGGCGGATTCGACGACGGTGCTGAAGAACCACCGGGTGATCCGGGGGACGACGACGGCGACGGCGCGGGTCTTCCCGCCCGCCAGCCGGGACGCGCTGGGGGACGCGGTGTAGCCGAGCTGCGCGGCCGCCTCCAGCACCCGTTTGCGGGTCGTCTCCGACACCGTCGGCAGGCCCCGCAGGGCCCGCGAGACGGTGGCGGTGGAGACGCCCGCGAGCTGGGCGACGTCATCGATCTTGGTCACGGAGTCACCTTGCACCGACCGGTGATCGGTCGTGCGGTCAGCCCTTGACGCTGCCGGAGAGCAGGCCGCGTACGAAGTAGCGCTGCAGCGACAGGAAGACGACCAGCGGTACGACCATCGACACGAACGCGCCGGAGGTGAGCCGCTGCCACTCGTTGCCACGGGTGCCGGCGAGCTCCGCCAGCCGTACCGTGAGTGGCTCTGTCGTGTTGCCGCCGGCGAAGATCAGCGCGACGAGCAGGTCGTTCCAGACCCAGAGGAACTGGAAGATGCCGAAGGTCGCGAGCGCCGGTGTGATCAGCGGCAGCACGATCGTGCGGAAGATCTTCGGGTGCGTGGCGCCGTCGACGCGCGCCGCCTCCATCAGGTCGCGGGGCAGCTGCGAGACGAAGTTGTGCAGCAGGAAGATCCCGAGCGGCAGCGCGAAGCAGGTGTGCGCGAACCAGACCTGGATGAAGCGCTGCTCGCCGGCGAGATCCCAGGCCGGCAGGAGCTGCACCCCGCCCAGCGACACTCCCTGGGAGAAGAAGCTCAACAGCGGCACGAGGGCCATCTGGAGCGGCACGATCTGCAGCGCGAAGATGCCGACGTAGATCCAGTCGCGGCCGCGGAAGTTGATCCAGGCCAGGGCGTACGCGGCGAGCGCGGCGAAGGCCAGCGGGAAGAGCACCGACGGCACGGTGATCACCAGGGAGTTGACGAAGTAGCTGGCGAGCTGCCCGGACGACGCGGTCCGGCCGAAGAGGACGTCCTGGTAGTTCGCCAGGGTCACCTGCGGGTCGGTGAAGAAGGTCCACCAACCGCTGGTCTTGATCTCGTTCTCGGGGCGGAAGGAGGAGACGAAGACGCCGAAGGTCGGGATCGTCCAGATGACCGCGATGATGATGGAGACCACCGTGGCGGTCCGCGTGTTGAGCTTCTTGCGGACCCGCGCGGCGGTGCCCCCCGTCGCGGCGGGAGCGGTCGCGGCGCCGGGGTGGATCGGGGTGGTGGTGGTCATGCTGTCAGGCCTCCCGCTGCTTCCGGAGGTTGCGGACCTGGTAGATCACGATCGGGATCACCAGGACGAAGAGGAACACGGCGAGCGCGGAACCCTGGCCGGTCTGGCCGTACCGGAACGCCTGGTTGTACATCTCGGTCGCGATGACGTTGGTGTCGTAGTTGCCGTTGGTCGCGGTCCGGACGATGTCGAAGAGCTTGAGCGTGGCGATCGAGATGGTGACCACGACCACGATCAGCGCCGGGCGGATGCTCGGCATGGTGATCCGCCAGAACATCTGCCACGAGTTGACGCCGTCGAGCCGGGCGGCCTCCACCACGTCCGCGGGGATCGCCTTGATGGCGGCCGAGAGCACCACCATCGCGAATCCGGCCTGGATCCAGACCATGATGATGATCAGGAAGAAGGTGTTGAGCGGGGCATTCTGCAGCCACTGCTGCGGCTCGCCGCCGGCCATCACGACGAGCTGGTTGAGCAGACCGATCTGCTCCTGCTCGGCGGAGCGGTAGGCGTAGACGAACTTCCAGATGACGCCGGCGCCGACGAAGGAGATCGCCGTCGGCATGAAGACGAGGGCCTTGGCGAGCGCCTCGAGCCGGGCCCGGTCCACCAGGACGGCGTAGATCAGGCCGATCGCGGTGGCGAGCAACGGCACCGCGAGAACCCAGAACAGGGTGTTGGTCAGCACGCGGAGGATCTCGTCCTGGGAGAACAGCCAGGCGTAGTTGTCGAGCCCGACCCAGTTTTCCCGACGACCGTCCATGAACGAGAGCAGCACGGTGCGGATCGCGGGCACCACCAGCCCGATGAGGAGCAGCAGCACCGCCGGGAGCAGGAAGAAGAGTCCGAAGAGCCCTTCGCGTCGCTTCGGCTGGCCGATCCGCGGCGCCGGTCCGTCGACGCCGGCCGCGGCCGTGGCCGCGATCAGTCGCCGCTCGTGCCGCCGGGCGAACCAGGTCGGCACGACGTCGAGCAGCACCAGCAGCCCGCCGACGACCACGACGAAGGCCAGTAGGCCGTACCCCAACATCTCGAACTTGTCGCCCTCGGCCGCAAGATCGAAGTTCATCCGCCCTCCCGCGGGATGCCGAACACTGCCGGTCGGTGGTCCGGCCCGGATCACCCGGGCCGGACCACCGCTCGTCTTACTTGGGCCAGGAGTTCTCGATGAACGTGAGCGTCCCGGCGGTGTCCTTACCGTTGAGCCAGTCGACCATGCCCTTCCAGAAGGTGCCCGCGCCGACCGCGGCCGGCATCAGGTCCGAGCCGTCGAACCGGAAGGTGGCCTTCTGGTCCTGCAGGATCTCCACGGAGAGCTTGTCGATCGGGTTCTGCACATTGGTGATGTCCAGACCCTTGTTGGCCG
Source organism: Micromonospora sp. NPDC049679 (assembly GCF_040659735.1). Taxonomy (NCBI): domain Bacteria; kingdom Bacillati; phylum Actinomycetota; class Actinomycetes; order Micromonosporales; family Micromonosporaceae; genus Micromonospora; species Micromonospora sp. NPDC049679. The sequence continues at coordinate 22,545 of NZ_JBFANZ010000044.1, forward strand.
ACACCCAGTTGCCGAGCTTGGCGCGGCTGTTGGCGTGCTCCGGCGAGGCGAGGTAGGTCTGCACCGCCTGCACCTCGGGCCGGTCGGCGAACGCGACGGTGAACTCGCCACCGCCGAGCACCGGCCTGCCCTTGGCCGGGTCGATCGTCGGGAGGTAGAAGGCGAAGACGTCCCCGTCCTCCTCGGCGACCTTGGTGCCCTGCGGCCACTGGTTGGCGTAGAACGACGCCTGGCGGTGCAGCGCGCACTTGCCCTGGACGATCGGCGTGCCGGCCTCCTGGAACGAGGTGGACGCGATGGTCTTGACGTCGCCGAAGCCCCCGTTGACGTACTTGGGGTCCTTCAAGATCTTGCCGGCCTGGTCGACCGCCGCCACGACCCGCGGGTCGTTGAACGGGATGGCGTGGGTGGTCCACTGGTCGTAGACCTCAGGCGTCTGCGTGCGCAGCATGAGGTCTTCGATCCAGTCGGTGGCCGGCCAGCCGGTGGCGTCGCCGGACTCGATGCCGGCGCACCACGGCTTGGTGCCGGTGGCGGCGATCTGGTCGCTGAGGGTCATCAGCTCGGCCCAGGTCGTCGGGACCTTCCAGCCCTTGTCCTTGAACATCTTCGGCGAGTACCAGACGAAGGACTTGACGTTGGAGCCGAGCGGCGCGCCGTAGAACTTGCCGTTGACCGTGCTGTACTTCAGCCAGTCGCCGGGGTAGTTCTTCTCGGCCATCGCCTTGGTGTCGGCCGAGGCGGCCTTGAGCTTGCCGCTCTCGGCGAAGCGGGCCAGCAGGCCCGGCTGCGGGACGAACGCGATGTCCGGCGCGTTGCCGCCGTCGACGCGGACCTGCAGCTGCGCCTCGAACTCGCCGCTGCCCTCATAGTCGACCTTGATGCCGGTGCAGTTGCTGAACTGCTCCCAGGACTGCTGCAGCAGGTCGGCCTCCGCGTCGCGGATGGACGCGTAGATGGAGACCGTCTTGCCGTCGTTGCCCTGGTATTTCTCGTAGGCGGCACACTCCGCGGAATCTGAATTTTTGCTGCTGCTGTCGCTGCCTGCGCAGGCGGTGGCGCTGAGCGCCAAACCAACGACGCTGGCGAGCACGAGGGCTTGGCGTGGCCTGGGAAAGACCGCCATGCCGTCCTCCTTCCTTCCGGCACGCCCGAAGCCCTGTGGCTCGCGCGCCGGTCCCGTCAATGTGGGCGTCCCCACATGTAAGCGCTTGCAACGATCGCCGTCCAGAGCTACGTGGGCACGAGCCCGTAACGATTCGGAAACCGAAGCGGAGCGGAAGGTGGGCGGTTGGCGACGAATAGTGCGCATCGATCACGCCTGATCCGTCGGATCGAAGATTTCCGACGGACCTGCCGGCGAAGAATGGAATCTTTCACCGGTGTCCGCGGCCACCACCGGTCGTCCGCGGATATGTCCGGTCATCGCCGGAACGGTGATCGGCGGACCGGTGGGCGGCGGGCGCGACAAAGGCGGGACACACACGAGCGCCGGGGCCGTCGCGGCCGGGCCCACCAGTCGGGGAGGACGAGGGCCCGGATGCGACGACCCCGGCGGGTCCGGGATCGGAGAAGGATGGATTCGAGAAGGGATAACGGATCGGGAGGATGGAGCAAGCCGGGGGACTAACTGAAGATACTGACCCCGCCAGGACCAACCAGCAGACCGACCACGATGAGGACGACGCCCCACAGGATCTGTCGGCGGAAGAGCGCCATGACGCCGGCCACGACCAGTACGACTGCCAGAATCCAAAGAAGAAGACTCAACATGACTATTGATATACCCTGCTTTCCCCTCGGGAAACCTTCGACGACGACTGACCGGATTCGCCGTGCCCGAGCTCGAAGACGCTGTACGCCTGCTTGATGACCGGGTGTGCCACGTTGCGCACCCGCACCCCGCCCGGAGTGGTCCCGCGCTCGGTGCCGGCGTGGGCGTGCCCGTGGATCGCGAGCGCCGTCGGCGCCGAGTCGATCGCCTGACCGAGCAAATAGGACCCCAGGAACGGATAGATCTCCAGCGGTTCGCCGGCGAGCGTGTCCGGCACCGGCGCATAGTGTGTCAACGCCACCCGTACGTCGCACTCCACCTCGCGCAGCGCCCGGCCGAGCTGCTCGGCGACCACGCCCGTCGTCCGCACGAAGGCCTTCATCTCCGGCTCGCCGAACTCACTCGCACACCGGCCGGCGAACCCGCCGCCGAAGCCCTTCACGCCGGCCACTCCGAGCCGTACGCCGGAAACGTCGATCACCGTGCTGTTCCCCTCCAGCACCGTGATGCCGGCGTCCTCGAGCACCGTGACCACCTGCGGAACCTGGTCGCAGTGGTGGTCGTGGTTGCCGAGCACCGTCACCACGGGCACCCCCAGCCCGCCGAACTCGGCGGCCACGCAGCGCGCCTCCGCCTCCGTGCCGTGCCGGGTCAGGTCGCCGGCGAGCAGCAGCACGTCGGCCCGATCGGGGAGATGCTCGAGCGCCGGGCGGTAGCGCCCCATCACGTCGTCGTCCATGTGCACGTCGCCGACGGCGGCAATGCGGATCACGGCAGCTCCTCCACCTCGGACGGTTCCGGTGCGCGGGTCACTCCGAGGTCCGCGCTGAGCGTGACATCGGGGAAGTGCTCGGTGACCAGACGCAGGATCTCGTCCCGACGCTGCGGACTGGCGACCTCACCGCAGAGCAGGAGGGTGTGCTCCCGACGCACCACGGTGATGCCCTGCTCCGCGACGTCGGCGTTCTCCGTCAGCAGACGCTGCACCGCCGCCTCGACGTACTCGTCGAGCGGCTTGCCCGCCCCCGTTCTCTCGGTCATGCCGCGATCTCCTTGTTCTCCGCCGGCACGACGTCGAGCCGGTCCAACAGGACCAGGAACGCCTCGGCGTACGGCGAGTGTGCGGTCTCCTTGCGCACCCGGTCCCAGTCGATCTGCTCCCGCAGGGAGCGCGCGAGCGGAAGGCCGCGCGCGAAATCGCAGTAGTGCTGCGAAAAGCTCAGCAACTTGTGCACCATCAGCTGGGTCGCCGACAGGACCGGCATCTGGATGGCGTCGACCGAGCGCATGACGGTGTCGTTGAAGGTCTCGTCATTGACGGGCATTTCCACCGGGCGGTGGATCAGGTCCACCATCCGCCCCTCGTCGTAGACCTTGACCAGCCAGTCCTCGGGCGGTCGTTCGGCGGTGAAGCCCTCGTCGACGAGGGCGGACAACGCCCGCTCGACGTCCTCTTGACGGATCAGGAAGTCGACGTCGTGGTCGCTGGAGTGCCCGCCGTGGGCGTACACCGCGAAGCTGCCACCCAGGACGAACGGCACCTCCGACTGCTTCAGGACGGCGGCGACGCTTTTGAGGGTGTGCAACAGGCCCTCGTCCCCGCGGTGAGCCATGGTGGTCTCCCGTGGTCGGTGTCGGTAGAGAACTACCGGTACCCGGGGTTCTGCCCGTTCACACCTTGCCGCCTGCTCTGCGGCGATGGGGCGTTGTGGCCCCGGTCGCTTCGTCGGTCCCGTGACCGCACGATTCCCGCTCTCTGGGTGGTTTCGCGAAGGCCCGTCTTCTGCGCCGGCGTTCTTGCCGCGAGGCCGTAGCCTTGCCGGGATGGTCGGATCTCGTAACAGCGGCAGGACGGCATGGTGATTCGGCGGCTGCGCTCGGTGGCGCTCGTCGGAGTCGACGGTTCGGGCAAGACCACGCAGGCGCACCGGTTGGCGGCGGCGCTCACCGAAAGCGGCGTGCCGGCGAGCTATCGGCAGAACGCGGGCGGGCGGCGCTGGTTGGGACGGCTGGCGCAGCGGCTGGGCCGCGTGGACGGTGAGGGGCTCCTCGGTCGGCCCGGGCTGCTCCTGGCCGAATCGATGCTGCGCTGGCTCGCGATCGCCCGCACACTGCTCCGCTCGGCCCTGGGCCGGCGGGTGGCGGTGATGGACCGCTACGCGGTCTGCCAGTACGCCAGGATCCGTTCGCACGGGGCGCCGCACTGGGAGCCGATGGCCAGGATCGCCTACTCGGTCTTTCCGCCTCCCGACGTGACGTTTCTGCTCGCGGTGGATCCGGCCGAGGCGCAGCGGCGGATCGAGGCGCGTGGCATTGACTCGGAGACGCTCGAATTCCTGACGGCGTCCGCCAATGCCTACCGTTCGATGCCCGAGTCGGCGACCTTCGTGGTGGTCGACGCCAACGGAACGCCGGACGAAGTGAGCCGGGCGATCCACGACGAACTGCGCGGCTGGCTGCCCGAGGCGCCGGAGCCCGAGCCGGTGCCGGGCGGTGCTCAGCCGCGTCCGTAGACGGGCACCACGGCGCCGCTGGTCGGCGCCGACTCGTCGCTGGCCAGAAAGCGGATCACCGGCGCGATCTCGCCCGGCGTGACCCAGCGGCTGCGGTCGGCGTCGGGCTGCGCTTCGCGGTTGCCGGGGGTGTCGATCACGCCCGGCACGACCGTGTTGCAGCGGATCCCGCAGGCGCGGTACTCGACGGCCACCGCGGCGGCGAACGCCAGCACGGCGGCCTTGGCCGTCACATAGCCCGCCGCGCCGACGAAGGGGGCGAGCGCCGCCCGCGACGACACGCAGACCACCGCTCCGCCGCCGGCCGCGACGAGGTGCGGCAGGGCACTGTGCGTCACCAGGTACGTGGGGCGCAGATTGAGCGTGAGCATCCGGTCGAACTCCGCCACCGGCGTCTCGTGCACGCGCCCGCCTGCGCCGTACCCGCCCACCAGGTTCACCACGGCCCGCAGCGGCGCCGCGGCCTCGCCGGCAGCGACCGCGACCGCGCGTTCCACCGCGTCGGGGTCGGTGAGGTCGGCGGTGACCCGCACGACCGCGCGCCCCGCCGGGTCCGCTCCGGTCGGCCCCGACCGCACGGGTACGACCACCCGCCAGCCCGCCTCGACGAACGCGGTGACGACGGGGCCGCCCAACCCGCCCGTGCCTCCGGTCACCAGGACGCTCCGCTCAGCCATGGCGCCACCGTACCGGTACGCCACGGGCGTAATCGTTGAGCTGAGGGTGAACCCGGCTGGGCCTCGGGCCGGGTTCACCGCAGGATCGGTGTATGCGCATTCTCGTTCTCGGCGGCACCGTCTTCCTCGGCCGGGCGGTGGCGCGGCACGCCCGCGACGCCGGTCACGACGTCACCTGCGCCGCGCGCGGCGTCGGCGGTGATCCGGTGCCGGGCGTCCGGTTCGTGATGGTGGACCGCGACAGCCCGACCGGCCTGTCCAGCCTGGACGGTGAGACGTTCGACGCGGTGGTGGACGTGACCCGCCGTCCGAGCCATGCCCGGCACGCGGTGGCCGCGCTCGGCGACCGCGTCGGGCACTGGTCGTACGTTTCCAGCTGTTCGGTCTACGCCGACGAGAGCACGCCGGGACAGCGGGCGGCGACGGCGCCTGTCGTGGCGGCCGCGCCGCCCGGGATCGACGACCCCAGTGGGGACGCGCAGGAGTGGTACGGGCCCTGCAAGGTCGCCTGTGAGGAGACAGTCCGGGAAGGGATGGGCGACGGCCGGTCGTTCATCTGCCGGGCGGGGCTGATCGTGGGGCCCGAGGACCCGACCGGCCGGTTCACGTACTGGGTCCGGCGGCTGGCGCGGGGCGGGGAGGTGCTGGCCCCCGGGGCTCCCGACGAGGCGGTGCAGTTCGTCGACGTGGGGGACCTGGCCGCGTGGCTGGTGCGCGCGGGTGAAACCGGACTGTCGGGCACGTACGACGGCATCGGCGCCCCGATGCCGCGGGCCCGTTTCCTGGCCGAGGTCGCTGCCGGGGTCGGCCGCCCGGATCCCACGCTGACGTGGGTCGAGCAGGAGTTCCTTCTGCAGCGGGACGTGCGGCCGTGGTCGGGGAAGCGGGCGCTGCCGCTCTGGCTTCCGCTGCCCGCGTACGCCGGGTTCATGGCCCGCGACGTCAGCCCCGCGCTCGCGGCTGGGTTGGCGACCCGGCCCCTCGCCGACACGGCGCGCGCCACCCGGGAGTGGCTCACGGCCGATCCGGAGGCCGTGCCCACTACCGGTCTGTCCCCCGCGGACGAGCCGAACGTGCTGCGGGAATGGCACGGTCGGCTGGGCTGAACGGGGTCGGCGGGTGGCCGAGCGGGCGTACTTTCGCAGGGACCCGGCGTCGCGGTTGACTCCCCGGCCTGTGTGAAAGTAAGTTTCATTTGTGGCGAAAACTGCGAAGGTTTCTGCGACTCACAAGACCAGCGGGCTGATCGTGCACATCAGCGGGCTGCTTCCGTCGCTGTCGCCGGCCGAGCAGCGCGTCGCCCGACTGGTTGTCGCCAATCCGGCCGACGCGGCCCGGCGCACCATCACCGACCTCGCCACGGCCGCGGAGACCTCCGAGGCGACCGTGATCCGGTTCTGCCGGTCGGTCGGCATGGAAGGTTACCCCCAGCTGCGCATCCGCCTCGCCGCCGAGGCGGCGCGGCGGGTGGAGCCGCCGGACGCGCGGGTCGTCGGCGGGGACATCCCGCCCGGCGCCGATCTCGCCCAGATCATCGCGACGATCGCGTTCAGCGACGCCCGTGCGGTCGAGGAGACGGCCGAGCAGCTCGACCCGGCGATCTGTGAGCGCGTCGTCGAGGCGATCAACGCGGCCGCTCGCGTCGACATCTACGGCGCAGGCGCCAGCGGTTTCGTCGCCTCCGACTTCCAGCAGAAGCTGCACCGCATCGGACGCACCGCCTTCTACTGGCCGGATGTGCACACCGCGCTGACCTCCGCCGCTCTGCTCGGCAAGGGGGACGTCGCGGTCGGCATCTCGCACACCGGCACCACCTCCGATGCGATCGAGGTGTTGGAGCAGGCACGCGCCCGGGGCGCGAGCACCGTCGCGCTGACCAACTTCCCGCGCTCACCGATCACCGAGGTCGCCGACTTCGTGCTCACCACCGCGGCGCGCGAGACGACCTACCGGTCGGGCGCGATGGCCAGCCGCCTCGCCCAGCTCACGGTCGTCGACTGCCTCTTCGTCGGTGTGGCCGCGCGGAACCGGGCCAAGGCCAGACGCGCGTTGGAGGTCACCGCCGACGCGGTGCAGCAGCACCGGGCCGGCGGCGGCCGGAGGCGGGCATGACGGCGGAACGGGTCGAGCCCGGCGCCGCAGCGGACACCTCCGATCCCGACGTCGACCCCGGCTCGTCCTACCGTCAGAGCGGGATCGACGGCCGGGTGATGGTGCGGGTCGCGGCCCCGACGGAGCAGCGCAACCCGCAGAGCGCCGACCTCGACCTGATGTCCACGCGCGACGTGCTGCGGGTCATCAACGAAGCCGACCGCAGCGTGCCGGTCGCGGTCGCGGCCGTGCTCGACGAGATCGTCGCCGCGGTGGACCTGGCGGTGACCGCGCTCCGCGCCGACGGACGCGTGCACTACTTCGGTGCCGGCACCTCGGGCCGCCTCGGTGTGCTGGACGCCGCGGAGCTCCCCCCGACCTTCAACTCGCCGCCCGGCTGGTTCTGCGCACACCTCGCCGGAGGCCCGGAGGCGATGTGGCGGGCGGTCGAAGACGCCGAGGACAACGCGCCGGACGGCGTCGGCGAGGTGCAAAGCTGCGTACGCCCCGGTGACCTGGTGATCGGCCTGGCCGCGAGCGGCCGTACCCCGTTCGTGCTCGGCGCCCTGCGCGCGGCCCGTGCGCTGGGCGCCGGCACCGTGCTGCTCTGCGCGAACCCCGTGGCGGCCGCGGCGGCCGAGGTCGACGTGTTCATCGGCGTCGACAGCGGCCCGGAGGTGGTCACCGGCTCCACCCGGATGAAGGCGGCGACGGCTCAGAAACTGGTGCTCAACGCCTTCTCCACCGCGGTCATGGTGCGGCTCGGGCGGGTCTATTCCAACCTCATGATCGACGTGGTGGCCACCAACGCGAAGTTGCGGGGCCGGATGATCTCGATCCTGATGGAGGCCACCGGTGCCGCCGACGAGGTCTGCGAGGCCGCGCTCGTGGCAGCGGACGGCGACCTGAAGACGGCGCTGGTGTCGCTGGTGTCGGGCGCCAAGGTCGCCGACGCCCGGGCCGCGCTGGCCCGCTCCGCCCAGCAGGTGCGCGACGCGCTGGCGCTGCTCGCCTCCTGACCCGCCCTGACCTCATCTCAGCCCGCCCGGGGCCGTGCCGGGCATCTTGTCGGGCCGCCGATTGTTCCCCCCCTCGACGGGGTAGACCGTGACCGAGCGGTGAACCATTCCGGCCGGCGGACCGTACGTCTGAGTAGTGATGAGGATCGCAGGGGAGCAGTGACCGGGGTCGCTGCGCCGGCACCGGTGGCGATGTTGTGATTATTCGGACAAAGCGCACGCTACCCAGACCAAGCCGGAGCGCGGTGCACCCCGAATCCCCTGCTGAGGGTGATTTGCAGCTAACGCCAACCGTGCTCTCAGCAACTACTCAGGCATTCGTGACAGTTTCGACTGACGATACGGAATCCCCGAAGCGTCATAGCTGTTGTGTAGATGTCAGCTCCGCAGGGGACATGGTTTCGGCCGCACCAGGGGCTGGGACCGCCGCAGCGGACGCAACGGGGGAGGGCTGATGAACGTGGGCAGCGCAGGTAAGCGGGTACGTCGGGTAAACGAGGGGACCGTGGGCAACGTGGAGAAGAACGTGGTGATGCGGACCGGCGAGGTTGCCGAGGAGCGCGACCTGGTCGGCGTCTACCTGCATGAGATCTCCCGGACGCCGCTGCTCGACGCGGCCGCCGAGGTTGACCTCTCCAAGACGATCGAGGCGGGCCTCTACGCCCAGCACCTCCTCGACGACGGCACGCTCCCCAAGGGCGTCGGTCGGGAAGAGCTGGAGCGCCTGGTGGTGGAGGGCGAGCGGGCCAAGGACCTGTTCATCCGCGCCAACCTGCGCCTGGTCGTCTCGATCGCCCGCCGGTACGTGCGGTCCGGCATGCCGATGCTCGACCTCATCCAGGAAGGCAACACCGGCCTGGTGCGCGCCGTGGAGAAGTTCGACTACGAGCGCGGATACAAGTTCTCGACCTACGCGACGTGGTGGATCCGTCAGGCGATCAGCCGCGCCATCGCACAGCAGGAGCGGACCGTGCGGCTTCCCGTGCACCTGGTTGAAGATGTCAACCGGATGCGCAACGTGGCCCGTCAGCTCACCCGTGAGCTCGGCGCGGACCCCGAGCCGGAGCAGATCGCGGCTTCGCTGGGCGTGCCGGTCGAGCGGGTCCACGAGCTGGTGCGCTGGTCGCAGGACACGGTGTCCCTGGACACCCCGATCGGCGATGACGGCGACACCAAGCTCGGTGACCTGGTCGCCGACAGCGACGCGCCGTCGCCGGAGGAGATCGTGCTGACCGCTCTCGAGCGGCAGCGCATCGAGGGCCTGCTCAACCACCTCGACGACCGCTCCGCGGGCATCATGCGTGCCCGCTACGGTCTCGAGGACGGCCGTGAGCACTCGCTGACCGAGGTCGCGTCGCGCTTCTCGCTCTCGCGGGAGCGGATCCGGCAACTGGAGATCCAGGCGCTCGGCCGGCTGCGCGAGCTCGCTCGCGCGGAGGGTCTGCAGGCCGCGTAACCACCGCGTCAGCGGTACGACGACCTGAAAACGGCGAACGGCCGGCGTCCCATGGGACGCCGGCCCGTCGCCGGTTGTGTGTGGGCCGACCGCGCCCCCACCGCCCCCCCCGCGGG
>NZ_JBFANZ010000045.1:0-31672 GCF_040659735.1 Micromonospora sp. NPDC049679
GCTGCTGAACCTCGGCAACGCCACCGGACACCCCAGCTTCGTCATGTCCAACTCGTTCGCCAACCAGACCCTCGCGCAGATCGAGCTCTTCACGACCGCTCGGCGACGCCGGCGCCTAGGCGAGGCCGACGGCGCGCCCGCCGCCGCCCGTTCCGGCGATTTTCGCGGGGAGGCGGGGCAGCGGGCGGCGAGCGTCGCGCAGGGTCACCTCGCGGTGAGACCGCGCAGGAAGCGATCGGCGATCGGGACGGCCGTCGTGGAACTCGACCCGCCCTTCTCGACGAAGACCGCGAACGCGACGTCCCCCTGCCAGCCGACGAACCACGCGTGCGTGTGCGCGGGATTGTTGTCGTACTCGGCGGTCCCGGTCTTGCCGTGCACCGGACCACCCGGCACCTTCGCGAGCGTCGCCGCCGTCCCCGCCGTGACCACCTCGCGCATCATGGTGCGCAGGGGCCCGACCGAACTGTCCTTCAGCTTCGCGCCGGCCGGCGACTTCGTGTCCGGCGCCGGTTCGAGCAGCAGCGTCGGCGGCTGCCACTGGCCGCGAGCCACGGCCGCGGTCGCCGCCGCCATCGCGACCGGGCTGACCACCGTGGTGCCCTGGCCGAAGGCGGCCGCCGCCCGCTCCGCCCCCGAGCCGCCGACGGAGACCTTGCCGGTGAAGGTGTCGACGCCGAGCGTCCAGGAGCCCTCCAGGCCCAGGCTGCGCCCGGCGGTCGCCAGCCCCTGGTCACCGAGCTTCGGCGCCAGGGTGGCGAACGCGGTGTTGCACGACTTCGCGAAGTCGACCCGGAAGGGCACGGTGCCGAGCTCGAAGTTGTCGGAGTTCTTGAATGAGCGGCCGTCGACGGTGGACCTCTTGGGACAGGCGACCGGGGCGTCGAGGCTGACCGCGCCGGCGTCGAGCAGGCCGAGCGTGCTCACCATCTTGAACGTGGAGCCCGGCGGCACCTGCGCGGTCAGGGCAAGGTTCTCCGCGCCGCCGTCGGGCCCGTTCGCCACCGCCACGACGGCGCCGTCGCTGATCCGCATCGCGACCAGCGCGCTGCGCTGCGCCACGCCGCGCAGCGCCCCGTCGGCGGCGGTCTGCGCCGCGACGTCGAGCGTGGTCTTCAGTGGGGTGCCGGCTTTCGGCTCGGCGCGGAACAGTTCGGTGTCGGTCGGGGCGACGGTGCCATCGGGACCCTTGCGGGCCACGATCACGGAGATCCCGGGGGCACCGCGCAGCTCCTTGTCGTACCGGCCCTGCAGACCGCCGTGACCCACCACGTCACCGATCACGAACTGGCCGGGGTTGGCGTCCATGTCGTCCTTCTGAACCGGGTCGACCGAGCCGAGCAGGGCGCGGGCGAACTCCCGGGTCGGCGCCAGGTCGCGCTGCTCGTCGCGGAACTTCGTGCCGGGCAGGTCGTAGATGCGTGACTTGATCTGCCGGTACGCGGGTTCGCGCAGGACCACGACCTCGACGAAGGCGTCGGGCTTCGCCTCCTTGAGCCGCTTCGGCAGGCCGGACACGTCGATCGGCGGGTTGATCGCCGGGCGGACCGCCTTGAACGCGGCGTCCAGCTGCTTGACCAGGGCGGCCGGGTCGGTGACCTCGTTGGGCTGCACACCGACCTGGATCACCGTCCGCGGTGCCACGATCGGCTGGCCCGCGGCGTCCAGGACGGCGGCCCGCGGCGACGGCAGGCGTCGCACCGAGAGCTCGTCGCCGGCGGTGAGCTTCTCCTGGACCAGCGTCGGCTCCCAGATGACCTGCCAGTTGTCATCGTTCGCCTGCTTGAGGCGCACCGTGGTCGGGTACTTCCAGTGCACGGCCCCCGGCAGCGTCCAGTCGACGGTGACCGTCGCGGTCGCGGTGTCCTTGGTGACCTTCGCGTCACCCTCGCGGCGCAGCGTGGGCGGTTTGTCCGCCAGCTCGCCGGAGAGCTGCTTGAGCTGATTGGCGACGTCCGCGGCCGGAATCCGCTGGCCGGCGGCGTTCAGGAAGCCGACTTTGTCCAGTTTCCCCGTGGGCCACCCGGCGAGGAAGGCGTCGACCGCCTTCTCCGGCCCGTCGCTGCTGGAGCAGCCGGCGACCAGACCGACCGCGAGCGCGAGGCAGGTCAGTGCCGCGGCTGGCCGGCGTGGGACGCGGTTCAATCGCAGAGGGGGGTACGGCCGGCGCATCGCGGTCACCTTCCGGGCATGCGGGGGTGGGATTCTGACCGTAGTACGCGGTGTGTCCTTCTCGTGACCCATGCGTCATCTCTCACCTGACTGGATCATGTTCCGATGGGGTGAGGAAGATGGCGCGTATGGGTATTCAGCAGGGCGGACGTGGCGCACCGACAACAAGTGTTGTAGATCACAATCGCCTTGCCGAGGTCACACCCGCTCTGCCGATCCTGGTTGTTGATCTGCAGGGCATAGGCTGGGCGAAGACGTGACCCACAACGTGGTGGGCGAGGGGAGTGGCACCAATGGACCGGCGTCCGGCGACCGAGCCGAAATCCGAGCTGCGGCCAGGCGGAAGTGACAGATCCGACCACCTGGACCCCGCAGTCAGTGACGAAGAGCCCGGGCCGCAGGGCTCGACCGGGCAACCGGGACCGTTCGAGGAGGCGCTCGACCCGCGGGCCGGCCTCGACCCGCTCTACGACGGCGCGGTGGCGAGTGACTCCGGTGTCGAGGATGGCGACGACGCGGAGCTCGACGAGTCGGTGCCCAACGCCGAGCGGCTCGTCGCGCAGGCGGTCGCCCTTGCCGCCGACGACCACGACGCGGCGTGCCTGGTCGACCGTTTCTGGCGGTTCGCCCCGGACGAGGAGCTGATCGACTACACGCCGCTGGAGATGCTGGCGGCGGCCCAGGCGCACCGGGAGCTGGCCGAGCAGCGCGTGCAGGGTGAGCTGAAGCTGCGCATCGGCGAACCGCAGGGCGAGCAGCACCACACCGTGATCGAGATCGTCACCGACGACATGCCGTTCCTGGTCGACTCGGTGACCGCGCTGCTCACCGCCCATCATCTCGACGTGCATCTGCTGGTGCACCCGCTCGTCGTGGTGCGCCGCGAGCCGCTGGGTCGGCTCACCGAGGTGGCTGCCGATGTCGAGCCGGACGACGCCATCGACGGCGACATCGTCGAGAGCTGGATGCGCGTCGAGACCGACCCGGTGCGCGACCCGGCCGACCGTGAGCAGCTCCGCAGTGAGCTGCAGCGGGTCCTGACCGACGTACGAGAGGCGGTGGAGGACTGGCCGAAGATGCGCCAGCGCGCCCTCGACCTCGCCGACGACCTCTCCGCGGCCCGCAAGTCCGACGCCGCCCCGCCCGTGCCCGAGAAGGACATCGCCGACTCGGTCGAGCTGCTGCGCTGGCTCGCCCACGAGCACTTCACCTTCCTCGGCTACCGCGAATACCGCCTCGTCGACGTCGGGAACGGGGACGGCGCGACGGGAGACAAGCCGACCGGGGACAAGCCGACCGGGGACAAGGCGCTGGAGGCGGTGCTCGGCACCGGGCTCGGCATCCTCCGTCAGGATCAGACCGCGCCGCGGCGGCTCTCCTCGATGACACCCGAGGCGGCTGCCAAGGTGCTGGAGAAGCGCCTGCTCATCATCACCAAGGCCAACTCGCGGGCGACCGTGCACCGCTCGGCCTACCTCGATTACATCGGTTTCAAGATCTTCGACGAGCGCGGTGAGGTCATCGGGGAGCGGCGTTTCCTGGGCCTCTTCGCCACGGCCGCCTACCGCACCAGCGTGCGGGAGTTGCCGGTGGTGCGCCGCAAGGTCGCCGAGGTGCTCGACCGTTCCGGGCTGAGCCCGCGCAGCCACTCCGGCAAGGATCTGCTGCAGATCCTGGAGACCTATCCGCGCGACGAGCTCTTCCAGATCAAGACCGACGATCTCTACCACGCCGTCGTCGGCGTGCTGCGGATGGCCGGGCGCCGGCAGCTGCGGCTCTTCCTGCGCCGCGACGGCTACGGCCGGTTCATCTCCTGCCTCATCTACCTGCCCCGCGACCGGTTCACCACCCAGAACCGGCTGCGCATGCAGGACATCCTGCTGCGGCAGCTCAACGGCATCGGCGTCGACTACACGACCAGGGTGACGGAGTCGATGCTGGCCCGGGTGCACTTCATCGTGCGTACCGACCCGGCCGATCCCCCCGGCACCGTGGACGTGGACGCGCTCGCCGAACTGCTCGCCGACGCGACGCGGCTCTGGGACGACGACTTCCGCCTGGTGCTCGAGCGCAAGCTCGGCGACGAGCAGGCCAAGGCGCTGTTCGGCCGCTACACGAAGGCGTTCCCGGACGGTTACAAAGACGAGCACACGCCGTACGAGGCGGTGAAGGACCTCGCCAAGCTGGAACTGCTCGAAGAGCCGGGGCAGCTGGAGATGCACCTGTTCCGCACCTGGCAGACCGCGCAGCGCGCGATGGAGGCCGGAGAGGACGACCTGACCGTCCGGTTCAAGGTCTACCGGTACGGCGAGCCGATGGTGCTCTCCGCCGTCCTGCCCGTGCTGCACTCCCTCGGCGTGCGGGTGGTGGACGAGCACCCGTACGAGATCAACCGCGAGGACAGCACGATCTACCTGTACGACTTCGGGCTGCAGTTGCCGTCCGGCGCGCGGGAGCTGGCCGAGGTCCGCCCGCACGTGGAGAACGCCTTCTCGGCGACCTGGCGGGGCGAGGCGGAGGTCGACGGCTTCAACGAGCTGGTGCTGCGTGCCGGGCTGACGTGGCGGCAGGTGGTGGTGCTGCGGGCGTACGCGAAGTATCTGCGCCAGGCGGGCACCGTCTTCTCGCAGGAGTACATGGAGTCGACGTTCATCGCCTACCCGGCGATCGCGGCGTTGCTCGTCGAGCTGTTCGAGAACCGGTTCTCCCCGGCGCTGCGGCTCGCCGATGAGGAACGGCAGCTGCGCGGCAAGGAGCTGATCGGCGCGATCCGCCAGGAGCTCGACGGCGTGACGAGCCTCGACCAGGACCGCATCCTGCGCGCCTATCTGACGCTCATCCAGGCGACCCTGCGGACCAGCTTCTACCAGCGCTCGACCGAGGGACGCCCCAAGTCGTACGTGGCGTTCAAGCTGGACCCGCAGGCGGTCCCCGAGCTGCCGGCGCCGCGGCCCAAGTACGAGATCTTCGTCTACTCGCCGCGGTTCGAGGGCGTGCATCTGCGCTTCGGCGCGGTGGCGCGGGGTGGCCTGCGCTGGTCGGACCGGCGCGAGGACTTCCGTACCGAGGTGCTGGGGCTGGTCAAGGCGCAGATGGTGAAGAACGCGGTGATCGTGCCGGTGGGCGCGAAGGGCGGGTTCGTTCTGAAGCAGGCGGCGGGGGACCGGGACGAGGCGGTCGCCTGCTACAAGCAGTTCATCTCGGCCCTGCTGGATGTCACCGACAACATCGTGGCCGGCGGGATCGTGCCGCCGCCCGACGTGGTGCGTCACGACGGCGACGACCCATACCTGGTGGTCGCCGCCGACAAGGGGACGGCGACCTTCTCCGACATCGCCAACGCGATCTCGGTGGGCCACGGGTTCTGGCTGGGCGACGCCTTCGCCTCCGGCGGCTCCGCGGGCTACGACCACAAGAAGATGGGGATCACCGCGCGGGGCGCCTGGGAGTCGGTGAAGCGCCACTTCCGGGACATGGGGGTGGACACCCAGACGCAGGACTTCACGGTCGTCGGCGTCGGCGACATGTCCGGGGACGTGTTCGGCAACGGGATGCTGCTGTCGCAGCACATCCGTCTGGTCGCCGCCTTCGACCACCGGCACATTTTCGTCGACCCCGATCCGGATCCCGCGACGTCGTACGCGGAGCGGCGGCGGCTGTTCGACCTGCCGCGCTCGTCGTGGGCCGACTATGACCAGTCGCTCATCTCGGAGGGCGGGGGCGTCTACCCGCGTACGGCGAAGTCGCTCACGATCACACCGCAGGTGCGCGCGGCGCTCGGCCTGGACGAGTCGGTCGTGACGATGTCGCCGGCGGAGTTGATGAAGGCGATCCTGCAGGCCCCGGTGGACCTGCTCTGGAACGGCGGCATCGGGACCTACGTCAAGGCGTCGACGGAGTCGAACGCGGAGGTGGGCGACAAGTCGAACGACGCGATCCGGGTCAGCGGCCGGCAGTTGCGGACGAAGGTGGTCGGCGAGGGCGGCAACCTGGGCCTGACCCAGCGGGGCCGGATCGAGTACGCGCTCCAGGGCGGCCGGATCTACACCGACTTCATCGACAACTCGGCGGGCGTGGACTGCTCGGACCACGAGGTCAACATCAAGATCCTGCTGGGCGGGGCGGTGGCGGACGGCGAGCTGAGCCTGCCGGACCGCGACGCCCTGTTGGCGGAGATGACCGACGAGGTCGCCGAGTTGGTGCTGCGCGACAACTACGACCAGGCGCGGGCGCTCGGCATCGCGAAGGCCCAGTCGCTGTCGCTGCTGCCGGTGCACCGCCGCATGATCGCCGACCTGGAACGGAGCGGTCAGCTCGACCGCGAACTGGAGGCGCTGCCGAGCGAGGATCAGTTGAACGCGCGGGCCGAGGCCGGCACGGCGGGGCTGACCGTGCCGGAGTTCGCGGTGCTGATGGCGTACGCCAAGATCGTGCTGGAGCGGGAGATCCTGCACGAGCAGCTGCCCGACGAGGAGTGGACCAACACGGTCCTGACCGACTACTTCCCGACGCCGCTGCGGGAGCGGTACGCCGACCGGATGGCCGGTCACCGGCTGCGCCGCGAGATCGTGACGACCGCCCTCGTCAACGAGGTGATCAACCGCGGTGGTATCTCGTTCGTCTACCGCGCCGTGGAGGAGACGGGCGCGTCGGCCGCGGACGTGATCCGCGCCTACGTGGTGGTCCGCGACGTCTACGGGCTGGGCGAGCTCTGGACGGCGGTGGAGGCGCTGGACAACAGGATCTCGACCGAGGCGCAGACGTCGGTCTACCTGGAGACGCGGCGCCTGCTCGACCGGGCGGTGCGGTGGCTGGTGGCGAACCGGCGGTCCCCGCTGGACGTCCCGGGCGAGGTGACCCGGCTGCGGCCCGGGGTTTCCCAGCTGCTGACCAGGCTGGGGACCCTGTTCCAGGGCAGTGAGCGGCAGGCGCTGGAGGCGCACGCGGCCGAGATGGCCGAGCGCGGCGTGCCGTCGGAGATCTCTGTGCAGGCGACCCGCCTGATGTACAGCTTCGGGCTGCTCGACGTGGTGGAGACGGCGGCCTCGACCGGTCGGGACGTCGGTGAGGTGGCGGAGGTCTACTTCGTGCTCTCCGAGCGGTTCCGGGTCGACTCGCTGCTGTCGAAGATCTCGTTGCTGCCGCGCGAGGACCGGTGGCAGACGCTCGCCCGGATGGCGCTCCGCTACGACCTCTACGCGGCGCTCGCCGCGCTCACGACGGAGGTGCTCGGCTCGACGGCCGAGTCGGCGTCGGCGGAGGAGCGGGTGAACGAGTGGGAGCAGTCCAACGAGACTGCGATCACGCGGGCGCACAACGCGATGAGCGAGTTCGACGACTCGCCGGCCGATCTGGCGGCGCTCTCCGTGCTGCTGCGCCAGATCCGCACCCTGGTGCGCACCTCGGCGGCCGCCGTGTAACGGACGTCGGTCGTGGGGGTTCGTGGCGGCGCTGTCGCCACGAACCCCCACAATCGCATTCGATCAATACCTGGTGGGGGTACGGGTACGCTGGTGGGCCGCGGCGAGCACCGGGGAGGCACCGTGGCGGTCAACCGGATCGAGTTCGCGATCGGTGGCATGACCTGTGCCTCGTGTGCGTCCCGGATCGAGAAGAAGCTCAACCGCCTCGACGGGGTCACCGCGACGGTCAACTACGCGACCGAGAAGGCCACGGTCAACGCCGACGGCGGGATCAGCGCCGACGATCTGATCGCGGTGGTGGAGAAGGCCGGCTACACGGCGCGCCTCCCGGCTCCGGTCGAGCCGCCCGACGCGCCGGCCGGTCGCCCCGAGGAGTTGGCCGCGCTCCGTACCCGGCTGCGGGTCTCGCTCCTGCTCACCCTGCCGGTCATCGTGCTGGCCATGGTGCCGGCGCTGCAGTTCACCAACTGGCAGTGGCTCTCGTTGACCCTCGCCGCCCCGGTCGTGGTCTGGGGCGGCGCGCCGTTCCACCGTGCCGCGTTCATCAACCTGCGGCACGGCGCCGCCAGCATGGACACCCTGGTGTCGATCGGCACGCTGGCCGCGTTCGGCTGGTCGCTCTGGGCGCTCCTCTTCGGCACGGCCGGCATGCCCGGCATGCGGCATCCGTTCGAGCTCACGATCACCCGCGGCGAGGGGGCCGGCTCGATCTACCTGGAGGCCGCCGCCGGGGTGACCCTGTTCATCCTCGCCGGCCGGTACGTGGAGGCGCGGGCCAAACGCGCGGCCGGCGCGGCCCTGCGGGCGCTCCTCGACCTGGGCGCGAAGGACGTCGCGGTGCTCCGCGACGGGGCCGAGCTGCGGGTGCCGGTCGAGCGGCTGACGCCGGGGGACCGGTTCGTCGTGCGCCCGGGAGAGAAGATCGCGACCGACGGCGTGGTCGAGGAGGGGTCCTCGGCGGTGGACGCGGCGCTGCTCACCGGCGAGTCCGTGCCGGTCGAGGTGGGGCCCGGGGCCGCCGTCGTCGGCGGCACGCTCAACGCGGGGGGCCGCCTCGTGGTCACCGCGACCCGCGTCGGCGCGGACACCCAACTGGCCCGGATGGCCCGTCTCGTCGAGGAGGCGCAGAGCGGCAAGGCGCAGGCGCAGCGCCTCGCCGACCGTGTCGCGGCGGTCTTCGTGCCGGTCGTGATCGCGCTCGCGGTCGGCACTCTCGGCTTCTGGCTCGGCACCGACCAGGGCCCGGCGGCGGCGTTCACCGCCGCGGTCGCCGTGCTCATCATCGCCTGTCCGTGTGCGCTCGGCCTGGCCACGCCGACCGCGCTGCTGGTCGGAACCGGGCGCGGCGCGCAGCTCGGCATCCTGATCAAGGGACCGGAGGCGCTGGAGTCGGCGCAGCGGATCGATACCGTGATCCTCGACAAGACCGGCACGGTGACGACCGGCCGGATGACCCTGGTCGCGACCGTCCCGGCCACCGGCGAAGACCCCGCCGAGCTGCTGCGCCTCGCGGCCGCGGTCGAGGCCGCCTCCGAACACCCGATCGGCCGGGCCATCGCGCAGGCCGCGCCGGTCCCGCTCGCCCCGGTTCAGGGCTTCCGCAGCACCGAAGGGATCGGCGTGCGCGGCACGGTCGACGGGCGCGAGGTCACGGTCGGGCGCGCGGCGCCCGCCGGCCCGCTCGCGTCCGCCGAACCTCTCCCGGTGCCCCTCGCGGCCGCGGCCGCGGACGCCGCGTCCGGCGGGCGGACGGCGGTCGCGGTCAGCTGGGACGAGCGGGTACGCGGACTGCTCGTGGTCGCCGACGCGGTCAAACCGACCAGCGCCGCCGCGGTGGCCGGGCTGCGCCGCCTGGGACTGACTCCGGTGCTGCTCACCGGAGACAACGCGGCGGTCGCGCGGAGCGTGGCGCGGGAGGTCGGCGTCGACGAGGTGATCGCCGAGGTGCTCCCAGCCGACAAGGTCGACGTGGTACGTCGGCTCCAGGAGCAGGGGCGGGTCGTCGCGATGGTCGGTGACGGCGTCAACGACGCGGCGGCGCTCGCCCGCGCCGACCTCGGCCTGGCCCTCGGGACCGGCACGGACGTGGCGATCGAGGCGTCCGACGTGACGCTGGTCCGCGGCGACCTGACCGTTGCGGTCACCGCGATCCGGCTTTCCCGGCGTACGCTGCGCACAATCAAGAGCAATTTGTTCTGGGCTTTCGCCTACAACGTGGCGGCTCTGCCGCTGGCCGCGGCGGGGCTGCTCAGTCCGATGATCGCCGGCGCGGCGATGGCGCTGTCATCGCTGTTCGTGGTGTCCAACAGTCTGCGTCTGCGGCGATTCCGTTAGGAGTGCGTCGATGCTCGACAAGCGCCTCTACCACCACCTCGCGACGTGGCTGGGACAGTGGCCGGCGGGACGCGCCCTGCACGTCGTCGGGTCCGACCGGCGCACCCGACCGGGGTGGGACGGGCGTGTCCATCCAGTCGTCGGCGTGGGCGCTCCCGGCGGCGCGGTGCTCTCGGTCCCACCGCCCCGGGTCGAAGCGGTGCGGGCGCTCGCCGCGCTCCCCGTCAATGACCTGCTCGCAAAGCTGCCGTCGGCGGTCGGGTACGACGGCTGGCAGGCGTACCGCGCGGTGTTCCGCTACACGCTCACGCCGACGCCCCTGCCCGAGGTGGGGGAGTGGGTGTCGGCGGAGGACGCGGTGGTGCCGCTCTGGCTGCGCCCGTTCGGCGGCCAGGTGCTGCTGGCGCGCGACAGTGAGGGCGGCTACCTCGCCGGCGTCGGGATCAAGCGACACGACCGCTACGGGCGCGAACTCTCGGTGGGTACCGACCCGGCCGCGCGCGGCCGGGGGCTGGCGCGTCACCTGGTGGCCCAGGCGGCGCGGCGGGTGCTCGACGAGGGCTTCGTCCCGACGTACCTGCACGACGTGCACAACGCGGCGTCCGCGCGGGTCGCCGAGGCGGCCGGCTTCGCCGACCGGGGCTGGAAGGCGTACGGCGTCTTCGAGGAGTGACGCCTAGTTCGCCTGCGTCCGCCGCATCTGTTCGATCTCGTTCCCCTGCGCCTTCTCGATCCGGGTGGCCAACTCCCGCACGCCCGGATGCTGGCCCTCCCGCTGCTCGGTGACGGCCATCTGCCGCGCCCCCTCGTGGTGGCCGATCATCATCTCCAGGAACGCCCGGTCGAACTCGGCTCCCTCGGCGTTCTCCAGGTCGGCGAGCTTCTGCTCGGTCGCCATCCCCGGCACGGTGTCATGCTGGCCGTGCACGGCGGCCGCCGGGGACGGTACGGGGGCGTTCCATTCGGTCAGCCAGGCGTTGAGCTGCGTGATCTCCGCTGCCTGCACCAGCTTGATCTGCTCCGCGAGCATCTTGACGTCGGCGTTGCGGGCGCGGCTCTCGGCGAGGGCCGCCATCTCCACCGCCTGCCGGTGGTGCGGGATCATGCCCTGCAGGAACGCGATGTCGGCGTCGTTATGGCGTGATTCCTGATCGAAGTGATCGGTGACCGGACCCGGCCGGCCGTCGTGCGAGGTCTCATCGCCGCACGCGGCCGGCAGCAGCAGGAGCGCGGCAGCGGTCACGAGCGCGACCCTTGCCCGCCCGTTGATCGACCGGATGCTCTGCATGACGTGCTCACTCCTTCCCACTCCCCGGTTGGTGCCGGGGTGCCGTGCGGCAACGGCGACGACGGGGGTTGAGCAGCGCGAGGGAAGCTGCGGCCGGACCGGCGGCAGAGGCGTACGGGCGCCGTGCGGACGCCGCGGTCAGGTTGGCCGGCTCGCTGTGTCGGCTCGTGCCGTCGCAGCCCGGCGGTGACCTTCGCCAGGGCGGGTCGCCCGGGCCACACCAGAAATCCTAGTCATCGCGGGGCCCGCGGACCGCGCTATGCCCATCTCACCCGCCGCGGGTGATGCCCGATCACCTCCTGCGGAGCGACGCTGCCGGTCAGGCGGAAGGGAGAGGTTGATGGCGAGTCCGACCACGGAACTCTTCACCGGGATCGGCCGGCGGGGGCACGAGGCCCTACTGGAGAAGGTGCAGGGCAGCCTGCGCTTCGACCTGGAGCACGACCAGCAGGTCGACCACTGGCACCTGGCAATCAGCAAGGGCGACGTCGCGGTGACGCAGGAGGAGCGGCCCGCGGACTGCGTGGTCCGCGCCGAACAGGCGCTCTTCGACAAGATGGCCGCCGGCGAGACGAACACGTTCGCCTCGATGCTGCGTAACCGGCTCACCGTCGAGGGGAACCTGCGGCTGCTGGTGCTCTTCGAGCGGCTTCTACCCGGCCCGCCCAGCGCGCGCCATCCTCGGCCGGCGACGCGGGGGCGGTGGCGCCATGAGCGGTAACGCCCTCGTCCGGATCCTGGACGGCAACACCTTCGTGGTCAGCAACGACACGGGGGACATCGACGCGTCGCCGAGCGTGCCGACCGGCTTCTTCTCGTTCGACACGCGGTTCCTGTCGAAGTGGCAGCTGAAGGTGAACGGAGAATCCCTGAACGCGCTCTCCGTCGACGACCTCCAGTATTTCGAGACGAGGTTCTTCCTCGTGCCGGGCGCCCCGACGCATTATGTCGACGCCAAGGTGTCGGTCATCCGGCAGCGTTCCATCGGCAGCAGCTTCGACGAGCAGTTGACCGTCCTGAACCACGCCGACAAGGCGATGGACGTGACGATCCGGATCGACATGGGCTGCGACTTCGCCGACCTGTTCGAGATCAAGGATGTGCAGCAGAAGAAGGGGCAACCGTACGTCCGGGTCGAGGACGGGGTGTTGCGGCTGGGATACGAGCGGGAGACCTTCCGGCGGGAAACGGTGGTGAGCGCGACCGAACCCGCCGACATCGATGCTCAGGGGTTCACCTTCACCGCGCACATCGATCCGCAGCAGAGCTGGACCACGAATCTGCACGTGCAGACCGTCATCCTCGGGGCGGGCGGACGCGACCTGCGGTCCAACCTGCAGGGTCGCCACGGCCGCGCCAAGGTGCAGATGCAGGAGGAGCTGAACAAGTGGCTCGACCAGGCGCCGCGGTTGGAGACCGACAACCAGGCCCTCGCCACGACCTACCGGCGCAGCATGGTCGACCTCGCCGCGCTGCGCTACACGCCGCTGAGCTACGGCGGGCAGTCCGTACCGGCCGCCGGGCTCCCGTGGTTCATGACCATCTTCGGGCGGGACAGCCTCTTCACCAGTCTGCAGACGCTGCCGTTCGTGCCGGACCTTGCCGCCACGACGCTGCGGCTGCTCGGGGTGTTGCAGGGCAGCAAGCTGGACGACTTCCGCGACGAGGAGCCGGGGAAGATCCTGCACGAGCTGCGGTACGGCGAGACGGCGGCCTTCGAGGAGCAGCCCCACTCGCCGTACTACGGCAGCGCCGACTCGACCCCGCTGTTCGTGATCGTGCTCGACGAGTACGAGCGGTGGACCGGGGACAGCACGCTGGTGCAGCAGCTCGAGCCGGAGGCGCGGCGGGCGCTGGAGTGGATCGACGAGTACGGCGACCTGATGGGCAACGGCTACCTGTGGTACCAGCGCCGCAACGAGAAGGTCGGCCTGGAGAACCAGTGTTGGAAGGACTCCTGGGACTCGATCTCCTACCGCGACGGTCGGCTGCCCAACTTTCCCCGCGCGACGTGTGAGCTGCAGGGCTACGCGTACGACGCGAAGGTGCGGGGCGCGCGGCTGGCGCGGGAGTTCTGGAACGATCCGGTCCTGGCGGACCGCCTGGAGCGGGAGGCGGCCGATCTCAAGGAACGGTTCAACCGAGACTTCTGGATCGAGGACGGCCAGTACTATGCGCTCGCTCTCGACACCGACGGGAGCTTGGTCGATTCGCTCTCCTCGAACATCGGGCATCTGCTCTGGAGCGGCATCGTGACGCAGGATCGGGCCCGGTCCGTCGCCCAGCACCTGCTGTCCGGGCGTCTCTTCTCGGGCTGGGGGGTGCGGACGTTCGCCGAGGGGGAAACGCGCTACAACCCGATCGGCTACCACGTCGGCACGGTCTGGCCCTGGGACAACTCCTTCATCGCCTGGGGCCTGCGCAAATACGGCTTCAAGGCCGAGGCCGGGTGCATCGCGGAGGGCATGATCGACGCCGGCGAGTTCTTCGGGGGACGGCTGCCGGAGGCCTTCGGCGGCTACGACCGGGGCCTGACGAAGTATCCGGTGCAGTATCCGACGGCGTGTAGCCCGCAGGCGTGGTCGACGGGGACCCCGCTGCTGCTGTTGCGGACCATGCTGGGGCTGGAGCCGCACGGCGAGCATCTGATCGTGGAGCCCGCGTTGCCGGTGGGGATCGGAAAGATCGGCCTGCTCGACATCCCGGGGCGGTGGGGGCGGGTCGATGCCTTCGGCCGCGAGCGGGTCGAACTCGACCGCAGGTCGCCGCTGCGCGAGCTGCACGGCGGCGGCGCCCGTCCGATCACGTAGCCGGAGCGGACGTCCGCAGGCTCACCACCACCATGTCGATCAGCTGCTGGTAGCTGGTGTCCAGGTCCTCCGGCAGCCCGAACCCGCCGGCGGCTTCCAACGACGCGAAGCCGTGGGCGGTGGCGCGGAGCCGGCGGGCGGCGTGGATCGCCGCCGAGCCGGTCAGCCCGTACCCGGTCAGCACCGCCAGGACGACGTCCATCAGCCCGGCGGCGGCCGAGGCCACGGCGGGCTCGTCGCGTGGCTGGGCCGGGACGGCGGCGTACCGGGCGGGGTACGCGAGCACGTACGCCCGCCAGGCCCGGAACAGGGCGGCAACGGCGTCGTCCCCGCCCCGCCCCATCACGGCGGCTCCGAGCTGCTCGGTCATGTCGGTGAGCACCCGCTGCGCCACGAGCCGGCGCAGCTCGGCGAGGTTGCGGACGTGCACATAGAGGGAAGGGGTGGCGACCCCGGTCCGGGCCGCCACGGCGGCCAGCGTCAGCGCGTCCGCACCCCGCTCGTCGATGAGGGCGAGGGCGGCGTCGACGACCGCCGCGGTCGACAGGCCGGCCCTAGGCACGGACGGCCCCGGCGAGGAATTCCCGCACCCCGGGGAGGGTGAGCTGCGGCAGCTCGGCGTGCGGATAGTGTCCGCCCCCCTCGACCAGCTCGACGGCGACCCGGGCGGCGCCGGGGGTGAAGAGCCGCTCCGCGAGGCGCGCCTCGGCCGTGGGGTCGGGGAAGTCCGGGTCCCTGGTGCCCATCACGACGAGCACCGGGCAGCGCACCTCGGGAATCCGTGCCATGCACTCCGGACCCGTCCCCATCAGCCCGCGCACCGCGGCCATCCGTCCCGGCCCGCCGAGGTTGGCCCGGAGCGCCCGAACGTAGTCGGCGAAGTCGGCGGGCCTGGCGGTGGGGTAGAGCGAGCGGTAGTACATGCTCCAGAGCCGTGGGCTGCGCAGCACCGCGGCGGTGGCCAGCCGCATCACGGGGTTCATCGGTGCGTCCTGGATGAACGGACCGATGAGCGCCACCGACGTGATCTCCTCGGGCGCCTCCGCGGCCGCCCAGATCGCCGAGCCGCAGCTGATCGAGTGCCCGATCACCGTCGCCGGCGCGCCGAGGTGCCGGATGAGCGCGAGGATGTCCTCGCCGAGTGACCGCGCGGAGTATGCCGGCCAGTGGGCGCTCGACTCGCCGTGTCCACGCAGGTCCATCGTCGCGACCCGGTAGCCGGCTTCGACCAGGGCGGGGGCGAGGAAGCGGTAGGAGGCGCGGGTGTCGCCCATGCCGTGCGCGCAGACCACGAGCGGTCGGTCGTCCGCCCCGGTCACCTCGTATGCCAGCCGGCCGCCCGGCACTTCCAGGAACTCCGTACGCATCGCCGCCCCCTAAGCTTGTTGTCGTAGGACAAAACCTAATGCCATTAGGTTAACCTGTCAACTCGACCGCGCTGCCCCCCCCCGGTCCTTACCGTCCCCCCGTCCTCACCGTCCCCCCCGTCCTCGCCGTCGATCAAGGACGTATGCGCACGGAATGATCTCCGATCGTGTGAATGCGCCCTTGATCGACGCGGAAGTCCTTGATCGACGGGGAGAGGGTGGGCGGCGTGGTGGCGTCCGGGTGCTGGATATGCCAGTGGGCGCCCCCTCCGGATGGAGGGGGCGCCCACGTGGTGTGCACTGCTGTTGGTTATCAGGCCTTGGCGATGTCGGCGTACGGCCCGTGGCCGTACGTGCCCTGCACCAGCTCAGCGGCCATCTTCTCCCACTGCGCGTAGTGGTCCGGGAACGCCGAAACCTGCACGGTCTGCGCCGCCACCGTCAGCGGCATCTTCTCGTAACCGTCAACGTTGACCAGGCCCTTGTAGAACGCCTTCGCCGAGTAGTTCGGGTCGGTGATCTGCTCCGGCGTGCCCCAACCCGAGGACGGGCGCTGCTGGAACAGACCCAACGAGTCGTGGTCGTTCATGTCACCCAGGTGACCCAGGTTGTCCAGCTTCGACTCCTGCAACGACGTCGCGATCGCGATCACCCACGCCCGCGGCGGCAGGTTCATCTCCTTACCGGCCTCGATGATGGCCTTCGCGTTCGCCATCCGCTCCGGCGTCATCTCATAGGTCGACTGGTCGCTCGGCACACCGCGGGTCATCAGCTGCTCGACCGACGGGGCGCCACCCTTGGCATCAGCCGGCTTGTCGGCCTGCGCCACGATCTGCTGCGCCGCCGCGGCGTTCGTGGCGGGCAGTTGCAGCTCGGGACTCGCCGCGGCGGCCGGACTGGCGACGGCCAGTCCGCCGAAGAGCGCGAGGCTGGACACCGCCAGAACAGCGCGGTTCTTGTGCTCAGAAATAGCCTGCTTGAAGATTTCACGGTTGAAAGTCACGAGAAAGTTCCCATCACTCGGGGGGTTTGAAAAGCAAAGTCGAAGAGGCGCCGACAAAACAGACATCGGGCACACAAAGTCCAGGGACTCAACACCCGGAACAACCGGCTCACGCGGCCGCGATGTGCGGCGCGGATCTATCGGGGGGACCATCTGCGACCACCACGGGTGGTCCCGGATTCCCGCCGACCGTGCGGCTCGCAGTGGAGTGGCGCGGTGTAAACGCGGGGACCAAATGTAACGCCCGACGGTCGCCGGCAATTCCGCCGGATAGGAGCGACGGCGCGATCCCATTCGCGCGGACCAGATGTAACGATGCCGTCCCGCCCGCGATTCCCGGCCGCGGCACTCCGTCCGACGCCCACGCCGAGCCGGGTCCGACTAGGCTGCCGATCATGCGTGTGGGCATCGTGATCCTTCCCGACGAGCGCTGGGCGCAGGGCGAGCGCCGCTGGCGGCAGGCGGAGGAGTGGGGGTTCGACCACGCCTGGACGTACGACCATCTCGGTTGGCGCGATCTGGTCGACGGGCCGTGGTTCGACGCGGTCCCGACATTGACCGCGGCCGCGACCGTGACCACACGGATCAAACTCGGCACCCTGGTCGCCTCGCCCAACTTCCGGCACCCGGTGCATTTCGCCCGGCAGGTGACCGCCCTCGACGACATCTCCGCCGGGCGGGTGCTGGTCGGCGTGGGGGCGGGCGGCATCGGGTTCGACGCCACCGTCCTCGGTGCCGAGACGCTTCCGCCCCGCAGCCGCGTCGACCGGTTCGCCGAGTTCACCGAACTGCTCGACCTGCTTCTGCGCGAGGAGCGGGTCACCTGGCAGGGGGCGTACTACGCGGCGGTAGACGCGCGCAGCACGCCGGGCTGCGTGCAGAGCCCGCGGATGCCGTTCGTGATGGCGGCCAACGGCGTGCGGTCGATGCGGCTGGCGGCCCGGTTCGGCCAGGGATGGGTGACCATCGGCAACGACTCCGACGACCTCGACCAGTGGTGGCGGTCGGTGGCGGAGTTGGCAGAGCGGATGGACGACGTCCTCGCCACGACCGGTCGCGCTCCGGCCACCATGGATCGTTACCTGTCGCTCGACTCCGCGCCCCTCTTCTCGCTCTCCAGCCCGGCCTATTTCGCCGAGGCGGTGGGGCGGGCGGCCGAGCTCGGCTTCACCGACGTGATCACCCACTGGCCGCGCCGCTCCAGCTGGTACGCCGGCGACGAGGCGGTGCTGGAGAAGGTCGCGACCGAGGTGTTGCCGCAGCTGCGGTAACGCCCGCGACCGACGCGGCGGGCCTTGCGTGCTGGCGCGGGGCGGCTGGCTACGGTGGCCGGATGAACGCGGCGGACCAAGCGACGACGTTCGACGCCCATGAGCGTCGCCTGTGGACAGGACGCGCCCTCGCCTACGAGCGCACGTTCGCCAAGCTCTGCGCGTACCCCGCGCCGATGCTGCTCGACGCGGCCGGCGTGCACGCGGGCGTCACGGCGCTGGATGTCGGAACCGGTTCGGGGACGGTCGCCGCACTGGCGTGCGCCCGGGGTGCGGTCGTGACGGCGGTCGACGCCGAGCGGGGCATGGTCGAGCTGACCCGGCGTCGGGTGCCCGCGGCCGACGTACGCCATGGTCTTCTGCCTGACCTGCCCTTTCCCGACGGGGTCTTCGACGCGGCGGTCGCCAACTTCGTGATCAACCACGTCGGTGATCCCGCGGCGGCGCTGGGGGAGCTACGCCGGTTGGTCCGCCCCGGCGGACGGATCGCCGTCACGGTCTGGCCCCACCCGCCGCCGCCGCTGCAGCGGCTGTGGTGGCAGGCCATCGAAGCCGCGGGCGCGAGACGTCCCGACTCGGTGCCGCGCGTCGCGGCAGAGCTGGACTTCGAACGCAGTACGGACGGCCTCACCCGTCTGTTGAGCGATGCGGCGCTGACGGAGCTGACGGGCGAGACCATCACCTGGGAGCATCGCGCGGCCCCCGATGAGTGGTGGAGCGGGGCGGTCAACGGCATCGGGACGAGCGGACTCATCATCGCCAGCCAGACTCCGGAGATGATCGCGCAGATCAAGGGGCACTACGACCGGCTCACCGCGGCGTACCTCGGCAGTGACGGGCTGCTCGGGCTGCCCACCGCCGCGGTGCTGGCGGCGGGGCGCGTCGGGTGAACCCCGGCCCTCGTCCATGCCACGCCCGCCCCGTGGAAGGAATGCCGCGTTAAGCCCCGAGGTTGGAGCCTTCATGACCGAACGGACATCTGGCACCGGCCCCTCGCCATCGGAGCAGACGGTGATCCGGGAAGCGCTCGCCGCCGAACGCGCCGGCACGACGCAGCAGATCACGGACCTGACCCGCGACCTGGGCGGCATCATCGAGGCGTCGACCTCGGTGGCCACCGACGATGAGCACGACCCGGAAGGGTCGACGATCGCGTTCGAACGGGCGCAGGTCGCCGCGCTGCTGACGCGGGCGCGAGGCCGGCTCGAGGACCTGGACCGGGCGCTCGAGCGGCTCCGGGACGGCGACTACGGCATGTGTGAGGGCTGCGGGCAGCCGATCGCGGCCGAGCGGCTCGCCGCGCGACCGTCGGCGAGCACGTGCATCACCTGCGCCTCCGCCCGCCGGCGCTGACACCGCAACCGGCCGCCGCCGATTCGCCCGCACCGTCGGCGCGCGGCCTCGCCGTGCGAGGCTGATGGCACGTACCGGAGGGGGAGCAGGGTGACGGCAGAGGACGGCCGACCGCTGAAAGCTGTTCGCTCGGTAGACGACCTCGTCACCTGGCTGCAGTGGCTGGCGGACGACGTCGCCCGCGCGCCGGACGCGGTCGAGAACGTCACGGTGGACCGCTATCTGGAAGCGTGCGCGGCGTACCTGCGCGACCAGAGCCGGCTGCAGGCGCGGGCCGGCAACCGGCTGCCGGCGCAACCGAGCTGGCAGCTCATCGCCGACACGCTGCACGCCGCGACATTCTACGAATGACCCGGCGAGCCTGACCGGGCGCTGCCGACCGGAGCCGCCGCGCCATATGCCCTCCGGTGCGCCCGGTTCGTACCGGTCGCCCATCTGCCTCGGGTCGTGCCCGGCGCGGCGGTGCGGTGTGCATTTCGACCCGGCCGACCGGCGCCGGATCGAGATCTCCGGCGCACGGTCAGGCGGGCTGGCGTAGGGCGTCGGTGTAGAGCACGGGGGCGCCGAGCCCGTGTCGTTTGGATTCGTACATGGCCGCGTCGGCGCGGGCGATCAGCTCATCGCTGGTGATCCCGTGTTCGGCGCAGGCGACGCCGATGCTGGCGGCGAGTTCGATGGTGCCGGCCGACAGCGGAACGTCCTCGTGCAGCACGGCACCGACCCGCTCGGCGATGGCGAGCGCCTCCGCCTGCGACGTCAGTCCCTGACAGACGAGCAGGAACTCGTCCCCGCCGATACGTCCGACCGTGTCGTCGCTGCGCAGCAGCTTGGTCAGGCGGTCGGCCGCGGAGACCAGCAGTTCGTCGCCGGCGGCGTGGCCGAACGCGTCGTTGACGGGCTTGAACTTGTCGAGGTCGACGAAGATCACCGCGGTGAGGCGGTCGTCGTCGGAGGCCAGGACCTGGTCGAGCAGCGCCATGATCGACGCCCGGTTGTAGCAGCCGGTCAGCGCGTCGAACGTCGCCCTGACCTTCAGCTCCTCGCGCAGCCGCGCGCTCTCCGTGATGTCGCTGACGCAGGCCAGCGCACCCGGCGCGCCCTCGCGGTCGGTCAACGCGATCAAACTCACCGCACACCGGCGCAGCCGCTGGGACTGCGGCAGCCGTACCTCGACTTCGAGCTCCTGGTCCGTACGCTGCTCCAACGTCGCGGCGAAGGCGGCGTCCAGGGCCGGACGGTCCTGCTCCACGACGGACGCCAGTTGTTCATCAAGGGTTGTCGCGGTGGGGACGCCGAGAATCGCGCCCAGCCGTTCATTCGCGTAGACGACCGACCCGTCGGACTCCAGCTGAAGCAGCCCGATCGGTAGGGACTCGGCGAGCCGCCGGAAGAGCCGCTCCCGCCGGTCCAGCGCCTCATGGGCCGCCATCTCGTCGGAGATGTCGCTCAGCTGCGTGACGACGACGACCTCCTCCGGGTCGTCCGCCTCGTGGAACGTGTTCTCCATCTCCACCCAGAGCCAGCTGCCGTCCGCGCACTGGTGTCGCACGCGTACCCGTTGGCCTTCCTTCTTGGAGAGCATCTCCATCCAGTTGGCCAGCGCGCGCTCCATGTCGTCCGGGTGGATGAACTCCGTCGACCGCATTCCGACCATCTGCTCGGCGGTCCAGCCCAGCATCCTCGTCATCCGGTCGTCGATGCCCGCGATCACCGCGCGCCAGTTCTTGTGCACGGTGGCGGTACGCGGCCGTATCGGTACGAGCAGCGAGTCGGCCAGGCCTCCGCCGCCGAACTCGGCGTTCTCCGCGCCCGGATCCGTGATCACGCCGAGCCATACGCCGTACCGGTGCCGCATGTCGACGAAGAGCAGGTTGTACGAGCGGGACGGGTCGTTGCGGACGCGGACGGTGCCCATGGCCATCCCTGTGCGGCTCGCCCGCTCCCAGGTGGTGACGACGGTCAACCCGTCCTGCGGGACGACGAGGTCCAGCATCGTGGCGCGGTCGGCGGGGACCGGGATGATCTGCCGATCGGTCAGGCCGACCGACGGCGGCACCGGCACCCGGAACCCGTCGGATCCCACGGCGGCGACGATCGCCTGTGGCCGGCTGGCCAACAACGAGTCCAACGCCTTGTCGCGCAACTCGGGCGTCACGGGTGTTTCTGACATGTTCCCGTTATCGGCGCTGGGTGCGGGTAACTGAGTGGATCCGGTCCGCGTCAGCGGCACGGCTATCGGTCGGAAACCGGCGTGCGGCGGTTACCGCCGTTGTTGTCAGAGGGATCGGCGAAGATGGGAGACGTGACCCGATCGGCCGTTCCATTGACGCGGTCGGATGCATCGGCAGTTGAAACCGGTTGTGCACACGTGTCGATGACGGACCGGCGGCAGAACCGCATCGGCTCGACCTGAGGGGCGACAACCTCATCGACGGGTAGGAGTTGCGGATCCCGGTCGGGTCGGGCTCTAGTGATGTCATGGCACGCATCGCGTACAACGCCGACGACGCGGCGGCGTTCGAGGTCAACCGCCACATCCCGTACCACGGGCTTACCGCGTGGAAGGCCGCGGTCGCGCGGCAGCTGAACCCCCGCTCCGGGATGCGGCTGCTCGACGTCGGATCCGGCACGGGGATGTGGGCGCGTGCGTTCACCGACTGGTACGACATCGAGGTCGTCGCGGTCGAGCCGTCCGAGGCGATGCGAGCCCGCTCGTCGTACCCGCAGGTGCTGCCCGGCGACGCCGCCGCCATTCCCCTCGGCGACACCAGCGTGGACGCCGCGTGGCTCTCCACCGTGATCCACCATGTGCCCGACCTGGCCGAGGCTGGTCGGGAGCTGCGCCGCGTCGTACGGCCGGGCGGCCCCGTGTTGATCCGGTCGGCGTTCGCCGGCCGGCACGACGCGATCACACTGTTCCGGTTCTTCCCCGAGGCGATCCGGGTGCTGGACAGCTTTCCCAGCGTCGCAGACGTCGAAGCCGCGTTCGCGAGGTACGGATTCACCACCGTCGCGTTCGAGCCGGTCCCGCAGGTGACCTTCCCGTCAGTGAGAGCGGCGGCCGCGGCCCTCCGCCGGGAGGCGCACACGCCGCTACAGCTGATCACGGACGCCGAGTACGCCGCCGGCCTGGCCCGGCTACGCGCGGCCGCCGAAACCGAAACCGGTCCGGTCGTCGACGCCCTGGACCTCCTCGTCCTTGCGTAGCAATTCCCTGCCTGGCGGGCCGGTTGACGCAGCGCGTTTCGGTTCCGGGGCGCGGCCACTGCGTCCAGGATTACGTTCGGCGGGGGACAACTGGTGCCGTGGTTACGTCAGCTCACGCGCTCGAGGAACTCCAGTGTGCGCTTCATGAGCAGCGCCGTGGCCTGCTCGTCATAGTCATCGCTACTGGCATCGGCGAAGAGGTGACCGCTGCCGGGGTAGAGGAAGAGCTCCGCGCCGCTGATTTCCCGCGCCAACTCTTCCAGGACGGGGACCTCCGCCCATTCATCGGAAGCCATCGCGTGCATCTGCATCGGCGTTGCGGGCGGCCACGGGCTCGGGAAGCTCGCCGTCGGCACGGCGCCATACAGCAGAAGTGCACCCAGGGCGCCGGGGCGGGTCTGCGTGAGCGACTGAGCGGGCATCGCGCCCAGGGAAAAGCCCGCGTATACGATGCGGCTCGGCAGCGTCGCGGCGACGGCGGCGCCGCGACGAACGATCTCGTCGAAGCCGATCGACTCGGCGTGGGCGACCCCTTCGTCGACGGTTCCGAAGGTGGCACCGTCGTACAGGTCAGGGGCGTGAACGGTATGCCCCGCGGCCCGCCACTGATCGGCGAACTCCAGGAAGCCCTGCGTCTGTCCCAGCGCGTGGTGAAACAGCAGTATCTCCGTCATCGGGCCACGATACGGTCACACTGCACCCGGGGCTGTCCCTGCGCTTTCGGTATCAGGCCGTGTTGACGGTTTTGCCGAGGACACGGTCGTGGAACCGGGCGTCTTCCGCGTCAGTGCGACGCCGGAGAGGACCAGGGCGACACCGGCAAGAACCGTTGGAGTGACTGGTTCGTCGAGGATGAGCCAGCCGAGCAGGACGGCGATGAGGGGCAGTAGGTACATCACTGTGGATGCGGCCGTTGGCCCTTCGTCCTGGATGATGCGGTAGTTGAGGACGTACGCCAGGCCGGTCCCGAGTATGCCGAGGACGACCAGGCTCAGCGTCGCGTCCCACCGCCATGACACCGGCACAAGCCCGAACAGTGGCATGGCCGCGCCCAGGAGGACCGTTCCGGCGGCGAGCTGACCGATGGAAAGCATCAGCGGCGGGATCCCCCGGTTGGTGAGGTACCTGCCCATGTACAGGTAGCTGATGGCGTAACTGGCGGCTGCCGCAAGGCACGCCAGGGCACCCCAGCTGGCGATCTCGTGGGCCGAGCGCCACGGACTGAAGATCACCACCACCCCGAGGAATCCCAGTCCGAAGCCGGCGGCCTTCGTCGCGGTCACCCTCCTGTCTACGCCGACCAGGATTCCGAGGAGGAGTGACCAGAGCGGCGTCGTGGCGTTGATGACTCCCGCGATGTTCGATCCCACGATCTGCTCGGCAATTCCCACGAGTACGTAGGGGAGTGCGTTCGCCATCAGCGCCGCGACAAACAGATGGCCCCACACGTGCCATCCGCGCGGCACCCGTAAACCTCTGGACGCTGCGACGGGTGCCAACGTCAGAACGCCGAGCAGCAGCCGCACGAAGACGATCTGCACGGGATTGAACCCCCGGAGACTGAGCTTGATCAAGAGGAAGCCGGAGCCCCACAGCAGGGCAAGAGCAGCGATCCGCAGGAGGCTGGCCCAGCTGAAAGCCTGTTGATCAGCTTGTCCACTCACCCCGTGCCCCCCGACCCGCCGTCCACTACGGACATTCGACGTAGCCACACTAGATCGACTGTCAAGCATGAGCCTGGGACGGAACCGTGCAGCATCAGGTGGGACGCGATAGATGCGCGCATGCATCTGACGGGAATGTGGTGGAGCTGATCTCGATGTGGGTCGCGCCGGTGGCGCGGGGACGAGGCGTAGACGACGAACTTGTGCTGGCGGTGGAGCGATGGGCCCGACGGACGCGTGCCGGGGTTTTGCGGCTCTCCGTAGCGGAGGGCAACGAGGGTGCCTCCGCGCTCTACCAGCGGCAGGGCTTCGTCTACACCGGGGAGTTAGGCAACCTGATGCCTGATGGCGTGCGCAGAGAGCTCGTGATGTCGAAAAAGCTCTCCCCATCAGTCGCTGGATAGCCCCTGCCAGGGTGACTGAGGCGGCGATGACGGATCTCTGGGGACCGGTTGCCCTTGCCGCACTTCGAGGACTACCCGCTGGCCCAGAGGTTGAGCCAAATTCAGGGTGGCGGTCCGTGTGTAGCCGATAAGGGGGCATACCTGGTTGGCGGCGTGGGGCTGCGCGATGACGATGATCACGACGGCGTTCGCCGACTCGACCGGTTCGGCGTGATAGTCGGCACCGCAAGAATCGGTTGCCGGTCCCCGAGCGCCGGTGAACGTGACAGTCAACTGTGTGCCGGCGCTGGTCCCGGTCGCTGATTCGATGGAGATGCCCGGCGGGGAATTCCATGGCGGCGGTGTCGCGATGACGCTGGCTGAACCACGAGCGTTGATGACCGCCTGGTCATAACGGCGCAGGGCCTCGCGCGCTTGCTGCCGCAGCTCACCCAGGCTTTCCCCTTTGGGTAGTGCACCCTGATCCGCGATGCTCCCATCGGAGCTGCAAGCAGCTAGCACTGCCACTGCCGCAACCCCGAACACCCAGCGCAGCCGAACCATTGCAGACCAACCTCCGCAGCGCACCTCAAGGTCGTTCGCCTGCGCGCGACGACACATCGGCCGACTCGGTGCCGGCCGGCAGGGGAGCGGCACCGGCAGCCACCGGGGGACGGCGATCACCAAGAGTATCGCGCGGCAGGTCGTCGACCTTCGGCATCGGTGATCGACGCCCCGATGGCGACGCACGCGGTGGCAGCTTGTCCCAAACCAGGCCGCTCTACAGGTCCAGCAGGCGTACTCCGTCGTGGCTGCGGATAGCCGGCCCGGGCTGCTCATTGAGTGCATCGAGGATGCGGGCGGCAAAAGTCTCGTTCATCTCGGCGGCGACGCGGTCGGCGGTCCACCAGTCGACGGCTGCGGATTCGTCGGTGGGGCCGGGCGTGCCGCCTGTGAGCTTGGCGTTGAAGACCAGGGCGACGACGCCGAGTTTCATGTTCTTGTAGACGCCGGTGAGTCGGACGGGTTCGACGGTGACGCCGGTTTCTTCTTCGACTTCGCGGCACATGCCGGCTTCGACTGTCTCGTCGAGTTCGAGGATGCCGCCGGGGAGTTGCCATGCGCCGTTGTCGCGGCGCTGGATGACGAGGATCCGGTCGTGGTCGTCGGTGATGACGGCGGCGACGCTGACAGAGTGTCGGGGCTGACTCATCGTGACTCCTTGTCGAAGATGCACAGCGCGGCGGTGGCGTCGTCGTGGCGCTTGTAACGCGGGTGGGCGTGCCCTTCCGGGTCGGCGTTTTCTGCGAGGCGTACGCGGCGGATCAGTTCTTTGGGTCCTTGCTCGGTGAGCAGGTCGAGTAACTCGGCCCAGTCCAGGAAGGCGTACTCATCGACGGCGCATGAGGTGCCGTCGGTGAGCAGGGCCGCGCGGCGTACGCGGTCTTTTCCCGTTAGCGGGAGGCTTCCGATCATGGCCTGGTGAGCGGCGTCCGGGTTTGCAGCGGAGATCCAGTAGCCGCCCGGCTGGTTGGTCAACTGGTACTTGCGGTTGATGGTCTGGGGCACTGGAGCTGCCTGGTCGCTGTCGCCGATCGCGTAGTCGCTCATCACCGGGACGCGGCGTAGCTGGGCGACCGCCTCGCGGAACCGGGGGTCGGTAAAGATCTGCACCTGTCCCGCGCGTTCGGTCACGAGGGTGGTGTCGGACAAGATCAGGTAGTCGAGCGTTTGACCGCTATCGCGGACGAGGCAGACGGTCGCTGCCGGGGTGGCGGGATTGTTGAGGTCGCATCGGTTGCCGTGATCGCCGCGTACTCGGCGTATGGCCTCGGCCAGGTTGTCGGCCAAGGGGTCGTCCGAGCAAGCCGAGGCGACCTCCGTGAGCCGGGCGGTCAGTCGGCTTACGTACCAGGCGGGCCCGTGGATGCAGCCCGTATCGATTCCGGGGGGTGCGGTCACCCCGTCCAGGACGGCAACGAGCGGCCCGGTCTGGAAAGCGTGATCTTCGTTCTCAGTCCGCCCCGGGGCGGCCTCAGAGGCCAGCCGGACCTGCATCAGGACGCCCGTTCGGATGGCGGCTGGTCGGTCCATCCATAGCGGAGGGTCCACAGGTGGCCGGGCATCACGTGAATGCAAACCTCGATTGGTCGGTTTTCGACCGTGTACGCCACGTGCCAAATCTCGAACACCGGCTGCGTCGCCTCAAGTTCAAGCGTGCGCTGCTCGCTCTCGTTGGGCATCCGGATTGTGACGTCCTCGGTGAACCGGACCGGCCCATGACCCAGCTCGGCGAGTCGACCGTACGAGCCACCGGTGCCCGCGTCGGGCTGCATCAGAGGTTCGCAGTCTTTGACGATCGACCAGGGCAGGTAGGAATCGGCGATCTGCGTTGGTTCGTCGTTGGCGTACAGCACTCGGCTGCGCAGCAACGCCGCCTCGCTCTTGCGCAGCCCGAGTGTCTTGCCGACCGCCTGCGGAGGGGTGGTGCGCGCGATCCGCCGGTACTCCGTGAGTGACTTGAGGTTCAGCTTGCTGGCCTCGACTTCGCCCGCTCCGGAGCCCTCCTGCCTTGCTGCGTAACGCACCTGGGCATCGCGCAGGATGCGGGGAAGTGAACGTACTGACGTTCCGGTGCCCCGACGAACCTTGACGTCTCCCGCGAGGCGGAGCAACCCGATCGCGCGGTTGATCGTCACCCGGGAAACGCCGAGTTCCTGCGCGAGGCGATCTTCGCTCGGCAGCAGCGACCCCCGCGGGTACGTGCCGTCCTGGATTCGGCCCCGCAGAAGCTCGCAGATCTGTATGTACTGAGACCTCGGCGTCTCGATCATGGCCACGATTCATCCCTGGTCGTAGGAGGTCTTGCGCAGCGTACGCCGCTCCTTGTTCCAGCGCCGCCACAAGCAGCTGTACCCACGACGTAGGACGTCTTGCGTCTCCATTGACAACGGCCTATCGTCGCCGGTGAGACGTACTACGTCTCCTCCGGAAGTCGCGAGAGTTCGTACGACTTCGGGCTTCCCGTGGCCTGCGAGATCAAGAGGAAGATCATGTGGGGCGCTGTCTCTGGACTTCTGGGTTTACTGGTCGGCTTCGCCGGTGGGATGTGCACCTACCGCACCTCGCGCCGCTGGTGCGGCTTCTGTGGCAGGACGTTGACATGCAGCGTTTGCGCCTCGGGGAAGCCAAGCGCGGTCGAGGGCGAGCAGCCATGACACGGCTACCTCCGTTGCCGCCCCTGCCGGTCGGCCAGGTGCTTCACCTCGCGCGCGAGTACTGGCAGTACGGCGACTATCCGCTGCGACTGCGGGTTGAGCACGTGCGCGACGACCTGTCTTCGTACTACGACAACGAGTGGGTGTGGGTGCAGGGCCAGCGACTCACGCCGGACGGCACGCCGCAGGGGCGCGTGGAGGCACTCGTCCGGGTGTCGGCTTTGCAGCGCTCACTAGCCGCCCTGCTCACTTCACCCATGGATGTAAGGGCTCCTCATGCCCGCGACCCGAAAGGTCCCGTTCATGTATCGCTCCGTCCAGCAGCTCGTTCGGATCTTTACGACGGCTGTTACCCCAGCCAGAGCAGACACCGTCGCGATCTCGACGCCTGTCGCCCAACACACCCCCGGCAGCGTGTACCACGCCAGACGTGTCTCTCGTGTCCTTCCAGGCGAGGTGCGGCGAAAGCGATTCAGCCCGACCAAGTTCGGTCGACGGGGGCTCGACCCCTCGGAGGTGCACCACTTCCTCAACCGCGTCGCGGAAGAGATGAACGCGCTCTATCGTGACCTTTCCGCGTCGCAGGAACACGCAGCACGCCTCAGAAACGCGCTTCGCGAGTGGCAGACGCAGAACGCCAGCCGCCACGTTGAGCACGACCCGCCGCCCGCGCCGCCATCCCAGAGCCATGCGAAGCAAGTGTCGCCACCGCACCCGAACACCAGGTTCATGGGCGGGGGATCCGGCCGCACGTGGAAGTGATGCGAGGACGGCAGTTGACCTGCGTCGCGGTGCCGTCCGGCCGGATTCGAACCTGCGGGTCTGGGATTGCAAGATCTCGGACTGCTGGCCAGGTGGCCAACTCCGTGGTCGGCCCGTCTGCTGTTGTCGGAGGGCGTCCGCGTCACAAGTGGTCTTGGCTGTGCAGCACGGCCTGCCGTCGATGGCCACCTATTCTCTACGGCATGATGGATGCATCGTTTGTGTCCGCCACGCGGGACTCGTATGACGCTATCGCTGCCGAGTATGCCGACATGGTGGCCCCGTACCTGGACCGCATGCCCCTTGACCGCGCGCTGCTCACCGCTTTCGCGGAGCTGGTGCGAGCTGGCGGCAACGGGCCCGTCGCCGACGTCGGTTGTGGACCGGGCCACGTGACGGTCCTGCTGAACCACCTGGGGCTGGACGCGTTCGGCATTGACTTGTCGCCCGAGATGGTGGCGTTGGCTCGCCGAACCTACCCGGACCTGCGGTTCGAGGAGGGGTCGATGCTGGCGCTGGACCTGCAGGACGCTTCCCTTGGCGGGCTGCTCGCCTACTACTCGATCATCCACATTCCGTGGGAGCGGCGGCCGCAGGTCTTCGCCGAGTTTCACCGGGCGCTCGCGCCGGGCGGACTGTTGATGCTGGGCTTCCAGATCGGCGACGAGCGCGGCCATCGCGCTGAGTTCTGCGGCAAGACTGTCTCCCTCGACTGGTACCGGCAACGACCGGACGAGGTAGCCGATCTGCTGCGCGAGGCAGGCTTCGAGCTGTGGATGACCGCAGTACGCGAGCCTGAGGCTACGGACAAGACCGCACAGGGCTGCCTCATCGCCCGTAAGTCTATGAATTCTTGACGGGTGTTGTCGTTGACGGTGGTTACCGCTCGTATCTAAGCGGTCGGCGTGTATCGGGCATGCCGCGGCGAGGGCGTTCGATCAGAGAGTCCGTCTGGGGGACCGTCGAGCGCGCCATGAGTCAGGGAAGCTGATACTGGGCGACATGTCTCAGCTGACACTGCCGATCCGTACCGAGCGACTGCTACTACGCGGGTACCGAGTCGATGACGTGGATGCCTTGCTCGCCTACTACAGCGACCCGATCGTTGCTCGCTACATCCCCTGGGAGCCGTGGTCGCGCGAGTTCGCGGCCAAGATTGTCGCCAAGCGGATCCACAGCTCGGGCATCACCGGGACGGAGTCCCGTCTGGCACTGCTGGTGGAGCACAAGGCCGAGGTCGTCGGCGATGTTGTTCTGTGGCCAGCCGACGAGACGCTATCTCGCGGAGAAATGGGCTGGGCTTTCCACCCGTCGGTGTCGGGCCGCGGGTTTGCCACCGAGGCAGTTCGCGCGCTCATCGGCGTGGCCTTCGGGCATTGCGGCATGCACCGCGTAATCGCTCACGTCGATGCCCGGAACGAGGCATCGGCGCGCCTGTGCGAACGTGTGGGCATGGTCAAGGAAGCGCACCTGCGCCAGGACCACTGGACGAAAGGCGAGTGGACGGACAACGTGATTTACGGACTGCTCGCCGAGCAGTGGCACGGTTAGCTAGGGCGCTGTCTGTCGATCTGAGCCTCGCCAGCCCCTGGTCAGTGACGCACCGCCGCGCTGCTACGGATCAGGCAGAACGGGTGCCCGGCCGGGTCGAGCATGACCAGCAGGTTCGGATTGTCCGGGTCCTGGTGCGCCGCCAGGCTGGCCCCAAGTGGCAGTAGTTGCTGGGCTGCGGCACGCGGGTCCTCCACGACGTACTCGAAGTGTGCGTGCATCGGCACCTCCGGCGAGGGCCAGGTCGGGGGCCGGTAGTCCGGCGTGGCGCGGAAGATGATGAGCTTGCCCGCTGCGTCCACATTGGCTTCACCGGCGATGCGGCGGGTGACCGTTCCGCCGAGCAAAGCGGCGTAGAAGTCCGCCATGACATTCGGCTCCGGACAGTCGACCGTCATGGCGCTCCACTGGACAAGCGCGGACCCCTGCGAACGATCATCAGTCATGGTGGACCATCCTCGCTGCATAGCTGAGTAAGCCGCAATGCTCCGGCTGAAAATCGGAACGTCGGCGGTAGCGGTCTTCGCCTGTGTGGGCCGGCTTGATGTCCTGCGTGGTCATCGCTTCGAGGCGCTGTACGTCTGCGCGCTCACGGTCGGACTTCGCCGCGGTGAGCTGCTCGGGCTTCGGCGGTCACATATCGACTTCGACCCTGGCACTCTGACTGTTCGGCAAACGGTGCAGCGCGCGGATGGGCGGCTTCAAATGGCCGAGCCGAAGACGACCCGGTCGCGTCGAACTGTGCCGGTTCCGGCGCAGACGCTCGCGCTGTTCCGGGCGCACCGTCGGCAGCGGTCGATGGACCGCCTGGCGCTGGGGGAGCGGTGGCAGGATCACGGCCCGGTCTTCCCGTCGAAGGCCGGCAGCCGATGGACCCGGACCATATCGACCGGACCTGGCACAAGATCCGCGCGGATGTCGGCCTGTCCTGAGAATGAACGGGCGGGCGTGGACGAGGCCGCGCGCCATCTGTTCGGGTGACTTGGCTGAATGAATGGCTCTACGAGGGCCGCGGTGATCGTCCGGCGGACGAGCCGCGCGCCGGTGACGTGCGGTGGGGTGGCGCGCCCGGCAGGATTCCAACCTGCGGCCTTGGGATTAGAAGAAGATCGGAGCGGGCTGGTCGGGGAGGCGTTCTCCTGCTCAGCCCGTCCGTCAGTGTCGGATGGCGTCGGCGTTGGCTGGCGGTCTGGGCTGTACGGATGGCTGTACGACACGCGGGGCCATGGCCGAGTTCCGGTTTCTGGCACTCAGGCACTTGGGTAGTTAGGGCGACATGTCGGAGCACGATCAACGTTCGGGCAGCAGGTTCAACACGTACTTGAACGCCAGCAGCGGTCAACGACTAACGGCGATCGTTGTTGCGCTGGTGGCAGGACCGCTGGCCGGGCTTCTCTGCGCTTGGCTGGCCGCGTCGCTCCTGAGCGGCACTCACTGGTTGGTGCAGACCCTTGCTTTCGCCATCATCGGTCTGTTCGTCGGCGCTGGGCTGCTTGGATTGCTGGCGAAGCTCGGTACTCGCGGAAAGCACTGACGTAAGCGGCGCTAGCGGATTTCCTCGTCGGGCAGTCGTAGACCGTCCAGCCTCGCCGGACGGGGACAAGGTGGAGCGCCTCACCAGCCGAACGACCTTGGCCCCGTCCGGGGAGGCTGGTAGCCCTTGTGGTGCCCGGCGAGGGGATCCGCCCCCTGATCTCCGAGGAGTGGCCGGGTCTGGGCGGAGCCCAGGGTCTTCAGGGTCTTGTGTTCCGTCAGCGTGGCCGGCCGGCCCGGCCGATGCCGGCCGGAGGTCGCCAGCAGGCCGGGGCCGGGCCGGCGGGGGCCCCGGGCGGGGCCGCGTGATGGAAAAAAAAACAAAAAGGCAAA
>NZ_JBFANZ010000046.1:0-31638 GCF_040659735.1 Micromonospora sp. NPDC049679
CATCAGACCGAACCCGAAGACCGCCATCTCCTCCACACTGAGACGGGTCTGCTCGGGTGCGGTCAGCAGCGCGGTGAGCAAGTGCGACCGCGACCCGGCCACCCGGCGGGTCGCCGACTCCCGCCTGCATCTCGCCATCGCCGCGGCGAGCGGCAGCCCGTCGCTGGCGGCCGCCGTGGCCGACGTGCAACTCACGTTGGACCAGTTGCTCGGCGCGATCCCGGTCATCGCGCGCAACCTCGATCACTCCGACGCGCAGCACACCCGGGCCGTCGACGCGATCCTCGCCGGTGACGCCGCTTCCGCCCGGGCGGTGATGGAGGAGCACTGCGACGGTACGGCCGAACTGCTGCGTGGCCTGCTCGGGTGACCTTGGCGTCCGGCCCATTGACGATCCATTGGATTACTAGTAGACCTTTAACATGGAGGTCCACCGATGACCACCCCCGCCCCCGTCCTCACCCTCGAAGAGCTCCGCCTGGCGGTCGACGCCGGCGAGATAGACACCGTCGTGCTCGCCCTCGTCGACATGCAGGGGCGGCTACAGGGCAAGCGGTTCCACGCCCCGTTCTTCCTCAACGAGGTGGTGGCGCACGGCAGCGAAGGCTGCAACTACCTGCTCGCCGTGGATGTCGACATGAACACCGTGGACGGTTACGCGATGTCGAGCTGGACGCGCGGCTACGGTGACTTCGCCATGGTGCCCGACCTGGCGACGCTGCGCCGCGTGCCGTGGCAGCCCGGCACCGCCATGCTTCTCGCCGACCTCGCCTGGCTAGACGGCGCGGGCGAGGTGCCCGCCTCACCACGGCAGATCCTGCGCCGGCAGCTCGACCGGCTCGCGGCGCACGGACTGACCGCGTACGCCGGCACCGAGCTGGAGTTCGTCGTCTACCGCGACTCGTACGAGGAGGCGTGGCGGCGCGGTTACCGCGAGCTCACCCCGGCGAACCTCTACAACGTCGACTACTCGCTGCTCGGCACCGCCCGGGTCGAGCCGCTGCTGCGCCGCATCCGCAACGAGATGGCCGGCGCCGGCCTGGTGCCGGAGAGCGCCAAGGGCGAGTGCAACCTCGGCCAGCACGAGATCGCGTTCCGCTACGCCGATGCGATCACCTGCGCCGACAACCACGTCATCTACAAGAACGGGGCCAAGGAGATCGCCGCGTTGGAGGGCATGGCGC
Source organism: Micromonospora sp. NPDC049679 (assembly GCF_040659735.1). Classification (NCBI taxonomy): domain Bacteria; kingdom Bacillati; phylum Actinomycetota; class Actinomycetes; order Micromonosporales; family Micromonosporaceae; genus Micromonospora; species Micromonospora sp. NPDC049679. The sequence continues at coordinate 1,185 of NZ_JBFANZ010000046.1, forward strand.
TGACCTTCATGGCCAAGCCGAACGAGCGCGAGGGCAACTCCTGCCACATCCACTTCTCGCTCCGCTCCGCCGATGGATCGTCCGCGATGCCCGGCGGGGACGGGCGCCTCTCCGTCACCGGACAGCGGGTGGTCGCCGGGCTGCTCGCCACGATGCGGGAGTTCAGCCTCCTGTTCGCCCCCAACATCAACTCGTACAAGCGCTATCAGCCGGGATCGTTCGCCCCGACGGCGGTGCGCTGGGGCACGGACAACCGCACCTGCGCGCTGCGCGTCGTCGGGCACGGCGAGGGCATGCGGGTGGAGAACCGGGTGCCCGGCGCGGACGTCAACCCGTACCTCGCGATCGCCGCGCTCGTCGCCGGCGCGCTGCACGGGCTGGAGAACGAGCTCGAGCTGGAAGAGGAGGTCGCCGGCAACGCCTACGACGACGGGGACGCGCCGCGCGTCCCGCCGACGTTGCGCGACGCGCTCGGGTTGTGGGAGGAGTCGACGCTCGCCCGCGCGGCCTTCGGCGACGAGGTGCTGGCGCACTACGCCAACAACGCGCGGGTCGAGCTGGCCGCCTTCGACGCCGCGGTGACCGACTGGGAGCTGTTCCGTGGCTTCGAACGTTTGTGACGACAGGGGAGCGGCGTTGACTCAGGTGATCAACCCGGCCACCGGGGTGTCGGTGGCGACGGTGCACTCCGCGTCGGTGGAGGAGACCGATGCCGCGATCGAACGGGCGCGGCGGGCGTACGAGTCGTGGCGTCACGTGTCGCCCGGAGACCGGGCGAGGCTGTTGCGACGTTTCGCCGCGGTCGTCGACGCGCACCGCGAGGAGTTGGCGCAGCTCGAGGTCCGCAACGCCGGGCACACGATCGGCAACGCGCGCTGGGAGGCGGGCAACGTGCGCGACGTGCTCGACTACTACGCCGGCGCGCCGGAACGGCTGACCGGCCGGCAGATCCCGGTGGCCGGCGGGCTCGACGTGACGTTCCACGAGCCGCTCGGCGTGGTCGGCGTGATCGTGCCGTGGAATTTCCCGATGCCGATCGCCGGCTGGGGCTTCGCGCCCGCGATCGCGGCCGGCAACACGGTCGTGCTCAAGCCCGCCGAGCTCACCCCGCTGACCGCCATCCGCCTCGCCGAGTTGGCCCTCGAAGCCGGGCTTCCCGACGGTGTCCTCACCGTCGTGCCCGGCAAGGGCAGCGTGGTGGGGGAGCGCTTCGTCACCCACCCGGCGGTCCGCAAACTCTGCTTCACCGGCTCGACCGAGGTCGGGAAGCGGATCATGGCGGGCTGCGCCGACCAGGTGAAGCGGGTGACGCTGGAGCTGGGTGGCAAGAGCGCGAACATCGTGTTCGCCGACGCCGACCTGGAGAAGGCGGCGGCCACGGCGCCGTACTCCGTCTTCGACAACGCCGGGCAGGACTGCTGCGCCCGGTCGCGGATCCTGGTCCAGCGGTCGGTCCACGACCGCTTCCTGGAGCTGCTCGAACCGGCGGTGCGGGCCTTCCGGGTGGAGGATCCGGCGCTGGAGAGCGCGGAGATGGGCCCGCTCATCTCGGCGGGACAGCGCGACGCCGTCGCGTCCTATGTGGATGGCGCACGGGTGGCGTTCACGGGGAGAGCGCCCGAGGGGGCCGGCTACTGGTACGCGCCGACCGTGCTCCTCGCCGATTCCGCCGCCGACCGGCACTGGCGGGAGGAGATCTTCGGGCCCGTGGTGTCGGTGCTCCCGTTCGACGACGACGCCGACGCGGTCGCGCTCGCCAACGACACCGACTACGGGCTCTCCGGCTCGATCTGGACCCGCGACGTGGGGCGGGCGATCCGGGTCGCCCGCGGGGTCGAGTCCGGCAACCTCAGTGTCAACTCGCACTCGTCGGTCCGCTACTCGACGCCGTTCGGCGGGATGAAGCAGTCCGGCCTCGGCCGGGAACTCGGCCCCGACGCGCTGCACTCGTTCACCGACGTCAAGAACGTGTTCATCGCCACCGACGAATAGCGAATACAGCAGATAGCGCATACCAAAAAAAGGGAGATGCCGTGCAGGGGCGGTTGCAGGATCGGGTCGCGGTGGTCACCGGGGCCGGCAGCGGGATCGGGCTGGCGACCGTACGGCGCTTCGCCGCCGAAGGCGCGCGCGTGGTCAGCGTCGACGTCGACGAGAAGGCCGGCAGGGCGGCAGCCGAGGAGGTCGGCGGCGACTTCGTCGCCTGCGACGTCGCCGACGAGGAGCAGGTGCGTGAGCTCTTCGACGGCGTGGCCGCGCGGCACGGCCGGGTCGACATCGCCTTCAACAACGCCGGCATCTCGCCGCCGGACGACGACTCGATCCTCACCACCGGTCTCGACGCGTGGGAGCGGGTGCTGCGGGTCAACACCACGAGCGTCTACCTCTGCTGCAAGTACGCCATCCCGCACATGCAGCGGCAGGGGAAGGGCTCAATCATCAACACCGCCTCGTTCGTGGCGTTGATGGGCGCGGCGACCTCGCAGATCGCCTACACCGCCAGCAAGGGCGGCGTCCTCGCGATGACCCGCGAGCTGGGTGTGCAGTTCGCCCGCGAGGGGATCCGGGTCAACGCCCTCTGCCCCGGACCGATCGCCACCCCGCTGCTGCTGGAGCTCTTCGCCAACGACCCGGAGCGGGCCGCCCGCCGGCTGGTCCACGTGCCGATGGGACGGTTCGGCCGGCCCGAGGAGATCGCCGCCGCCGTGGCCTTCCTCGCCAGCGACGACGCCTCCTTCATGACCGCGTCCCAGTTCGTCGTCGACGGCGGCATCACCGGCGCGTACGTGACCCCGCTGTGAGACCGGTCGTCGGCATCACGTCCTACGTCGAGCCCGCGTCGTGGGCGGTGTGGCAGGACGTGCCGGCGGCGCTGGTGCCGTACGCCTATGTGCGGATGGTCACCGGGGCCGGCGCCCGCGCGGTCGTGCTCCCACCCGACGACGTCGACGCGGATGTGCTGCGGCTACTCGACGGTCTCGTCCTGGCCGGTGGCGCCGACGTCGGTCCCGATCTTTACGGCGCGGACCCGGCGCCGCGTACGGAGAGCCGCCCGGACCGGGACGGCGGCGAGATGACGTTGCTGCGCGCGGCGCTCGACGCGGACCTGCCGGTGCTCGGTGTCTGCCGGGGCATGCAACTGCTCGCCGTCGCCTACGGCGGCCACCTGCACCAGCACCTGCCCGATGTCGTCGGGCACTCCGAGCACCGGCCGGCGCCGGGCCGCTACGGCTCGCACCCCGTCCGGTTCGCCCCCGGAAGTCTCGTCGCAGAGGTGATGGCGGGCGATCGGGAGGTGAACACCTACCACCATCAGGGGGTGGCCGATCCGGGGCGGCTGAGCCCGACCGCCTGGGCCGGCGACGGGGTGATCGAGGCGATCGAGGACCGCGACCGCCGGTTCGTGCTCGGCGTGCAGTGGCATCCCGAAGCGGCGGCCGACGTGCGTCCGTTCGCCGCCCTGGTGCGCGCAACCCATCGATAAATCGTTCCGTTTCCGGCAGCGCCGTGACAGGATCACGATCATGGGGAAGGTGTACGACGGGATCAGCGGGCGGTTGCGGGAGTTCGTCGAGGCCCAGCCGGTCTTCTTCGTGGCCACCGCGCCGAGCGGCGCGCAGGGGCACGTCAATGTTTCGCCCAAGGGCATGACCGGCACGTTCGTGGTGCTCGATGAGGCGCGGGTGGCCTATCTGGACTACCACGGCAGTGGCGCGGAGACGATCGCACACCTGCGCGACAACGGGCGGATCACCCTGATGTTCTGCGCGTTCGACGGCGCACCCAAGATCGTCCGGTTGCACGGGCGGGGCGTCGCCGTACCGGTCGACGACCCTGGCTTCGCCGATCTGCTCGCCGCCTTTCCCGCCCCGCCCGACCGGCACGGGCTCCGCGCGGTGATCACCGTCGACGTGACCCGGGTCAGCGACTCGTGCGGCTTCGCTGTTCCGTTGATGAGCTACCAGGGCGACCGCGACCTGCTGGTCCAGGCCCACTCCCGGCGCAGCGCCGCCGATCTGGCCGACTACCGGGTCACCAAGAACGCCGTCAGCATCGACGGCCTGCCGGCCATCTCCCCGGCACGCGCGCGAGCGCCGCGCGGGTAGTTGTCGTCACAGGGGCGTTACGGTCATGGATCGTTGGGGTAGAAGGCGGTGACGGCGGAAGAGCGACGCCCTTCCATTACCGGCCGTCGCAGGAGGGCTTGATGAGGTCAGCTCCGGAGGGTGACGAAAACCTCTCCACGGGCGCGGCCCCCTCGGCGGCCCTCGCGGCGGCGTTCGACGCCGGCGGCGAGATGGGTGGCCGCATCCGTGGGCTGGACTGGTCCGGAACGCCCCTCGGCGCCCCGCACACCTGGCCGGCGAGCCTCTCGCACGCCGTCAGCATGATGCTCGCGTCGCAGTCCCAGATCGTCATGTTCTGGGGCGACGAGCACGTCGCCTTCTACAACGACGCCTACCTGCCCACCATCGGCCGCAAACACCCCGGAGCTCTCGGCCGGCCGGCCCGCGAACACTGGGGCGAGCTCTGGCCGGTCCTCGCTCCCCTCTTCGTCGGTGTGGCCCGCTCGGGGCAGGCGTACCAGAGCCGGGACCATCCGTTCCTGCTGGAGCGGTACGGCTACCTCGAAGAGACGTACTTCGACATCTCCTACGACCCGCTGCGCGTCGAGGACGGCACGATCGGCGGGATCTTCTGCATCGTCAGCGAGACGACGGGACGGGTGCTCGGCGAGCGGCGGCTGCGCGCCCTGGCCGAGCTGGGTTCCCGGCTGTCCGACATGAAGACCGCGTCCCAACTGGGCGAGGAGACGGCCCGGGTGCTCGGCGGCCACCCTGCGGACGTTCCGTTCTCGCTGCTCTACCTCGGTGATCCCGGCGCCGAGGAGCTGACCGGCTGGAGCGGGGTGGGGGACGAGAGCATCGTCGTGCGGCGGGCCGACGGGGACGTGGCGTTGCCCCCGGCGCTGGCCCAGGTGCTCGGCGGCGGGCCGGCGACTCTCGCCGACGCCACGGACTTCGTCGCGGTGGCCCCCGAGACCGCAGCCGCCCGGGTGCTGGTGCTCCCCATCACCGCCGCCAACGAGTCGGCGGGCGCCCTCGTCGTGGGGATCAGTCGGCATCTGGCACTGGTCGGGGAGTACCGGAATTTCTTCGACCTGCTGGCGGCACAGGTCTCCAGCGCGGTGACCAACCAACGCGCGTACGAGCAGGCGCGGTCGAGGGCCGCGCAGCTCGCCGCCCTCGACCGGGCCAAGACCACCTTCTTCGCCAACGTCAGCCACGAGTTCCGCACCCCGTTGACGCTCATCCTCGGCCCGATCGAGGACGTGCTGTCCGAGGCGGACCTCCCGGCGCGATATCAGGAGCCGCTCGATGTCGTGCAGCGCAACGCGCTGCGGCTGCTCAAGCTCGTCAACACCGTGCTCGACTTCTCGCGCCTGGAGGCGGGGCGGCACTCCGCCGTCTATCAACCGACCGACCTCGCCGACTACACCGCCCGGCTGACGAGCACGTTCCGGTCCGCGGCCGAGCGGGTCGGACTGCGCCTGGTGGTCGACTGTCCACCGCTGCGCGCGCCAGTCCTGGTGGACCGGGAGATGTGGGAGAAGATCGTCTTCAACCTTCTCTCCAACGCGCTCAAGTTCACCTTCGACGGCAGCGTCACGGTCCGGCTGCGCGCGACCGAGCGGGACGCCCGACTCGAAGTGATCGACACCGGGGTGGGGATCCCGGCCGATGAGGTGCCGCAGCTCTTCGAACGCTTCCATCGGGTGGTCGGCACCCCGTCGCGCGTCACCGAGGGGACCGGCATCGGTCTCGCTCTGGTCCGACAGCTCGCCGAGCTGCACGGCGGCTCGGTTGCCGTCGAGAGCCGGCTCGACCAGGGGAGCACCTTCACCGTCACCGTGCCGTTCGGGGACGCCCATCTTCCGGCGGAGCGGGTGCGGGCGACCGGGTTGCCGTTGACCGACAGCGGCGCCGCCGAGCTGTATCTCGAGGACACGGCGTGGTGGGACCGCGAGCGGGACGCGCCCGCCGTGGACGGGGGGCGGCCCGGCGCACGCCGTCCCGGACGCATCCTGGTCGCCGACGACAACGCCGATCTGCGGGACCACGTTGTCCGGCTGCTCTCGCCGTACTGGCAGGTGGTGGCTGTGCCGGACGGTGCGGCCGCGCTCGAGGCCGCGGTGACCACGCCGTTCGATCTGGTCCTGAGCGACGTGATGATGCCGGGACTCGACGGGTTCGGGCTGGTGGCGGGGTTGCGGGGCGATCCGCGCACCCGGCACCTGCCGATCGTGCTGCTCTCCGCCCGTGCGGGCGAGCAGGCGGCCGTGGAAGGGCTCGCGGCCGGCGCCGACGACTACCTCGTCAAGCCCTTCTCCGGCCAGGAACTCGTCGCGCGGGTGCGGGCCAGCCTGGAGCTGGGGCAGCTGCGCGGCCGGACCATCCGGCAACTGCGCGCGCTCGCCGACGCGGCGGTCGCGGTCAACACGGCGCGTTCCACCGCCGACGTGATCAGGGTCGCGGCCGAGCACGCCGAGCAGATGGTGGCCGCCGCGCGGGTGGTGGCCTCGGTCCCCGGCGCCCGGTACGAGGCGGACGGCGGTGGCGATTCCGGTACCGAGCCTTCCGCGGTGGTGCCGCTGGTCGGCACCACCGGGGAGCAGCTCGGCGAGCTGCGGGTGTGGTCGGGCGACGAGGTCGGCGCCGACACCGAGGACGTCGTCCTCGCCCAGCTCGCCCGGTTGGTCGGCGTGCGGTTGGAGAACGCCCAGCTCTACGAGGCCGAGCAGCGGATCGCGACCACGCTGCAGCACAGCCTGCTGCCCCAGTCGCTGCCGAAGGTGGCCGGGGTGATCCTGGCCAGCCGCTACCTGCCCGGCAACAGCGAGGCCGAGGTGGGTGGCGACTGGTACGACGTGATCCCGGCGGACGGTGGAGAGCTGGTCCTGGTCATCGGCGATGTGGTCGGCAAGGGGGTGCAGGCGGCCGCGACGATGGGGCAACTGCGCAACGCGCTGCGGGCGTACGTGCTGGAGGGTTTCGACCCCGGCCCGGCGCTGACCCGGCTCAACCGGCTGGTCCGCGCGATGGACGGACGCTCCCTCGCGACCGTGTTCTGCCTGCGGTTCGACCCGCGCACCGGCCAGCTCCGCTACGCCAGCGCGGGCCACCCGTCCCCGCTCATCATCACTCCCGGTGATTCGTCACCCGGATCCTCGTGCGGCTTCGTGCACGAGCGGGCGCTGGGTCCGCCGGTCGGCGCGATCCCCGGCACGACGTACGTGACGATGGAAACGGAGCTGGAGCCCGGATCGCGCATCCTGCTCTACACGGACGGGCTGATCGAGGATCGCGCGGAGGGCATCGACGAGGGCCTGGCGCGGCTCTGTGACGACGCGGTCAGCGCGTGCGACCACGTCGAGGACCTGGTGGACCGGATGGTGGCGCGGGTCAGGCGTCAGCGCCGGCGCGACGATGTCGCCGTGTTGGCGTTGGAAGCCGCCCACCTCGACCGGTTCGCGCTGCGGCTGCCGGCCGATCCGACGAAGTTGACCGTGCTGCGCCGGCGTCTCGAGGATTTCCTCGTCGCCCACAACGTGACCGAGTCGGCGTTGTTCGACCTCACCGTCGCGATCTCCGAGGCCGCCGCCAACGCCATCGAGCATCCGATGACGCCCATCGAGCCGGTGGTCTTCGTCGAGGTCGCGATCGAGGACCGGACGGTCGTCGCGCGGGTCCGGGACACCGGCCAGTGGCGTGCGGCGACGGAGGGCGGGTTCCGCGGTCGGGGGCTCGCGCTGATCGGCGCGCTCGCGGAGTTGACGGTCAGCCGGACCGCGGACGGGACCGAGGTCACGCTGCGCCGCCCGCTGGACAGCTGATGCTGGTCGTGCGGGCCGCAGTGATCCGGATACGACCGGGATGGACGCGACGAGCCGGGTCAGCGCGGCCGCAGCCAGGGCTGTTCGCCGAGGCCGGAGATGTCGAGCACCCGGCGGACCTGGCGCGATGGGATCACGACCAGACCGGCCGGGTAGTGGTCGGTGAGCCGGATCAGGGCCTGGATCGCGGCCGAGTCGAAGAACGACACCTCCCGGAGGTCCAGCGTCACCCGGGTCGCCGTGGCGCGGGTCGCTGCTTGGAACATCGTTTCCGCCGTCGACATGTCGACTTCGCCACGGATGAGCACGGTGGCGTGGTCGCCGTCGAACTCCGTCGTCGCGGAGAAGACAGACTCCTGGCCTTCTTGATCCACCGGACAACGATGGCACACTAGTTCCCCTACGGCAACAATCGCCCGGGGTGCGGCGAAGGGCGGGTCGAAGCGTGAGCCGTCGTCCGTGCCGGCGATAGGCTGGCAGTCATGACTGTCCGTGCGCCGCTCACCCCAGGCACTCTCTCCCCATGGCGGCAGGTGCCGTCACACATCGTCCGCCCTGAATACGTCGGGAAGAAGCGCCCCCAGGAGTGGCGCGGATCCCACGTGCAGAGCGCCGAGACGATCGAGAAGATGCGCCTCGCCAGCCGGATCGCGGCGCAGGCGACGCAGCTCGCGGGCGAGCACTGCAAGCCGGGCGTGAGCACGGACGAGATCGACCGGGTCGTGCACGAGTTCCTCTGCGACCACGGCGCCTACCCCTCCACCCTCGGCTACAAGGGCTTCCCCAAGTCGTGCTGCACGAGCCTCAACGAGGTGATCTGCCACGGCATCCCCGACTCGACCCTGCTCGAGGACGGCGACATCATCAACGTCGACGTCACCGCGTACATCGGCGGCGTGCACGGGGACACCGACGCGACGTTCTGCGTGGGTGAGGTCTCCGAGGACGCGCGGCTGCTGGTCGAGCGCACCCACGAGGCGATGATGCGGGGCATCCGGGCGGTCGCGCCCGGCCGGCAGATCAACGTCGTCGGTCGGGTCATCGAGTCGTACGCCCGGCGCTTCGGGTACGGCGTAGTGCGCGACTTCACCGGGCACGGCATCGGCGAGGCCTTCCACAGCGGTCTCTACGTGCCCCACTACGACAGCCCCCGCCCCACCGACGTGATGGAGCCCGGGATGACCTTCACGATCGAGCCGATGATCACCCTTGGCACGCACGAATACGAGATCTGGAAAGACGGCTGGACCGTCGTCACGAAGGACCGGCGCTGGACCGCCCAGTTCGAGCACACGATCCTGGTGACGGAGGACGGTCACGAGATCCTGACCCTTCCGTGACCGACGAGCCCCTCGCCGACGACGAGCACCACCACGCCGACGTCTCGGGCGGCTGGCTGCGCCCGGCCGTCTTCGGCGCGATGGACGGCCTCGTGACCAACATCGCGCTGATCGCCGGTGTCGGCGGCGGCGGCGTGGCCCCGCGTGACATTGTGCTCACCGGGGTCGCCGGCCTGGTCGCCGGCGCGATCTCGATGGGGCTGGGCGAATACACCAGCGTGCAGACGCAGAACGAGCAGATCGCCGCGGAGATCGCCAAGGAGCGGCGCGAACTGGAGCGGCACCCGGAGGCTGAGGCGCGTGAGCTGGCCGCGGCCTGGGTACGACGCGGCCTGCCGGCGACGCTGGCCACGCAGGTCGCCGAGGCGATCAGGCACAACCCCGAAGAGGCGTTGCGGCTGCACGTCCGCGAGGAACTGGGCGTCGAGCCGGGCGAGCAGCCCAGCCCCTGGACGGCCGCCTTCTCGTCGTTCCTCTGCTTCTCCGTGGGCGCGTTGATCCCGCTGCTCTCCTATCTTCTCGGCTTCCAGCAGCTCTGGCTGGCGCTCGCCGTCGGCGGCGTCGGTCTCTTCGCGGCCGGCGCCATCGTCGCCCGGTTCACCAGCCGGCGGTGGTGGAGCAACGGGTTGCGGCAGCTGATGATGGGTGCGGCGGCCGCGGGCGGCACCTATCTCGTCGGCCGGTTGATCGGCATCGGGGGCGGCCTCGGATGACGCCCGCGCCGGGCTCCGCGGTCACGGAACCGTCGACGGCGGGGCCGGCGCAGCGGCAACGTCCTAGGCGAGGCGACGTTCGATCGGCAGCCGGGACCGGGTCAGCAGTCCGGCTCCGAGCATCGCCACCACGGGGACCACGACCAGCACGGCGAGCGTCGTCCAGGGGACCACGAGCGGGTACGGCACCCGGGTCGGCCCGGTGGTCGTGTCCACGTACGCCTGGTCGAGCGCGGCGAGGATGGTCAGGCCGGCGATGAGTCCGGCCAGGATCCCGAGCAGCGAGCCGAGCCCGGCGATCACCCCCGCCTGACTGAGCGACAGGAGCCGGCGCACGGATGGACTGGCCCCGATGGCGGCGAGCGTGGAGAGATCCGCCCGGCTCTCGGCGGCCGCGAGCCCGGTGGCGATACCGGCCGCTCCGACCGTGACCAGTCCGGCCGCGATCGCCAGCACGATCAGGATCGATTGATTGGAACTGGGCCTTCCCCGCTCGACCTGCACGTACAGGCGGGGCGACAGCTCGACCAGCGCCTGCCGCAGCCGCTCCTCCTGCGCAACGGTGGGGGTGGCGCCGGTCGCCAGGGCGAAGCCGACCTGCCGCGTGGTGAGCCGGGCCTTCGCGAGCAGGCCGGGTGAGTAGATCACCGTCGGCGTGTTGAGGGCGTTCGTGAGGGCGTACCCGGGCACCGTCAGCGAGCCCCGCCGGACCGGCTCCCCTTCGGGGGTGAACCCTGTGACGACGTCGACCGTCACCGTCCCGTTGACGACGAAGCGCGCGTCGCTGACCACGATTCCACTGGCGCGGAGCACCTGCGCCGCGCCGGCGAGGTCGGCGCGCGGCAGGCCGGTCAGGATCGGCAGGGCGGTGCCGTCGTCGGTCGCCGAGCCGGTGAAATCCTCGTAGAGGGTGCGGCCGGTCTCCCGGCATCTGTGATCCGTGGCGGCGGCCCGCTCCTCCGCGGCGGTGGGCGGGCGTCCCAGTCGGCGCAGCGGGCAGACCTGGGCCGCCGGCATCCGCAGGCGCAACCCGCACCACTCCTCCGGCGCGCTCCCGGCGCGGCAGGCGGGCTGGCGGAGTTCGGCCACGTCGGTCAGGGCGATGCTGGCGTCCGCGAGGACCCGCACCCGTTCCGGTGGGAGTGGTCGATCCTGGTCGCCGTGCATGACGGACACGTAGCCGGGCGGCAGGGCCGGCTGATAGGACGCCTCCTGGCGCAGGTCTTCGCTGGTCAGGAAGGTGGCAAGGGCGACGCTGCCGGCGACCGCCGCCATCACGGCGGAGATGGCCGGGGCCGCGGCGGCCCGGTTGCGTGCCGTGTCGCGCAGGGCGATGCGGGGGGCCAGCGGCAACACGCGACCGAGGCGGGCGATGAGTCCGACCAGGCTCGGCGTGCAGAGGACCAGCCCGAGCTCCGCCAGCACCACGCCGGCAAGGATCGCGTTCGTGCTGCCGTCGGAAGCGCCGTACACGGCGACCGCGCTGCCGGTCGCCGCGAGCGCCGCACCCAGGACCAGCCAGCGCTTGCGTGACCGGATCACTCCGCGCCGCCCGCCCAGCGTCGTGACGATCTCCTGCCGGGCCGCGGTGTACGCGGGAACGAGCGCGGCCAGCACACCGGTGATGACGGCCAGGACGGCGATGCCCAGCAGCGCGAGCGGAAAGAAGCGGTAGCCGCCGGCACGGGCGTTGACCAGGTACTGCTCGACGATCGGGCGGCCGGCGGCGGCCGCGATCACCCCGAGAACGATGCCGACGACGGCGCCTGCCGAGCCCAGCACCACCCCGTCGGCGAGGACGAGCCGACGCAGGTGCGCGGGCGCGCCCCCGTTGGCGGCAACGAGAGCAAGGTCACGTTGCCGGCGCCGCGCGCCGACGGCGAACGCCGGCCCGGCCAGCAGAACCACCTCGAGCAGGCCCAGACCGCCGACGAGAAGCACGCTGCCGACGGTCTCGGTGTCATAGTCGGGGGACGGGGAAAACGGCGTCGTGCCGGCCGGCGGTGGGTCGAGCAGCACGGCGCGGGACTTCACCAGCAGACCGCGCTGGTTGAGCTGCCCGACCTGCGCCCAGCTCACCGGGGCGGGGGTGTCGACCAGCCATCCGCCGTCCGCCGGCTCCGGCATCGCCTCCGGCGGCAGGACGACCAGCTCGCGCAGGTTGTCGGTCCACTCCACCACGGCGACCACCGTGTACGTCGGCGACCGGTCGCCGCCGGTCACCCGTTCGCCGAGCCCCGCCCTGAGGCGGTCTGCCGCCTGCTCGCTGAGCGCGATCTCGGCGCCGCCGACCGGCGCCCGCCCGGCGAGCACGCGGACCATGCCGTGGGCGAGCGGGTCGGCGAGGTCGATCCCCCGGGCCTGGAACTGGGCGATCCCGCTCGCGGTCCGTAGGCCGACCGAGCGGCCATTGACGTGCCGGATGGCCCGGCTGCCGGCGGGGAGCGCGGCGAGGATGTCCGCGGTCGTGGTCGGCGTCCGTTTCTCGCCGCCCTCACTCGACCAGCCTTCGCCCCGCGTGTCCTGTTGGACCGGACCCTGCGATACCCAGCGCAGCTGAGCGTCCGCCGTGCCCAGCTCGCGCTCGATCTGCTCCGCCGGACCGAGGTGGAACATGTCGTAGGTGACGGCGACGAAGCTCAGCGCCAGCACCGGTAACGCGATCATCGCGAGCACGAGGGCGTTGCGGCCCTTCGCCCGGCGTGCTTCGCGGACCGAGATCCGCAGCGCGGCCCGCCACGCGCCGATCCCGCCGGCCGACGTGCCCCGCAGACGTCCGGTCACCGCGGCGCCCCGGCCGTCCCCGTCACGTCGCGCCCAGCAGTTGCTCCGGCTGCGGGAGCGGGCCGGAGGTGTCGACCACCACGCCGTCACGCAGGAACACCACCCGGTCGGCCCAGGCCGCGTGCCGGGCCTCGTGCGTCACGAGCAGCCCGGCCGCGCCGGCATCGATGCGGGTACGCAGCAGCCGCAGGATCGCCTCCCCGGTCTGCGAGTCGAGCGCCCCGGTCGGTTCGTCGGCGAGCACCAGTCGGCGTTCGCCCACGAGCGCACGGGCGATGGCGACCCGCTGCTGCTGGCCGCCGGAGAGATCGTCGGGGAACCGCGTCCCGAGTTCGGCGAGCCCCACCTCGGTCAGGGCGGCCATCGCGAGGCGCCGGGCCTGGCGTATGCCGGTCCCGTCCAGCTCCAGCGGCAGGGCGACGTTCTCCGCGGCGGTGAGGCTGGCGAGCAGGTTGAGGTCCTGGAAGACGTAGCCGACGCTGCGCCGGCGCAGCTGCGCGAGCTGGCGGCGGGTGAGGGTGTCGAGCTGCCGACCCTCGACGTGCACCTCGCCCCGGGTCGGTCTGTCCAGCCCACCGGCGAGGTTGAGCAGGCTGGACTTGCCGGAGCCGGAGGGGCCCATGACGGCGACCAGTTCGCCGGCGTCGACGGTGAGATCCACGCCGCGCAGCGCGTGTACGGCTGCGGCGCCGGCGCCGTGGGTGCGGTGCACGCCGTGCAGCCGCAGCACCGTCATCGTCCCGCCTCCTCGCGTTCCGGCGCGTCGAGGGGTTCGACCGGTCGGGGCGGCGGGGCGGCCGATGGCCGGTGCCGGACCAGACTCGCCTCGCAGTGATCGAGCCACCGCACCTCGGCTTCGGCCTGGAACACCATGGCGTCGAGCACCAGGCGCCAGGGCAGCTCCCCGGGCTTGTCCTCGCGGGCCTTGAGCCGGGTCAGCTCCTGCAGCGTACGCATGGTCGACGTGCGCTGGCCCTGCACGACCGCCCGTACGTCGATGCCGGGCGTGGTCAGGGCGAGCGCCAGCTTGATCGCGAGTTCGTCGCGCGGACGGTCGGTCCGGCTGATCGGAGTGGCGAACCAGAGCGCCAGGTCGGCCCGCCCGCTCGCGGTGATCTCGTACGGCCGCTGCCCCCCGTCGTGCTCCGGCAGCGGTTGTACGAGTCCGTCCCGTTCGAGGCGCGACAGTGTCGTGTAGACCTGCCCGATGTTCAGCGGCCAGGTCGCGCCGGTCGACTCCTCGAACGCGGCGCGCAACTGGTAGCCGTACATCGGCCCGCGTTCGAGCAGGGCGAGGAGGCCGTGGCGGATGGACACGGGCCCGAGTATGCATACCCGGTATGCGATGGGCAACCGCAGGCCGAGTGATCTTGCCGACAGCCGCCCTCAGCCGGGTCGACCGGGGAACGGCACGGTGGTCGGCACGACGCCGGCGATGCGTCGCCACCGGGTGGCCCGCACCGCGCAATCCGTGAGGGCGTCGAGGGACTGGGCCCGCTGCGCGCCGGTGGTGACGGGCAGCGCCGCGCGCCAGACCGCCCCGGTCCGCTCCTCGATCGTGACCGCCAGCCGCAGCGCGCTCGCCCGATCGGTCACCGGGAACGGCAGCGCGTACCCGGGCTCGGCCGGTGGGGGAGTCGCCTGGTCGCCGGCGAGCGCCAGGACCAGCTCGTCGCGGCGGGCCCGGTGCGCGGCCTCGGTCGCGCGCGCCTCCTTCTCGGCGCCGGCGTCGAGGTGCACGCCGATCGGGCCGTACGCGAAGATCGCGGCGTGTTCCGCGGCCAGCGCGGCGGAGAGCCCCTCGCTCATTTGAGTACCTCCACGTGGGTGGCGCGGGCGGCGGCGATCGAGCCGAGCAGCGCCGCGCGGGCGCCGGGGGCGGTGCGGCATGCCTCGGCGGCCGCCGCCTGCCCCTCCCGCTCGGCGCTGCGCAGCCCGGCCAGCGTGGTCTTCGCATCGCCGGGCTCGGCCGAGCGCGTGCCGCCGCTCGGGGTGGTGGTGGGGGGCGTCGTGCCGGTGATCCGGGCCAGCTCGGCGGCGTGCGCCCGGTGCGCCTCGGCGAGCGGCGTGAGCCGGGCGGAGAGGTCGGGATGGGCGGCCGCGGCGGCGTCGTGTCGGGCGGCGAGCTCCCATGCGGAGGCGAGCAGCGGCGCCAACGGGTCCGGCGCCGGCGGTGGCTTCTCGCCGCGGTCGAAGAGGCCGCACCCGGTCAGCGCCGCCGCCGGGACGCCGAGTGTGGCGCCGGCGGCGAGCCGCAGCACCCCGCGTCGGGACAGCGCCCGGCCGGCCGCATCGTCATTCGCGTTCCTGCTCCGCACCAGCCTTAGTCAACACCATCCGCGCCCCGGGTGGGCGTCGCTGTCGCCGCCCGCTCCGTCTATCGGTGCGCCGACCGGTCCGGCGGTCGGCGCGCGCGTTAGGCTCTGCGCAGCCGCTGGGCATGACGCCCCGGGGCATCACCGGCGTGGCGCGTCCCGCACGCCACCGATTATCGCGAAGAGGTGCCGAGATGACGCAGCGTGGCCGCGCGGCCGGTAGGCCACCGGCTGGATCGCGCCCGGCATCCCGTCCGGCAGGGGAGCGGCCGCGAGGGGATCTGGCCGCGCGCCGGGCCCAGTTGCGCGCCGTGATCGAACCCGCGGTCACCGCCGTGGGTTACGAGGTGGAGGATGTCTCGGTCTCCCGGGCCGGGCGCCGACACGTCGTGCGGGTGATCGTCGACGCCGACGGGGGGATCAACCTCGACGCCGTCGCCGACGTGTCCCGCGCCGTCTCGGCGGCGCTCGACGCCGCCGAGGAGCGCGGCGGTGAGCTGGTTGCCGGTGAATACCAGCTGGAGGTCAGTTCGCCCGGTGTCGACCGGCCGTTGACCCTGCCGCGTCACTGGCGGCGCAACGTCGGCCGGCTGGTGAAGGTCGCCGCCGGGCAACGGCAGGTGACCGGTCGGGTGACATCGGCCGACGATGATCGGGTGGCGTTGGACGTGGACGGCGCCGTGCAGGAGTGGGTCTACGCCGACCTCGGGCCCGGACGGGTTCAGGTGGAGTTCAACCGGCTCGACGAGGTCTCCGACGAGGACCTCCACGAGATCGAGGGCGCTGCGGACGACGATGCCGTCGCCGATGACGAGGAAGTGGAGGACGAGGAGAGGTGAACATCGACCTCGCGGCGCTGCGCGCACTGGAGCGCGAGCGGGAGATCCCGTTCGACACGATCCTCGCAGCGATCGAGACTGCGTTGCTGACGGCCTACCGGCACACGGAGGGCGCGGAGCAGTACGCGCGCGTGGAGATCGACCGCCGGAGCGGCGCGGCCCTTGTCTACGCGCAGGAGATGGACGAGGCCGGGGCGGTCACCCGCGAGTGGGACGACACCCCGCACGATTTCGGACGAATTGCCGCGATGACCGCGAAGCAGGTCATTCTGCAGCGGCTCCGCGAGGCTACCGACGAGGTTCACTTCGGGGAGTACGTCGGTCGCGACGGTGACCTCGTCACCGGCGTGATCCAGGCGCACGAGGCGCGCACCGAAAAGGGCATCGTCAGCGTCGACCTGGGCAAGCTGGAGGCGGTGCTGCCGTCGTCCGAGCAGGTCCCGGGCGAGATCTACCAGCACGGTCAGCGGATCCGGTGCATCGTGGTGCACGTCGCGAAGGGTTTCCGCGGTCCGCAGATCACCCTGTCGCGCTCGCACCCCGGCCTGGTCAAGAAGCTCTTCGCGCTCGAGGTGCCCGAGATCGCCGACGGAACGGTCGAGATCTCGGCGATCGCCCGTGAGGCAGGTCACCGTACGAAGATCGCGGTGCGTTCGACGACTCCCGGCGTCAATCCCAAGGGGGCGTGCATCGGCCCGATGGGGCAGCGGGTCCGCGCGGTGATGAGCGAGCTGCACGGTGAGAAGATCGACATCATCGACTGGTCGGATGATCCCGCGACCTTCGTCGGCAACGCGTTGTCGCCGGCGAAGGCGTTGCGGGTCGAGGTGGTCGACCTGGCGAGCCGTGCCGCCCGGGTGACCGTGCCGGACTTCCAGCTCTCGCTCGCGATCGGCCGCGAGGGCCAGAACGCCCGGCTCGCGGCGCGCCTCACCGGGTGGCGGATCGACATCCGTCCCGACACCGAGCAGTCGCCGGACCCCCGACGCGGCGGTGGCGATCACGCGACGGAGGCGGGCGACGCGGTCTCGGGCGCGGCGGGGTAGACTTCCTCAGTGGTACGACGTGCGTGGCCGGAGCGCACCTGTGTGGGCTGCCGGCAACGTGCGACGACCCCCGAGTTACTGCGGGTCGTCGCGGTCGGGAACGGGGCTGGTCACAGCCTCCGCCCTGATCCGACCCGCAGGCTGCCGGGTCGGGGAGCGCACGTACATCCTGATCCGGCTTGTCTCGCGCTGGCACAGCGGCGCCGCGCCTTCGGGCGGGCGCTGCGGCTGACCGGGGTCCCCGACACCGGTGAGCTGGCCGAGCACATCAGTGCGGTAACCACTACGTCCGACCATCCGGTCGGACGAGGGTCGCAAGCAAGGTAGGACGACCAACATGAGCACACGATGAAGTCCCAGAAATGATCAGGCTTCAAGTGCACGAGTGAGGTCGTTGCGGGTACTGCCCGCACGACCTCGGAGTGAGGAGTGCAGTGGCAGGTAAGGCCCGCGTACACGAGCTGGCAAAAGAGCTCGGGGTCGAGAGCAAGACAGTTCTCGCCAAACTCAAGGAAATGGGCGAGTTCGTCAAGTCGGCGTCGAGCACCGTCGAGGCGCCCGTCGCCCGACGGCTTCGTGGTGCGTTCGTCGCGTCGTCGGAGGCCGCGGCTCCCGCCGCCGCCCCGGCAGCGGCCGCACCGGTGAGCACCGGCGGCGAGCCCAAGGTTTCCGCCAAGCCCATGCCGCCCCGGCGCCCGTCGGCGCCGCCGGCCAAGCCCAAGGGTCCGGTTCCGGGTCCGCCGCAGCCGTCGGCTCCGGTGGCCAAGCCGGCGAGTGCCCACGACATCGAGGTGGCGGCCGCCGAAGCGCGCGCCGCTGCCCTCAAGGCCGACCAGGAGGCGTCCGTCAAGGCCGCCCAACAGGCCGCCAAGCAGCGCGAAACGGTCCGGCGCGAGCCGCCCGCCGAGGGTGGCGCTGCCCGTCCGAAGCCGGGACCGGGTGCGGTTCCGCCGCGTCCGGGCACGCCCGCGGCCGGTCGGCCGGGGGCGGCTCCCGGCGCTCCGACTCCGGGTCGTCCCGGTGCCCGTCCGCCGGCGCGTAGCGGCGGCAACAACCCGTTCGGCATCACGCCGGGCGGCGCGCAGCGGCCGGCGGCCGCGGCCGGTGGGGGTCCCCGACCCAATCCGGCGGGGATGCCGCCTCGGCCGAGTCCGGCTTCCATGCCTCCGCGGCCCAGCCCGGCCTCCATGCCCACGCAGCGTCCGGGTCGTCCCGGCGGCGGCGCGGGTCGTCCGGGTGGTCCCGGTGGCGGCGGCGCCGGTCGTCCCGCTGGCGGCGGTGGCGGTTTCCGTGGCGGCCCCGGTGGCGGTGCCGGCGGCGGTGGCGGTTTCCGTGGCGGCCCCGGTGGCGGCGGCGGTGGCTTCCGTGGCGGGCCCGGTGGGGCTCCCGGTGGTGGCGGCCCCGGTGGTGGCGGCGGCGGTTACCGCGGTGGCGGTGCCCCGGCAGGTGGCGGCGGTCGTCCGGGTGGCGGCGGTCGTGGTCGCGGTGGTGGCGCCGCGGGTGCCTTCGGGCGTCCGGGTGGCAGGCCGACCCGCGGTCGCAAGTCGAAGAAGCAGCGCAGACAAGAGTTCGACAACCTGTCCGCTCCGACCATGAGCTCGGGCGCGCCCCGCGGTCAGGGCCAGGTCATCCGGTTGTCGCGCGGCGCCTCGCTCTCCGACTTCGCCGACAAGATCAACGCGAACCCCGGCTCGCTCGTCCAGGAGATGTTCAACCTGGGTGAGATGGTGACCGCGACGCAGTCGTGCTCCGACGAGACGCTGCTGCTGCTGGGTGAGCACCTCGGATTCGACGTGCAGATCGTCAGCCCCGAGGACGAGGACCGTGAGCTGCTCGCGCAGTTCAACATCGACCTCGACGCCGAGGTCGCGGAAGAGCGCCTGGTCAGCCGGCCGCCGGTGGTGACCGTCATGGGTCACGTCGACCACGGTAAGACCAAGCTCCTCGACGCGATCCGCAAGGCGAACGTGGTCGCCGGCGAAGCGGGCGGCATCACCCAGCACATCGGCGCCTACCAGGTGCACGTGCCGCACGAGGGTGAGGACCGCGCGCTGACCGTCATCGACACCCCGGGTCACGAGGCGTTCACCGCCATGCGTGCCCGTGGTGCCCAGGTCACCGACATCGTGGTGCTGGTGGTCGCCGCCGACGACGGCGTCATGCCGCAGACGATCGAGGCGCTCAACCACGCCAAGGCGGCCGACGTGCCGATCGTGGTGGCGGTCAACAAGGTCGACAAGCCGGAGGCCAACCCCGACAAGGTTCGCCAGCAGCTGACCGAATACGGCCTGGTCGCCGAGGAGTACGGCGGCGACACGATGTTCGTCAACGTCGCGGCCAAGCCGGGCACCGGCATCGAGCAGCTGCTCGAGGCCGTGCTGCTGACCGCCGACGCGTCGCTGGAGCTGACCGCTCCGATCGACGGGCCGGCGCAGGGTGTCGCGATCGAGGCGCACCTCGACAAGGGTCGTGGTGCGGTGGCGACGGTCCTGGTCCAGAAGGGCACGCTGCGGGCGGGCGACTCGATCGTCGCCGGTGGCGCGCACGGCCGGGTCCGGGCCATGCTCGACGAGAACGGCACGCCGGTCAGCGAGGCAGGTCCGGGACGTGCGGTGATGGTGCTCGGTCTGACCGCGGTGCCGGGTGCCGGCGACACGTTCCTGGCGGCCGAGGACGACCGCACGGTGCGTCAGATCGCCGAGCAGCGTCAGGCACGGCGGCGGGCGGCTAGCTTCGCCAACTCCCGTGGCCGGGCGACGCTCGAGACGCTCATGGAGCAGCTCAAGGAGGGCGAGAAGACCTCGCTCAACCTGGTGCTCAAGGGCGACGTCTCGGGTTCGGTGGAGGCGCTGGAAGATGCGCTGTTCAAGCTGGACATCCCGGAGGAGGTCCAGCTCCGGATCATCCACCGCGGCGTCGGCGCGATCACCGAGAGCGACGTCATGCTGGCGAGCGCGTCCTCCGAGGCTGTGACGATCATCGGATTCAACGTGCGGGCCTCGAACAAGGTCCGCGAGATTTCCGACCGCGAGGGTGTGGAGATCCGGTACTACACCGTGATCTACCAGGCCATCGAGGAGATCGACGCGGCGCTCAAGGGCCTGCTCAAGCCGGAGTACGAGGAGGTCGAGCTGGGCAGCGCGGAGATCCGCGACGTCTTCCGCTCGTCCAAGGTCGGCAACATCTCCGGCTGTATCGTGCGGTCCGGCATCATCCGCCGCAACGCGAAGGCGCGGCTGCTGCGTGACGGGGCCGTCGTGGCGGACAACCTCACGATCAGCTCGCTCAAGCGGTTCAAGGATGACGCCACCGAGGTCCGCGAGGGCTTCGAGTGTGGTCTGACCCTGGGCAACTACAACAATGTCCAGGTCGGCGACATCATCGAGACCTTCGAGATGCGGGAGAAGCCCCGCGCCTGATGGTTGAAGCGACACGGCGGGCCCGGTGCGAAAGCACCGGGCCCGCCCGCGTGTCAGCGGGGTTCCACCGGGTCGGCGACGGCGCCGTTTCCCTGCTGCCCGCTGGTTGATCAAATCGGAGGCGCGCGGTCGCCGCGGTCGCTATCGTGTGCCGCGATGTATACCGGAACCGCGATCTTCGACCTGTTGCTTCCGGGTGACTCCCGGTCGCTCAAGGCGAAAAGATCATATGTACGGCCGATTCTGGCCGCCCTCCGCCGTTTCGAGGTCTCCGCCGCCGAGGTGGGCGCCCTCGACCTGCACGGCCGGGCCGAACTCGGGGTGGCCGTGGTGGCCGCCGAACCCGGTCACGTCGGCGAGGTTCTCGATGCGTGCGAGCACCTCGTCGCCGGACGACCCGAGATTGAACTGCTGTCGATCAGACGGCGGCTGTATGGCGCCGATGACTGATCGCGGGCAGGACGTACGGCAGTGTGACCATCGCCCGCCGCCCGGCGTGGCAGGGTGGGCCGCAGGTAGTGTCAACACGTTGGCCGGGCTGGATCGGGCGGCGCCGCACGCGCCGCCGACCGGGACCCGGAGGCAGAAAGCGGCGGAGGTGACGAGATGACGGACCCGGCCAAGGTGCGCCGGCATGCGGAACGCGTGCGGGAACTGGTGGCTTCGGTGGTGCGCACGATCAAGGACCCGCGCCTCGGCATGATCACCATCACCGATGCCCGGATCACCGCCGACCTGCGCGACGCGACGGTCTTCTACACCGTTCTCGGCGACGCGGCCGCCCAGTCCGGCACCGCGGCCGCGCTGGACAGCGCCAACGGCATGCTGCGCAGCACGGTCGGCAAGGCGCTCGGCCTGCGCCACTCACCGACGCTGACCTTCGTCCTCGACGACGTGCAGGACCAGGTCAAACACATCGACGATCTGCTCGCCGCGGCGCGGCACGCCGACGCGGAGGTGCAGCGGCTCGCCGCAGGCGCGCAGTTCGCGGGGGAGCCGCAGCCGTACAAGCTCGATGAGGCGGAGGACGACGAAGCGGAGGACGAGGAGGAGAGCGAGGGCGCGGCGCGGGGCGTGGCCGATCACGCCGAGGAGCGGCGGTGATCGACGCTCCGGGTGCCTCGGTGTTGGCCGAGGCACGTGCGCCGGCGGCGTACGGAGGTCCCACCGAGGACGACTGGTCGGCGGCGCTCGCGGCGGTTCGCGATCTGCCGGCCGATGCCCGGGTGCTGTTGATCTGCCACGTCAACCCCGACGGTGACGCGCTGGGCAGCATGCTCGGCTTCGCGCTGGGGCTGCGTCGGCTCGGCGTGCGGCAGGTGCAGGCCACCTTCCCCGGTCCGCCCGAGGTGCCCCTGCCGTTCCAGGCGTTGCCCGGTCTCGACCTGCTCGTCCCCGACGACCAGGTCTGGGTCGATCCCGATCTGCTGCTCTGCTTCGACGCGGCCAGCGCGTCCCGACTCGGCTCGCTCGCCGACCGGCTGCTCACCGCGAAGACTTCCGTGGTGCTCGATCACCACGCCTCCAACACCCGGTTCGGTGGGACCCATCTGGTGGATCCCACGGCGGCGGCGACCGCCGTCGTCGCCGAGCAGCTGCTCGCCCGTCTCGGTGTGCCGCTCGACGCGGAGATCGCGGAGTGCTTCTACGTCGCGGTCGCGACGGACACCGGGTCCTTCCGGTTCGACGCGACCACGCCGGCCGTGCACGAGATGGCCGCGCGGTTGATCGCCACCGGGATCCGGCCGGGGGAGATCTCGCGTCGGGTCTTCGACAGCCGCCCGTTCGGCGCGGTGCGCCTCTACGGCGAGGTGCTCCAGCGGGCGGAACTCGATCCGCGCGCCGCGGGTGGGCGTGGCCTGGTGTGGACGTACGCGACCCTGGACGACCTGGCGCGGCACGGGCAGTCGGCGTACGTGCTCGAGGCGTTGATCGACTCTGTGCGCTGTGCCATCGAGGCCGACGTGAGCTGTGTGGTGAAGCAGGTGGGCGACGCGGAGTGGGCGGTCTCCATGCGCAGCAGGGGCGCGGTGGACGTCAGTCGGGTCGCGGTGGCGCTCGGTGGTGGCGGTCACCGGCTGGCGGCGGGCTTCACCGGGCACGGCTCCCCGGCGCAGGTCGTCGACGCGATCCGCGCTGAACTCGCCGCGGACGGAGCGTGCCCCGAAGATCAGGGGTAACCGGGGGGCGGTGGACGCTTTCCGGTTGGATCGACGACGGTGACAATCGAAAGATGGAACAGCCGTCGGAGCTCATCGCAGAGGTGCCGCGGAGCTGGGACCGTCCGGTCGTGTCGGTGCCCGTGCTCGCCCTCATGTCGTTGGTCGGTGGTCAGCTGCCGTCCTTCTCCCCGCAGGCCAACCTCTATGCCGTCGGCACCGGTGGCGCGCTGGTCTGGCTCGGGCTCACCAATCGCGTCCCCCGGCGGCCGGTGCCGCAGCGGCTCCGCTCGGGCGCGGTCTGGTGGGTGCTGCCCCTGGTGATCTTCGGCGTCTTCGAGGGCTCCACGTTCGTGCTGGGGTCGACGGACGACTTTCCGACCTTCTCCCGGCTCGCCGACCCGGTCCTGGATGACCGGCTGTTCCGGTCGCTGGTCTACTTCGGCTGGCTGAGCGCGTTCTGGGGGCTGGTCCGTAGATGAGCGCGTCCCGGCTGTTCGTGATCGGTGGTTTCGTCCTGGCGTTCGGGCTGGTCGCCTTGATCGAGTGGGCCAGTCGACGGGAGGGCTCGCGCATCCCGTCCCTCGGGGACGTCTGTGCCTATGTCATGCAGTACGAGGTCGGCCGGATGCCGGTGGGTCGTCTCGGGGTGTTCGGGTTCTGGTGGTGGGTGGGCTGGCATTTCTTCGCCCGCTAATTGATCATCGCCTACCTTAACGTCCCGTAATACGGGAACAGTGCACACAATGTGGACCTGAACGATAACTTGGTTTCTGGATGCACGTCGTACTGGTCCTTCGTTGCCCGTCTCGAGCGGCGCCCTGATCGAGCGCGCTCGCCGTGGGGTTCCGACGTCGGCGCAGGCGGCTGCATTGGATCTGGTGACAGCGCACGACGACACCCGTACGCCTCCAGGGTCCACCGACCCGGGCTCACGCTGCCCCGGCCAACCTCTCCGGTGATCCCGGATGGCCGCAGCCGGCGTTCAGCACCATCGCCCGCCGCTGGCGCGCCCGAGTGCGCCCGGCGCACCCTGGAAGGACCCTTCAGATGCCGACCAAGCCCAAGCCGGAAACCACCGACGACGCCCGTGAGCAGGCCCGGCGTGCCCTGCAGACGTCGATGGACACCCGCCAGTGAGCGACGGTTCCTCCCGGTGACGGCCGGCCGGGTCTCCGTCCGGCCGTGACCGGGACCGCGCCCGGCGAAGACCGGGAAAGCGGCTGTACATGTAAGTAGCTCAAGGGTTTGCATCCCTTACGTCTGGCATGTGACGATGCGAGGCGATGAGCCCCGCCGCCACCGACACCCCGGTCTCCGCCGCCTCCCTCCGGCGAATCGCCGGTCTCGCGCTGCCCGCCCTCGTCGTTCTCGCCGCCGAACCGCTCTACGTGCTCGTCGACACGGCGGTCGTCGGTCATCTCGGGCGGGTGCCGCTCGCCGCCGTCGCGGTCGGCGGCACGGTCATGACGGTCGCCGCCTGGCTCGGCACCGTGATGGCGTACGGCACGACCGGCCGCTCCGCCCGCCGCTTCGGCGCCGGCGACCGGGCCGCCGCCGTGCGGGAGGGAGTCCAGGCCTCCTGGCTGGCGCTCGCCGTCGGACTGTTCCTCGCACTCGGCCTGCAGGCTCTTGCCGGGCCGGTGACCCGTGCCCTCGCCGGTGGCGGCTCCGACGTGGCCGGCGCCGCCGCGCAGTGGCTGCGCATCGCGGCGCTGGGCGCCCCCGGTCTGCTCCTCGCCGCCGCCGGCAATGGCTGGCTGCGCGGCGTGCAGGACACCCGACGGCCGCTGCGCTACGTGCTCGGCGCGAACGTGCTCTCCGCGGTGCTCTGCCCGGTGCTGGTCTACCCGCTCGGTCTCGGCCTGGTCGGTTCCGCCGTCGCCAACGCGCTCGCACAGACCGTCTCCGGTCTCCTCTTCGTCGGCGCCCTCGTCGCCGAGCGGGTGTCGCTGCGTCCGCAACCCGCGGTGATCGCCCGGCAACTCGTCCTCGGTCGCGACCTGCTCGTCCGCGGCGCGGCCTTCCAGGCCAGCTTCCTCTCCGCGACCGCGGTGGCAGCCCGGTTCGGCACCGCGGCGGTCGCCGCCCACCAGGTGGCCCTGCAGCTCTGGTTCTTCACGGCCCTCGCCCTGGACGCCGTCG
This sequence comes from Micromonospora sp. NPDC049679, assembly GCF_040659735.1. NCBI lineage: Bacteria > Bacillati > Actinomycetota > Actinomycetes > Micromonosporales > Micromonosporaceae > Micromonospora > Micromonospora sp. NPDC049679. Next base: position 25,839 of record NZ_JBFANZ010000046.1, read on the forward strand.
CGATCGCGGCGCAGTCCCTGGTCGGCGCGGCGCTCGGCGCCGGTGACGAGGCCGGGGCGCGCTGGCTGGCGCGGCGCATCGCGCTGATCGGCGCTGTCTGCGGCGTCGCCTTCGCGCTGCTCATCGCGGCTGGAGCCGGCACGGTGCCGACCTGGTTCAGCAACGACCCGGAGGTGCACCGCCAGGCCATGATCGCGTGGCCGTGGTTCGTGGCGATGCAGCCGCTCGCGGGGGTGGTGTTCGCCCTTGACGGCGTGCTGATCGGCGCGGGGGACGTCCGCTATCTGCGCAACCTCACGATCGTCGCGGCGCTCGGCGCGTTCCTGCCGGCGATCTGGGCCGCCTACGCGCTCGACCTCGGGCTCGGCGGCATCTGGGCCGGGCTGACGCTCTTCGTCGTGGCCCGTCTGGTGGCGTTGCTGCTGCGGCTGCGCTCCGGCCGCTGGGTGGTCATCGGCCCGACCCTGCACCCGTCAAAATCCTGACGGACAGGTACAGCGCCCCGGCCACCAGGACCGTTGCGGTGACCGCGACGATCACGAACGAGATGACAGGCGTCGCCCGCGGGTAGCGGTCGCTCAGCCGGGACCTGTCCCGCCATGCCCACCACGCCTCCCGCGCCGCCTGCAACCGCGGCCGCGCGGACACCCACCGCGACCAGCGTCGGCCCAGCGTCATCCGTGGGGGCGGCGGGTTACGCATCCATTCGGGAAGCTCCACCCGCTCGCGCGTGGCGTGGGCCGGCAGGGGTGCGTGGTCGTCGGGAGGCTCGTCGGCGCTGGTGGTCACGGAGTTCCCCGTCGGCGTGGTGGGCGCGGCAGACGAGGATCATGGCATCGGGTCAGCGCTGCCCGGAAGATCCGTTCGGGTGGTATCACCGGTGGCGGCCGCGCGACAACCCGCGAGCTCGGTCTGGCAGGCTTGGCGGGTGTGAGCGCAGATGGTCTGATCGTGGTGGACAAGCCGGCCGGTATGACGTCGCACGACGTCGTGTCGCGGGTACGGCGGTTGGCACGCACCCGGCGGGTCGGTCACGGCGGGACGCTGGACCCGATGGCGACCGGGGTCCTGATCATCGGCGTCAACCGGGCGACCCGGCTGCTCACGTACGTGATCGGGTCGGGCAAGTCCTACACCGCCACGATCCGGCTCGGGCAGTCGACGATCACCGACGACGCCCAGGGTGAGGTGGTCGCCACGACCCCGGCCGGCCAGGTGACCGACGAGGCCGTCCGCGCCGGCCTCGCCCCGCTGACCGGCGAGATCGACCAGGTGCCGAGCGCGGTGAGCGCGATCAAGGTGGACGGCCAGCGCGCCTACAAGCGGGTACGCGAGGGCGAACAGGTGCAGTTGGCCGCCCGCCGGGTGACCGTCTCCCGCCTGGATCTGCTCGCCATCCGGCGTCCCGAGCCCGACGTGGTGGACGTGGACGTCGACGTGGCCTGCTCCTCAGGGACCTACATCCGGGCGCTCGCCCGCGATCTCGGTACGGCGCTCGGGGTCGGCGGTCACCTCACCGCGCTGCGCCGCACCACCGTCGGCGGGTTCACGCTCGCCGAGGCGGTCACCCTCGAGGAGTTGGAGGAGCGCGCCCCCGAGGTCGTCAACCTGCCGCTGGCGGCGGCGGCCGACCGGTTCTTCCCACGCCGGGTCGCCTCCGCCGATGAGGCTAAGGTGCTCTCGCACGGAGGACCGCTCACGGAGATCGGCATCGCCGGCCCGTACGCGGTCTTCGATCCCGACGGGGGACTGCTCGCGGTCGTCAGCGAGCGGGACGGTCGGGCACGGGCGGAGATCGTGCTGGCGCCCGCCTGAGCCGTCGCGCGATGGTCCGGCCCGGCGCCGGGCGGCGGGCACGGAAGTAAGTGGACCGGGAAGTTAGGGGAGCGTCATGCAGCGGTGGCGGGGCTTCGAGGCAGCGCCGGGTGGCTGGGGGCGCTCCGTCGTCACCATCGGGGTCTTCGACGGCGTGCACAGGGGTCATCAGGCGACGATCGGGCACGCGGTCAAGCGCGCCCGGGACCTCGGCGTCCAGTCGGTCGTGGTGACCTTCGACCCGCACCCCGCCGAGGTGGTCCGTCCCGGCTCGCACCCGGCGGTGCTGACCGAGCCGGCGCGCAAGGCCGAGTTGATCGAGGCGCTCGGCGTCGATGTGCTCTGCGTGGTGCCGTTCACCCCGGAGTTCTCCCGCGTTCCGGCCGAGGGGTTCGTGCACGACATCCTCGTCGAGCACCTGCACGCCGCGCTCGTCGTCGTGGGGCAGAACTTCCGTTTCGGCCACAAGGCCGCCGGCACGGTGGCGCTGCTGGAACAGTTGGGCCGGACCTTCGGCTTCGGCGTCGAGGATGCCCCGCTCGTCTCGGACAACGGCACGGTCTTCTCCTCCACGTACATCCGGGCTTGCGTCGACGCGGGCGATGTGGTGGCGGCGGCCGCGGCGCTCGGCCGCCCGCACCGGGTGGAGGGCGTCGTGGTCCGCGGCGACCAGCGCGGTCGCGAGCTGGGCTTTCCCACCGCCAACCTGCTCACCCACCGCCACGCGGCGGTGCCGGCCGACGGGGTCTACGCCGCCTGGCTGGTCCGGGGCGGCGCCCACGGGTCCCGGTTGCCGGCCGCGGTCTCCATCGGCACCAACCCCACCTTCTCCGGGCGGGAGCGCCGGGTGGAGGCGTACGTCCTGGACTTCGAGGGGGACCTCTACGGCGAGCGGCTCGGCCTCGACTTCGTCGCGCACCTGCGGGAGCAGCGCCGGTACGAGGGGATCGAGCCGCTGGTGGCGCAGATCACCGAGGACGTCGTCCGCACGCGGGAGACCCTGGGCGAGCCCGCGGAGTAGTCGCGCGGGGACACCCGGTTGGTCGGGGGTGCGGATATCCGCCCCGGCGGACTGGTAGCCTGGGCGGGACGTCGGATTTGCCGACGATGGGCCTCGCGTGCCTGCACGACGCCGCGGGTGCGAGGTTTGTTGCGGAAAACCCCCCACAGAACAGGGAGAAGATGGCGCTCGACCAGGAAGCCAAGGCCAAGATCCGCCAGGAGTACGCCACCGCCGAGGGTGACACCGGTTCGCCCGAGGTGCAGGTGGCCGTCCTCACCAAGCGGATCGCTGAGCTCACCGAGCACCTCAAGGTGCACAAGCACGACCACCACAGCCGTCGTGGTCTGCTTCTGTTGGTCGGTCGCCGCCGGCGACTGCTCAACTACATGCAGAAGAAGGACATCAACCGCTACCGGGCGCTGATCGAGCGGCTCGGCCTGCGGAGGTGACTTGAGCGGGGAGTGATCGCCACGGCGGTCGCTCCCCGCTGTCGCACCACCCGAGTACAGGGGCCAAGCGCGACCACCCGTGAAGGGAGCCGGTCAGCGCACCGGTCCTCGGTAGTGGCCCCCGGGCCGGTCGGCGAAAGCCGACTCCCCCGGGCGCTTCAATCGAAGACCGGCCGTCTGAGCAGCTCCCCGAGGTCGTGGTCCCACGACGTAGAGGAGTACAACGCACTGATGACCGAACAGAACAGTTTCGGCGACAAGAACAGCAAGGCCGTGATCGACAACGGGTCCTTCGGCACCCGTGAGATCACCTTCTCCACCGGCCGCCTCGCCCGGCAGGCCGCCGGCTCCGTCATCGCCCAACTCGGCGAGACCGTGGTCCTCTCCGCGACCACCGCGGGCAAGCAGCCGAAGGAGCACTTCGACTTCTTCCCCCTGACCGTCGACGTCGAGGAGCGGATGTACGCCGCAGGCCGGATCCCCGGTTCGTTCTTCCGCCGTGAGGGGCGCCCCAGCGAGGACGCGATCCTCACCTGCCGCCTGATCGACCGGCCGCTGCGCCCCAGCTTCGTCAAGGGTCTGCGCAACGAGGTGCAGGTCGTCGAGACCATCCTCGCGCTCGACCCGCAGCACCCCTACGACGTCGTCGCGATCAACGCCGCGTCGATGTCGACCAAGCTCTCCGGCCTGCCGTTCTCCGGCCCGATCGGGGCGACCCGGATGGCCCACATCGACGGCCAGTGGGTCGCCTTCCCGACCCACGAGGAGCTGAGCCGGGCCACCTTCGACATGGTCGTGGCCGGCCGGGCGCTGCCCGACGGTGACGTCGCCATCATGATGGTCGAGGCCGAGGCCACCGCGAACACCGTCGCGCTGGTCGCTGGCGGCGCGCCCGCGCCGACCGAGGAGGTCGTCGCCAGCGGCCTGGAGGCCGCCAAGCCGGCCATCCGCGAGCTGTGCCGCGCGCAGAGCGAGCTCGCCGAGGTCGCCGCGAAGCCCGTCGCCGAGTTCCCGGTCTTCCTCGACTACACCGACGACGTCTTCGAGGCGGTCGCCTCGGCCGTGCGCGGTGAGGTCGCCGAGGCGCTGCGGATCGCCGGCAAGGCGGACCGCGAGGAGGCCCTGGACCGCGTCAAGGAAAAGGCGTACGAGCAGCTCTCCGCGCAGTTCGAAGGGCGCGAGAAGGAGATCGGCGCCGCGTTCCGGTCGCTGACCAAATCCGAGATGCGCACGCGGGTGCTGCGTGACCAGGTTCGCATCGATGGTCGGGGTCCCCGCGACATCCGCCAGGTGACCGCCGAGGTCGGCGTGCTGCCGCGGGTGCACGGCAGCGCGCTGTTCGAGCGGGGCGAGACGCAGATCCTCGGCGTCACGACCCTCAACATGCTCCGCATGGAGCAGACGCTCGACACGCTGGCGCCGGAGAAGTCCAAGCGCTACATGCACAACTACAACTTCCCGCCGTACTCGGTCGGTGAGACCGGCCGGGTCGGTGCGCCGAAGCGGCGCGAGATCGGTCACGGCGCGCTCGCCGAGCGGGCCCTGATCCCGGTGCTGCCGGCGCGCGAGGAGTTCCCCTACGCGATCCGCCAGGTCTCCGAGGCGCTCGGCTCCAACGGTTCCACCAGCATGGGTTCGGTCTGCGCCTCGACGCTGGCCCTGCTCTCCGCCGGTGTGCCGCTGAAGGCGCCGGTCGCCGGCATCGCGATGGGCCTGATCTCGGACGAGGTCGACGGCAAGACCGAGTACGTGACACTGACCGACATCCTCGGTGCCGAGGACGCGTTCGGTGACATGGACTTCAAGGTCGCCGGCACGGCGGAGTTCGTCACCGCGCTCCAGCTCGACACCAAGCTCAACGGCATCCCGTCCGACGTGCTCGCCGCCGCGCTGCAGCAGGCGCACGACGCCCGGCACACGATCCTCGGCGTCATGGAGCGGGCCATCGAGGCGCCGGCCGAGATGTCCGACTACGCGCCGCGGGTCACCACGGTGAAGATCCCGGTCGACAAGATCGGCATGGTGATCGGGCCGAAGGGCCAGACCATCAACGCCATCCAGGACGAGACCGGCGCCGAGATCTCCATCGAGGACGACGGCACGATCTACGTCGGCGCGACCAACGGCCCCTCGGCCCAGGCCGCGGTCGACCGGATCAACGCGATCGCGAACCCGACCATGCCGAAGACGGGCGACCGGTTCCTCGGCACCGTGGTCAAGACCGCGGCGTTCGGGGCCTTCGTCTCCCTGCTGCCCGGCCGCGACGGTCTGCTGCACATCTCCAAGGTGGGCGACGGCAAGCGGGTCGAGCGCGTCGAGGACTTCCTCAACGTGGGCGACCGGGTCGAGGTCCAGATCGCCGACATCGACGCCCGGGGCAAGATCTACCTCGACAAGGTGCGCCCCGAGGGCGAAGAGGCGCCGGCGGCGGCCGAAGAGCGTCCAGCGGCGCCTTCACGCCGGTGTAGCGCGCCTTGAGTTCCACCACCGCGTGCACGTCCCGGGCCTGTTTGCGGGCGAACTGGTCGAGCAG
>NZ_JBFANZ010000047.1:0-27947 GCF_040659735.1 Micromonospora sp. NPDC049679
CACCCGCCCGCTGCGCGCCGTCGAGATGGTGCACCGCCACGTCGACCTCGGACTCCCCCGCCGCCTCGACCGCCAGATCGACCAGCCGGGCCAACGCCCGGCCGGCGGTGCGGACCTTGTCCCGCAGCACGATCGCGCCGTCCACCATGTGCAGGATCGGCTTGACCGACAGCGCCGTGCCGAGCAGCGCGGACGCGGCATTGATCCGCCCGCCCCGGCGCAGGAACTCGAGCGTGTCCACATAGAACAGCGTGCTGGTCCGCTCGACGGCGTCGAGCGCGGCCTGTCGTACGCCGGGAAGGTCATCGCCGCGCGCGGCGGCCGCGCCGGCGGCGAGCGCCGGGAAGCCGAGCCCCATGCCGGTCGAGCGGGCGTCGACCACGACGACGTGATCGCCGATCCCGGCCGCGGCCAGTCTCGCCGCCTCGAGCGTGCCGGAGAGATCGGCCGACAGATGCACCGAGACGATGCTGTCGGCGCCCTCATCGAGCAACCGGCGGTACGCCTGCGTGAACTGCTCGGGGGCGGGGCGGGACGTGCTGACGGAGACCCGGCGCTGACTCAGCGCGCGGGCGACCTCGGCGGGGGTGACGTCAGCGCTCTCGCGCCCCTCCGTCCCGTTGACCACGACGGTCAGCGGCACCACGGTGAGGCTGTGCGCGCCCGCCAACCCGGCCGGCAGGTATGCGGTGGAGTCGGTGACGACCGCGACGGACATGCCGGCACGGTAGCCGATGGGGGGCGCGCCACCGGCCCCGGCCGCCCGCGGTCCCGCCAAGCGGGGAGCAGATGGTCAGCGGGACCACGCGAGTCGCGGGGGGCTTCGATGATCGCGAAGGATTGTGGGGGCCCCAGCCACCAAAATCCTTCCCGATCACGTGATTGGGGGGAACGAGCGGTGAGAAAGGGAGCCGCGGCGCGGTCAGACGGGTGCGGGGGCGGGGGCCTGCGTGGTCAGCCCGGCGTTGTGCGCGCGCAACTGCCAGCCGCGGACCGAGTCGTGCCGCAGCTCGGTCCAGTGGCAGTTCTGCAACGGGCCGACGGTGCGCAACACCGCGTGCCCCCACCCGAGCAGGTGCCCGGCCCCCTGTCGGGCCGCGCCCCCGTGGGTGGCGACCACGATCGTGCCGCCGGGCACCGCGTCCGCCGCGTCCTGCAGCGCCTCCCCGACCCGCTTGCCGAGGTCGTCGAGGCTCTCCACCTCGCAGCCGGGCGACTGGTCGCCGCTGCGCCAACGGGCGTATTCGGCCGGGAAGCGCTCCGCGATCGTCGGCATGGTCAACCCCTGCCAGACGCCGTAGTAGCGCTCCCGCAGGCGCGGGTCGGTGCCGACCGGAAGGCCGGTGAGCGCGGCGAGTGCGCCCGCGGTGGCGGCCGCACGCCGCAGGTCGCTGGCGACGATGGCGTCGGGACGCAGCGCGGCGAGTAACGGCGCCGCGGCGGCCGCCTGCTCCCGACCGAGATCGTTGAGCGAGACGTCGGTCTGTCCCTGGACCCGATCGGTGGCGTTCCAGTCGGTATTACCGTGCCGCCAGACGATCAGACGGGTCATTCGCCCGAACCGGTCTCGGCGGCCGCGAGATCACGGTCGACGAAGGGGATCGTCGGGCAGTCCTTCCAGAGCTTGTCGAGGGCGTAGAACTCGCGCTCCTCGTCGTGCTGCACGTGCACCACGATGTCGACGTAGTCCAGCAGCACCCAGCGCCCGGAACGCTCGCCCTCGCGCCGCACCGGCTTCGCCTTCTCCGGCAGGTTGAGCAGCTGCTCCTCGATCGCGTCGACGATGGCGATCACCTGGCGCTCGTTGGGCGCCGAGGCGAGCACGAACGCGTCGGTGATGACCAACTGGTCGGCCACGTCGATGATGACGATGTCGTGGGCCTTCTTGTCGGCCGCGGCCTGTGCAGCCGTCCGGGCCAGCTCGTGGGAACGCTCCGATGCGCTCATTCGCCCGCCCCGTACGCGCCGCTCAGCTCGCTCACCCGCACTCCTTCGTTAAACCGTATGACCTCGTCTAGCCTCTCACACACGCCCCCACGCCGGCTCCGCAGTCACCTCGGGGAGGGGGACGACGAGGTCGAAATCACCCCGTCGTACAGGCCACGCTTGGCGATGTACTGCACCACCCCGTCCGGCACGAGGTACCAGACCGGCTTGCCGGCCGCGACCCGCGAACGGCAGTCGGTCGAGGAGATCGCCATCGCCGGCACCTGCACGAGGCTCACCGTGTCCGCCGGCAGGTGCGCGTCGGAGAGTTCGAAGCCGGGCCGGGTGACCCCGATGAAATGCGCCAACTCGAACATGACGTCGGTGTCTTTCCAGGACAGGATCTTCTCCAACGCGTCCGCGCCGGTGATGAAGAAGAGCTGGGTTTTCGGGCCGTACTCGGCGCGCAGGTCGCGCAGCGTGTCGACGGTGTAGGTCGGACCGTCGCGGTCGATGTCCGCGCGGCTGACGTGGAACCGGGGGTTGGAGGCCGTCGCGATGACGGTCATCAGGTACCGGTCCTCGGCGGCGCTCACCCGCAGCTTCGTCTTCTGCCAGGGGTCGCCGGTCGGCACGAACACGACCTCGTCGAGCGCGAACCGGTCGGCCACCTCGCTCGCGGCGACGAGGTGGCCGTTATGGATCGGATCGAATGTCCCACCCATGATCCCGACCCGCCGGATGCCATCCTCCATCGACAAATCGTATGCCGATCTTCAACCGGCGCGTGCGGGGACGGCGAGCACGTGGGGGTGGTCACCCCCGGGCGGTCAACGCCCGCCCCAGGTCGTCGTCGGCGTCCGTCACCGCCCGGCGCAGCCCCGGATCGAGGTCGTCGCGGGCGAGCAGCGCCGCGGCCGCTAGCCGGGTGCTCGCCGCGACCGCGTAGTGCGGGAAGGCCAGGTTCGCGACCCGCTCCGCCACCCACGCGGTACGCAGCCGCGCGGCGGCCGGCATCTCCGCGAAGTACCGCGCGACGTACGGCCCGGTCAGGTCGGCCTGCTCCGGCTGCCAGAACCCCTCCGCGTTCGCCTCGACCAACCGGTTGGAGACGCTCGTGTCGGCCACGATCACCTGCCAGGCGCGTTCCTTCGCGGCCGGATCGGGCACCGCGGCACGGCACCGCGCCGCCCACTCCGCGCCCGTGGCGCTCCGGTCTCCGGCGAGTTCGCCCGCGATCTCCGGCTCACCGGTCGCACCGAGCACGCTGAGTCGGTAGACCAGCGCCCAGCGCAGATCGGCGTCGACCACCAGCCCGGCCGGGACGTCCTTGCCGTTGAGCCAGCCGGCCAGCCGGACGGTGTCGGCGCTCGCCGCGATCAGGCCACGCGCAGCGGCGAGCTGCAGGGAGCCACCGGCGGGGGCCGCGGCGAGCAGCCGTTCGCAGGCCTGCGCGACGTGTTCGAGCGCGGCCGGGCGGGCGACGGGCTCCAGGTAACGGTCGATCAGCGTACGGCTGAGTCGGAGCACGTCCTCGACGACGATGACCTCGGTTTCGACCGGCAACGCGGCGAGGATCAGCGCGACCAGGTCGGCGACCGGTCGCTCCGCGTCCCGTACCGCGTCGGTGGTCTCGCCCCAGAGAACGGCGCGGGCCAGCGGGTCGGCGAGGCCGGGCAGAACCGCCGGTACGGCGGCCGCGGAGGCCTCGTCGAGACGGACCTTCGCGAACGTCAGATCGCCGTCGTTGAGCAGGAGCAGACTCGCCGCCGGTTGACCGTGGAGGCGGTCGACGAGAGTGCGTCCATTGTCGACGGATGGGTCGAGATCCACCTCGATCCGCTCGCGCAGCACCACGTCCGCCCCGATCCGGTCGTACAGGCCGAGGCCGATCCGGTGCGGGCGCAGCACCGGATGGGTCGACGGCGCGGTCTGCACCACGACCACCTCGTCGTAGCGCCCCTGTCCGTCGACGGTCACCTCGGCCCGCACCGTGTTGACCTGCTCCCGCCGCAGCCACAGCTCCGCCCAGCCGGAGAGGTCCCGGCCACTCGAGGCGGAAAGCGCGGCCAGCAGATCGGCGAGGGTGGCGTTGCCGAACCGGTGGGCGTCGAAGTAGGCCCGCAGACCGGCCAGGAACGCGTCGTCCCCGACCCATGCGACAAGCTGGCGCAGCACCGAGGCGCCCTTGGCGTACGAGATGCCGTCGAAGTTGAGCAGCGCCTGGGCCGCGTCGGCGACCTCCTGCGGCGCGACCGGGTGGGTGGACGGACGCTGGTCGGCGGCGTATCCCCAGGCCTTACGCCGCATGCCGAACGTGGTCCAGGCGCGGTCGAAGCGGGTGGCCTCGGCGGTGACCCGCGTCCCCATGTACTCGGCGAACGACTCGTTGAGCCACAGGTCGTCCCACCAGCGCATGGTGACCAGGTCGCCGAACCACATGTGCGCCATCTCGTGCGCGATCGTGGTCGCGCGCAGCTCGCGCTGGCTGTCGGTGACGGCGGAACGGAAGATGTAGTCGTCGCGGATCGTCACGAGGCCCGGGTTCTCCATCGCTCCGGCGTTGAACTCCGGAACGAACGCCTGGTCGTACTTGCCGAACGGGTACCGCATCCCGAACAGCTCCTGGAACCGGTCCAGGCAGGCCTTGGTGACCGTGAAGATCTCGTCGGCGTCCGCGTCGAGATGTTCCGCGAGGGAGCGCCGGCAGTAGAGAGCCAGCGGCACGCCGTCGTGCTCGTCGTGCCGGGAGTGGTACGGCCCGGCGATGAGCGAGACGAAGTACGTCGCCAGCGGCGCGGTCGGCGCGAACTCCCAGCGGCCGTCGCGGGCCTCGCGCGCCGGCACCCCGTTGGCCGCCACCGTCCACTTCGGCGGCGCGGTGACCGCGAGGGTGACCGGTGCCTTCAGGTCGGGCTGGTCGAAGGCAGCGAAGATGCGCTGGACATCGTCGAGGAAGGACATCGCGTAGAGATACGTCTCGCCGTCGGCGGGGTCGACGAAGCGGTGCAGCCCCTCCCCCGTGTTGGAGTACGCCATCTCCGCCTCGACGGTCAGCGTGTTCTCGGCACGCAGCCCGGTCAGCGGGAGCCGGTTCCCGGCGAGGGTGGCGGGGTCCAGGGCCGCGTCGTTCAGCCGTACGGCCAGCAGCCGCGCCGGCTTGAGCTCGACGAACGTGGCCGATCCGGGGGTGGCCCGGAAACGGATCGTGACGCTCGAGCGGAAGCCGCTCTCCCCGGAGGTCAGATCCAGGTCGACGGTGTACGACTCGACGGTGAGCAGGGCGGCACGCTCGGCGGCCTCGGTGCGGGTCAGGCTGCGCATCCGCTCATCCTGCCCCATGGATGGGGGCCGGTTCCGTATAGCCTTTGCCGGTGACCGATCGTGAATCCGAGGAGCCGACGATGGCACAGCATCCCAAGGGCGATTTCGACCTGTCCCGCGCGGTGTGGCAGCGGGCCGAGGGGGATGCCACCGAGGGCATGGTGGAGGTGGCGTTCGTCGACGATCTGATCGGCATGCGCAACTCTGCGGAGCCCGACGGCCCGGTCCTCGTCTTCACCCAGGCCGAGTGGGACGCCTTCGTGGGCGGTGCCCAGGACGGCGAGTTCGACCTCGACTGAGAGCGCGCGGTCGCCGAGGCCGTCGTGGCCACCGTGCGACCGCTGCAGGCGCGCTACACCGAACTCGCCCGGGACCCCGGGTATGTGCGCCGGCTGCTCGCCGAGGGAGCCGAGCGGGCCCGGGACGGGGCGGCCGGGACGGTGCACCGCACGAAGCGGGCGATCGGTCTGCTGACCTGAACGCGACGGTCAGAGTGCGTCGTCGAGAAGGATCCGACGCTGGTCGGCCGGGGTGACCAGGTGGACGCCGAGCAGCCGTACGCCGAGCTTCGCGCAGACCTGGTAGGCGGCGTGGAACCAGACGCGGTCGGGATCACTGACCGCGCTGGAGCCGGGGCGGGTGAGGACGACGAGGAGCGTCCCGCCATCCTCGTTGTCGGCGAGCGCCTTGGCGAACACCGAGATCGCCTGTGCGGCGTCCGCCGGCTCCGCGACGGGGGGCAGGTCGTCGACCGGACAGTGCATCCGGACCTGGTTGTCGGCGTCGCAGAGCACGAACCGCACGCCGTGGCGGCCGCGCTCCCACGGCTCGATCGCTGTGGCCAGGTGCGCGTCGATAGCCTCGGGGCTGTCCAGAACCGGCGAATCGCTCATGACACGCCATCGTTTCATCGAAGACGCGTCGCTGGTAGTCCCCGAACCTGATGAGGGGATCGTCAGGCGGGCACCGGGAGGCGTTTCTCGAAGCAGACGCTGTAGGGGTTCTCCACGTATTCCCCGTAGACCGGGATCTGGTGGTAGCCGGCGGAGGCGTACAGCCGCAGGGCCGCGGGGAGATAGCTCCCGGTCTCCAGCCGCAGCACGGTGTGGCCCGCGGCGTAGGCGAGTTCCTCCAACGCGATGAGCAGGTGGCGCGCGATGCCCCGGCCCCGGTGGCCGGGGCGGACGAACATCCGCTTGATCTCCGCGGTGTCCCGGTCGAGGGCCTGGATGCCGCCGCAGGCGACCGTCCGGCCGTCGACCACGCAGACCAGGTAGCGCACGTCGTCGCGCACCACGGTGACCTGACCGTCGAGCCCACCGTCGGCATCGCGCAGCTCGCGCTGCTGCGCGGTGACCAAGGCGGCGAGCTCGGGATCAGTGGCCGAACGTGACTCGATCAACACCCGGTCACCGTAACGAGACGGGGTTTCCCGAACGTTTCGGGCGTGTGACCGAAGGCCGCCGTCGGGACGCCTACTCCTCGTCGACGTTCCCGACCACGTCGTCTCCGTCGGCGACCTCGGCCGTTTCGTCCCCGCCGGGCAGCAGTTCGTCGGCCGGGCGCTGCCGACGCGCCTTGCGCGCCGCGAGCCGCTCGGCGGTCGGGGTCCGGGTCAGCTTCTCCTCCAGCCGCACGTCCGTCCCGCGCGAGCCGGGCACGTAGTCGACGCCCGCGTAGAGGGTGGGCTGCCAGTCGAACTCCCGGTCACCGATGCGGACCAGGCTGCCCGGCTCGGCGCCGGCCTTGGCCAGGGCGTCCTCGACGCCCAACCGGGCCAGCCGGTCGGCGAGGTAGCCCACCGCCTCGTCGTTGTCGAAGTTGGTCTGCCGCACCCAGCGCTCGGGTCGCCGACCCCGCACGACGAAGCCGCCCCCCTCCGCCTCCACCGTGAAGCCGGCGTCGTCGACGGCGAGTGGCCGGATGACGATGCGGGTCGGCTCGGGCACCGGGGTGGCGGCGCGGTGCGCCTCGACCAGCTCGGCCAGGGCGAACATCAATTCGCGCAGGCCTTCACGCGTGATGGCGCTGACCTCGAAGACGCGCAGGCCGCGCGATTCCAGCTCCGGTCGCACCATCTCGGCCATGTCACGGGCGTCCGGAATGTCAATCTTGTTCAGCACGACGAGCCGCGGCCGATCGGCGAGTCCGCCGTAGGCCGACAGCTCGGCCTCGATCACGTCGATGTCCGCGAGCGGGTCGCGCTCCGTCTCCAGCGCGGCGCAGTCGATCACATGCGCGATCACCGCGCAGCGCTCGATGTGCCGCAGGAACTCCAGCCCCAGACCCTTGCCGGTGGCCGCGCCCGGGATCAGCCCGGGAACGTCGGCGACGGTGAAGGTGTGGTTGTCGGCGCGGACGACGCCGAGGTTGGGCACCAGGGTCGTGAACGGGTAGTCGGCGATCTTCGGCTTGGCCGCCGAAATGACCGAGATCAGCGACGACTTACCGGCCGACGGGAAGCCCACCAGGCCGACGTCGGCGACGCTCTTGAGCTCGAGCACGACGTCGAGCTGGTCGCCGGGCTCACCGAGTTCGGCGAAGCCGGGCGCCTTGCGCTTGGAGTTGGCGAGGGAGGCGTTGCCCCGACCGCCCCGGCCGCCGCGGGCGATCTCGAAGGTGGTGCCGGCGCCGACGAGATCGGCCAGGATCTCACCGTCGGGGGTCTGCACGACCGTGCCGTTGGGGACCTTGAGCACGAGATCGGCGCCGTTACCGCCGTCGCGGTTGGAGCCGGCCCCACCCTTACCGTTCTCCGCCTTGACGTGCGGACGGAAGTGGAAGTCGAGCAGGGTGTGCACCTGGGGGTCGACGACGAGCGAAACACTGCCGCCGTGCCCACCGTTGCCCCCGTCCGGCCCGCCGAACGGCTTGAACTTCTCCCGCAGGATGGAGACACAGCCGTGCCCGCCGTCGCCGGCCTGCAGATGCAGGACGACCCGGTCAACGAACGTCGCCACGACGCCATCCTCTCAAGTAACCTCGTTGATCAACTCCATACCCGCGACAAATCGGATGACCCGATCGCGCGGGTGTCCGGCGGTCAACGAAGCGGGTAGCAATGCGAAGCGGGCCGGGACACAAGGTCCACGGCCCGCTTCGAGAAAGCAACTACTGCTGCGCCGACACGATGCTGACGACCTTGCGGCCACGCTTGGTGCCGAACTGGACCGCACCGGCGGCGAGGGCGAAGAGCGTGTCATCGCCACCGCGACCGACCTGGTCACCGGGGTGGAACTTGGTGCCGCGCTGCCGGATCAGGATCTCCCCGGCGCTGACGACCTGACCGCCGAACCGCTTGACGCCGAGGCGCTGTGCCGCGGAATCGCGACCGTTCCGCGAGCTCGACGCACCCTTTTTATGAGCCATGGCTAGCGCCTACTTCCCGCTCGAGATGCCGGTCACCTTGACCTGGGTCAGCGGCTGCCGGTGACCCTGGCGCTTGTGGTAACCAGTCTTGTTCTTGAACTTGTGGATCCGGATCTTCGGGCCCTTGGTGTGCGCGGCGATCTCGCCGGACACCGCGACCTTGGCAAGCTGCGCCGCGTCGGTCACCGTGTTGTCACCGTCGACGAGGAGCACCGCGGAGAGCGTCACCGCGTCGCCGGGGGCACCGACGAGCTTCTCGACCTCGATCACGTCGCCCTCGGCAACCTTGTACTGCTTGCCGCCGGTCTTGACGATCGCGTACATGGGACGCGGACTCCTGTCGTTTGTTGCTGGCGGATGGTGTTCGCGACGGCTCACGACGCTGTCACGCAGCGGCGGGCACGCGAGAACCTGGCACACATGTGCACCGCCGGCAAGAGTACGCCATCTCGAGCCCGCCGCCAAAATCGGCCCGCTGGGGATGTCGGGCCGGTGGCCGATGCCCGCACGCCCCGCCGCTCAGCTGCCGCAGAGCTGGTCGAGTCGCTGCTGAAGCTGGTCGAGCCTGGTCTGGTCGACGCGGTCCAACTCGGCCTTCATGCCGCCGATCTCGGCGCCGAGCTCCCCCAGAACGGTCTTGAGCTGCGGGTCGGTGGCCTTCGCGCCCTGCTCCCGCACCGCCCGGGCCCAGCCGGCGAGCGCCGCCTCGGCCTTGCGCTGCGCCTCCTGCGCCCCCTTCGTGTCGTTGGCGCTGCTCGCCTGCATCATCGTGCCCAGCTCGCTGACGAAGACCATGACGGCCTGGGACGTGCTCTTCTGTGCGGCTACGCAGACCTCGCGGGCGTTGCCGCCCGCCGTCGCGGTAGGAGCGCCGGCGGTGCTGCCGCCGGGCCCGGCCGGCGCGGTCGTCGCGGAGGAACCGGGCGAGGCGCTCACCGTCGGCGACGCGCCGCCGCTGGCGGTCCGGCCGCCGTCACCGGAGCACGCGGCGGCGAAAATCAGGACGGCGGCGAGGACGGGGGCGGTAAAGGCGGGGGCACTGAGCACGCGTCGCACGGGCTGCTCCTCGGAGGGGGCGGGGGATCAGCTCCGACCCTACCCGCGCGACCCGGCCCGGCTCCGGCACGCGGGCCCCTTCTGGCGCTGGCCGGCGCACGGGGCCGCGGTCAACGTCGCGGGCCACGGCACGACCGCGGCGTGGCCGGTGTCGGTCGAGGGGGCGGACGAGTGGCGCGGGGGTTTCCACTGCCACCCGGCCGCCCGGACCTCAATCGGCAACCTAAGTTGACCTTGATGCAGACAGCGTAACCGGATCGGCGGCCCCGTGAACGCCGAACGGGCGACTCCCGTCGCCCGTTCGTATTCCGGGTGCCCCGCTGTGGCCAGCACCCGCGCGTTCGCGTGGTCGAAGCGTCAGGGGCGGGTACGCCGCCGCGCACCGCCACGGCGCGAGCGGCGCCGACCCCCGGCACCGGCCGGTTCGCCGTCGAGTTCGTCCTCGCCCAGTCCGCCGGCGTCATCCGCCAGGTCCGGATCACCGGCGCCGGCCAACCGCGTCGACTCCGACGGCTCGGACCCGTTGCCGTTCTCCGCCGGGGTGTCCACCTCGTAACGCGACAGGTCGTACCCCATCGTGTCGTCTTCCTCGGCCTGGACCGGCGTCGACTCGACGGTGGCCTTGCGGGCGCGCCGCCGGGCGCTGCCCGACGACGTGGAGGTGCTGGCAGCCGGCGCCTCGGCGGCCGGTGCGGCCGGTGCGGCACCCGCCGAGGAGGCCGAGGCGACGGCCTTGACCTTCTCCGCCGCGCCCTTCTCGGGCACGGGCTCGGTGTGAATGACCACGCCGCGCCCCTTGCAGCAGTCGCAGGTCTCGCTGAACGCCTCCAGCAGCCCGGCGCCGATCCGCTTCCGGGTCATCTGCACCAACCCGAGCGAGGTGATCTCCGTGACCTGGTGCTTCGTCCGGTCCCGGCCGAGGCACTCGGTGAGCCGGCGGAGCACGAGGTCGCGGTTCGACTCGAGCACCATGTCGATGAAGTCGATCACGATAATGCCGCCGATGTCGCGCAGCCGGAGCTGTCGCACGATCTCCTCGGCCGCTTCGAGGTTGTTACGGGTGACGGTCTCCTCGAGGTTGCCGCCCGTCCCGGTGTACTTACCGGTGTTGACGTCGACGACCGTCATCGCCTCGGTACGGTCGATCACCAGGGAGCCGCCCGACGGGAGGAACACCTTCCGGTCCAGGCCCTTGAGGATCTGCTCGTCGATGCGGCGCTCGGCGAAGACATCCGCCACGCCGGTGTGGCGGCGCAGTCGCGGCACCAGATCGGGCGAGACGTGCGCGAGGTACGACTCCACCATCTCGTACGACTCTTCGCCCTGGACCACCAGCTCGCGGAAGTCCTCGTTGAACAGGTCGCGGACCACCCGGATGACCAGGTCCGGCTCCTCGTACAGGAGCGCGGGCGCGCCGCCCTCGGCGGCCTTGGCCTGGATGTCCTCCCACTGGGCCTGCAGGCGCTTGACGTCACGGGCCAGCTCGTCCTCGCTCGCGCCCTCGGCCGCGGTGCGGACGATGACGCCGGCGCCGTCCGGGACGAGCTTCTTCAGGATGTCGCGGAGCCGCTTGCGCTCATTTTCCGGAAGCTTGCGGCTGATCCCGGAGGCGTTGCCGTGGGGCACGTAGACCAGGTGCCGGCCGGAGAGCGCGATGTTGCTGGTGAGCCGGGCACCCTTGTGCCCGATCGGGTCCTTCGTGACCTGCACGAGCACCGCGTCACCGGAGCGCAACGCGTGCTCGATCGAGCGGGCCCGCCCCTCGAGACCCGTGGCATCCCAGTTGACCTCGCCGGCGTAGAGCACGGCGTTGCGACCGCGGCCGACGTCGACGAACGCCGCCTCCATGCTGGGCAGAACGTTCTGCACCTTGCCGAGGTAGACGTTGCCGGCCATCGTGCCGGAGGAGGCGCGGGTGACGTAGTGCTCGACGAGCACGCCGTCCTCCAGCACCCCGATCTGGGTGCGGTCGCCGCGCTGGCGGATCACCATCACCCGGTCGACCGCCTCACGGCGCGCCAGGAACTCCGACTCGGTCAGGATCGGCGGGCGGGTCCGGCGCTGCTCGCGTCCGTCCCGGCGGCGCTGCCGCTTGGCCTCGAGCCGGGTCGAACCCGACACGCCCTGCACCTCGTCGGTCGTACGCCGCGGTTCGCGGATCTTGACCACGGTGTGCACGCCGTCGTCGGCAGGCGTCTCGGCCTCGCCCGCGCCCCGCCGCCGACGGCGCCGCCGGCGTCGGGTCAAGTTGCCGTCGTCGTCCTCGTCGTCCTCGGTGTCGGCTTCCGTCTCTGCGTCAGCTTCGGCCTCGGCCGGCTCCTCGGTCTCATCGTCGGTGTCGTCCGCGCCGCCCTTGCCCCGGCCGCGTCCGCGACGACCCCGGCGGCGCCGACGCCGCGCCGCTTCGGTCTCGTCCTCGTCCTCGTCCTCGTCTTCCTCGGCCGCCTCTTCCGCCACCGCTTCCGCGGCGGCCTCCGCGGCCGTGTCGACGGGCTCGGTGCCCCGCCGGCCGCGACGGCGACGCCGCGCGCTCTCGATCAGCTCGCCGGCGCCGATGCCGTCGACGGCGGCGGTCTCGGGGTCATCCACGATCGCCGCGCCGGTCGCGTCCGGCACCGGGCTGGCCGCCGCGGCGCCGACCAGCGGGGTCTCCGCCGTGGACCGCAGGCGCGGGTCGGGAGCGGTCTGCGGGTCCGGCGCCATGAACAGGACGGTCGGCGCGGTCGCCGCGGCACGGCGACGGCGGGTGGGCGGGGCTTCGTCAACGACCGGTTCGACGACGGCGGGCTCGGCCGCGGCCGGCGTCTGCGACGGCGGTTCCGGAACAGCTGCCCCGGGCTCGACGGTCCCCGGCTCGGCCACGCCATCGGCCACGCCCGCCTCGGGCGTCGCCTCGGTGGTCTTCCGTCGCCGGCTCCGGGTCGCCTTGACCGGAGCCTCCGGGGCGGTTTCCGCCCCGTCGACCGCCTCGGCCGCGGCGAGGGCGGTCGCCGCCGGCTCGGCGGCCTTGCGCCGCCGGCGCGTCTTCGGCTCCGCCGCGACCACCGGCTCCGCGTCGCCGGCTTCCGCCGCACGCTCGCTCGGGACGGCCGCGGCCTCCTCCACCGCACCGGGTTCGACCGGAGCGGTGGGCTCCGGAACCGCGGCCGCGGCCTTGCGCCGGGTGGTACGGGCACGCCGCACGGGAGCGGTATTGTCGGCGGTTTCGCCGGCCGGCTGAACGCCGGTCCGGTCACCGCCCTCTGGCTCGTTGTCGAGCATTGGACGTTCTCCAGTTCTGGCCGCCCCGGGCGCGGGTGAGCGCTGCCACGCAGGGTTGCCGCAAGGGTGTTTCCGGTGGCGCATCCCTGGCTCCCGGCCAGATCGCTGCTGGCCGGGGGCCCGGAAAAGACCACCGAAGTCTGCCTACTGAGCGCTGGCCGGAAAGCGGCTAGCGTTCACCGATGGGTGCCCCCTGTCGATCCGCCTCCAACGGATCGACAATCTCCCCCTGCGCGGTCAGCGTGCCCTGTGCCAGCCGGGTCGCTCTGGGCGGGACCGGCGGCTCCAGGTCGGCCACCACGCGCAGGCCGGAGAGGACGTCATCGGGTCGAACGGACGGGGTGACCTGCCGAACGACTAGGTCGAGTATCGCACACGGCACCGCCAGGACCCCGGAAGGTGGCTGATCAGATCGCGCGCCACCCCCCGTGGCCTGCGGCGCGGCATCCTCGACCACGTCGATACGGACGACCGCGTGACGCGCGTCGAAGGTCCGCCGCCCCTGCTTGGTGAGCCGCTCCACGAGCACCTCGGGGGCGGTTTCGAATGCCTTCACCGCCCCGCGCAGCGCGTCCGGATCGAGCTCGGGCAGCTCGATGCGCCAGTGCGACGCCCCGATCCGGTCGGCCAGGCTTCCGCCCGTCGCCTCGACCGCGTCGAGCACGTCCAGTCCCGGCGACAGCGCCGCGTCGAGCGCGTCGCGCAACGCGGCCGGCTCAACCGGCGACTGCAGCCCGATTTCCAGATATTCCGCTTCGCTCGCCACCCCGGTGGGTGCCGCGCTGGCGTAGGAGATCTTCGGATGGGGGGTGAACCCCTGAGAAAAGGCGATGGGTACGCCGGCACGACGCAGCGCGCGCTCGAACGCGCGGGCGAAGTCGCGGTGCGAGGTGAACCGGAGCGGGCCGCGCTTCGCGTATCTGATCCTGATCCGCTGCACGACCGGCGCCTGGCCGCCTTCCGGCTGTGGCTTCCTACTGATCGTGGCGCTCCTCGAAGAAATGGGTGACGCGCGTATCCTCGCCCAGCCACCGCCGGATGCGCCAGTCGGCGAATCGCGGCGCGGCGCAGACCCGGAACGTGCGCTGCTCCCCTATCGGCGACACTTTCCGCCGCCGGTACGGGCAGCCGGTATTTCCGGGAAGAAAGCAGCGTAAACGTCACAGCCGGGCCCCGATGCCCCGTCGGCCCGGCCACGTGGGCCGGGCCGCCAGGCATCAGGTGTGGACGGGCGGGCGCAGGCCGGAGTTGATGGGCGTGAGGGGCAGCAGCTTGTTACCGGTGGGACCGATCTGGATCTGGGTGTCCATCGACGGACACACCCCGCAGTCGAAACACGGGGTCCAGCGGCAGTCGTCCTGCTCGTACTCCGACACGGAGTCCTGCCAGTCCTGCCACAGCCAGTCCTTGTCCAGCCCCGAGTCGAGGTGGTCCCAGGGGAGCACCTCGAGCTCCTCGCGCGGGCGCGTGGTGAACCAGTCGAGATCCACGCCGAACCGCGGCAGCGCCTCGGCCGCCGCGTCCACCCAGCGCTGGTAGGAGAAGTGCTCGCTCCAGCCGTCGAAGCGTCCGCCGTTCTCCCAGACCTTGCGGATCACCGCGCCGACCCGCCGGTCACCGCGGGACAGCAGTCCCTCGATGAGCGACGGCTCGCCGTCGTGGTAGCGGAAGCCGATCGCGCGGCCCAGCGAACGGTCGGCGTTGATCGCCTGCTTGAGCAGCCGGAGCCGGTTGTCGATCACCTCGGGGCGCTCGATCGGCGCCCACTGGAACGGGGTGTGCGGCTTGGGCACGAAACCGCCGATCGAGACTGTGCAGCGGATGTCCTTCGAACCCGTCGCGGCCCGGCCCGCCTTGATCACCTCATGGGCCAGCCGGGCGATCTGCAGCACGTCCTCGTCGGTCTCGGTGGGCAGGCCGCACATGAAGTAGAGCTTCACCTGCCGCCAGCCGTTGGTGTAGGCGGTCACGACGGTGCGGATCAGGTCCTCCTCCGACACCATCTTGTTGATCACCTTGCGGATCCGCTCCGAGCCGCCCTCGGGCGCGAAGGTCAGACCCGTACGGCGTCCGTTGCGGGACAACTCCTGCGCCAGCTCGATGTTGAACGCGTCGACCCGGGTGGAGGGGAGCGAGAGCGAGACGTTGGTGCCCTCGTACTGCTCGGCGAGGCCGGAGCAGATGTCGCCGATCTCGGAGTGGTCGGCCGACGACAGGGAGAGCAGCCCGACCTCGTCGAAGCCCGAGTATTCGAGCCCGTCGCGGACCATCTGCCCGACCGTCGTGATCGAGCGCTCGCGGACCGGCCGCGTGATCATGCCGGCCTGGCAGAAGCGGCAGCCGCGGGTGCAGCCCCGGAAGATCTCCACCGCGTAGCGCTCGTGGACCGTCTCGGCGAGCGGCACGATGGGCTTCTTCGGGTACGGCCACGCGTCGAGATCCATCGTCGTGCGCTTGTGCACCCGGAACGGGACGTCCGCCCGGTTGGGCACGACCCGCTGGATGCGGCCGTCGGGCAGGTAGTCGACGTCGTAGAAGCGGGGAACGTAGACGCTCTCGGTGCGGGCCAGCCGCAGCAGCAGCTCGTCGCGGCCGCCCGGGCAGCCCTCGACCTTCCACTGCCGGACGATCCCGGTGATCTCGAGGACGGCCTCCTCGCCGTCGCCGAGCACGGCCGCGTCGATGAAGTCGGCGATCGGCTCCGGGTTGAACGCGGCGTGCCCGCCGGCCACGATCACCGGGTCCGCGTCGGTCCGCTCCGCGGCGATCAACGGGACACCGGCCAGGTCGATCGCCGTGAGCAGGTTGGTGTAGCCCAGCTCGGTGGCGAACGAGATACCGAAGACGTCGAAGTCGCGGACCGGGCGGTGCGCCTCGAGGGTGAACTGCGGCACGCCGTTGGCGCGCATCAGCTTCTCCAGGTCGGGCCAGACCGCGTAGGTGCGCTCCGCGAGCACGTCGGGGAGTTCGTTGAGCACCTCGTAGAGGATCTGCACCCCCTGGTTGGGGAGTCCGACCTCGTAGGCGTCGGGATACATCAGCGCCCAGCGCACGGTGGCGGCGTCCCACTCCTTGACCACCGCGCCCAGCTCGCCGCCCACGTACTGGATGGGCTTGCTCACCTGGGGCAGCAGCTGCTCGAGCTGGGGCCAGACCGAATTCGCCGCTCGCGTGCTCGCGGCGCCCGACGCGACGCTCATGAAACCTCCCGCACCTCCCCGCCGGCGCGGGGACCAAAAAATCAGGGTACGCGCCCGGCGGTCCGGTCGAGCGGGGTGTAGGGCTGCCGGTGGCCGCGCGGTACTAACCTCGAACCGGCGCGAGAGGAGATCACCGCGATGCCGCAGCCGCAGCCGGGCGAAAAGCACCCGGCGGGTCAACCCACCCCACCCGAGCCGCTGTGGCCCGCCCCCGACGAGCCCGCCGCGCCGACCGGGCCCGCGCCCGTGCCCAGCGCGGCCGATCCCGTGACCCCCGCCGCATCGGTCGACGAACCCGCACCGGTGGCTTCGCCGACCCCCGCGCCATTGGCCGACGTGACATCCCCGGACAGTGCCACCGCCCGTGAACTCAACGGGTCGCCGATCGCCTCCGACGAGCGCGCGACAGCGCCGCTCCCCGCCGGGCAGGAGCCGCCCACGGCACCGACGGTCGAGTCGTCCACCGCGCTGCCCAAGACCGCCGTCGAGTTTTCCCGCTGGTCCGGCTCCGCGGCCGTGCCGCCGCCCACCCCGAAGCCGGAGAAGCGCCGCCAGCGGGGTTCCGACGACGAGGCGCCGCCGGCGTCCCCGCCCCGCGGGTCGACGCGGGAACTACCGATGGACGAGTGGGAGCCGCCGGAGTCGCGGACCCCGGTGGACCCGTGGGCCGACGCGGACCCGGTCGCGCCGCCGCTGCACCCGTACCCGCCGGTGGTGTCCCTCCCGCCGACCCGGCCCTATCCGTCGTCGCCGGCGCAACCGCCGCCGGCCCAACCGCCGCTGCCGACGCCCCCACCCGCCCAGCTGCCCGTACCGCGCTCCCCCGCCGCGCCGCCGACGCCGCCTCCGGCACCGCTTCCACCGGTGCGCAAGCCGCCCAAGCGTGCGCGGCGCCGCCGGCAGGAGCTCGCTCCCCCGCCGCCCGGTTGGGAGGCGCCACCGGGGTACGTGCCGGTGCCGGTACGGCGACGCCGGCGGTGGCCGCGGATCATGACGTGGCTGACGCTGCTCTCCGTCGCCTGCTGTTGCGGATGTCCGGGCTACCTCGGCAAGCCGATGTGGGAGCAGTACCCGGCCAGCGTCTCGATCCAGGCGGAGGTCGCGGACCTGAGGGTGCGTGACGACGCGAAGACCCGGCAGACCGTGCAGCGGCTCGAGCAGGAGACCAGGACGGCGCACCTGCTCGCCGAGACGACCTTCGCCGCCGTGTACGGCGATCCGACCGGCAAGCGGGTGACGATCTTCGGCAGCACCGGTTTCCGGCTGGACCCGGAGAGCGATCTGGACAAGGAGATGACGCGCCTGACCGAGCGCTACGCGCTCACGGAGATGACGCCGATCGAGACGGGCGTCCGGGGCGAGCACGAAAAGTGCGGCGTCGGCGAGGCGGACGGCGCCGATGTGGTGGTCTGCGGCTGGGCCGACCACGGCAGCCTGGGGGCGGCGCTGTTCACCCGCCGGTCGGTGCCGGACAGCGCGGCGCTGCTCGGGGAGATGCGCACCGCGCTCGTGACGCGGGGGTGACGACGGCCGGCGCGGGCTTTCCGCCAGACGGGAGCTGACCGGCGACTGTCGGACAGCCCGTCGTTTCCGGTCCCCCTCCGCGGGGCAGAATCCACCCATGCTGCGGCGATGGCTCTTCGCTGACCAGCTCGGGCCGCATTTCCTCGACGATCCGCGCCAGCCTGTGCTGCTCGTGGAGTCGAAGGCCGTGTTCCGTCGACGGGTGTTCCACCGCCAGAAGGCGCACCTGATCCTCTCGGCGCTGCGTCACCGTGCCGCAGAGCTGGGCGAGCAGGCGGTGCACGTGCGGAGCGAGGCCTACGCCGACGCGCTGCGCCAGCTGGACGAGCCGGTCGACGTCTGCCATCCCACCTCCCGCCGCGCGCGCCAACTCGTCACCTCGCTGGACCAGGTCACCGTGCGCGGCGCGCGCGGCTTCGTGACCAGCTCCGCCGACTTCGCGGCCTGGGCCGATGACCGACGTGGCGCGCTCCGGCTGGACGACTTCTACCGCGACGCCCGGCAGCGGCACGGTGTGCTGATGGACGGCGCCGAGCCGGCCGGCGGCCGGTGGAACCTCGACGCGGACAACCATCAGCCGCCACCGGAGCATGAAGCGCGGCTCGACGTGCCGCCACCGCCGGCCCCGGTCGAGGATGAGATCGACGCCGGGGTCCGGGCGGATCTGGACCGGTGGGCGGCGGAGGGGATCCGCTTCGTCGGGCGGGACGGCCCCCGGCTGTTCCCGGCCACCCGGGTCGAGGCGCTGGCCCGGTTGCGGCACTTCGTCCGGTACCGGCTCCCGATCTCCGGCCCGTACGCCGACGCGATGCTCGCGGCCGACCCGTTCATGGCGCACAGCGCGCTCTCGCCCGCGTTCAACCTCGGGCTGCTGCATCCGATCGAGGCCGTCCGCCGCGCCGAGCGGGCCTACCGCGACGGTGCCGCCCCGCTGGGCAGCACGGAGTGGTTCATCCGCCAGCTGATGGGCTGGCGGGACTACGGCTGGCACCTCTACTGGTACTTCGACGCCGGGGACCGCGGCAACGGCCGCCCCGCGCCGCGCCGTTCACTGCCGGAGTGGTTCACCGGGCTCGACGCCGGGGCGGTCGGGGCGCGCTGTCTCGCCGACGTGCTGGCCGGGGTGCGCGACCGTGGCTGGGTGCATCACATTCCACGGCTGATGGTGCTCGGCAACTACGGGCTGCAGCGGGGATGGCACTCCTCGGAGCTGGTGGACTGGTTCCACCGCTGCTTCGTGGACGGCTACGAGTGGGCGCTGACCGCCAACGTCGCCGGAATGAGCCAGTACGCCGACCTGGGGCGGATGACGACCAGGCCGTACGCCGCCGACGGGCCGTACCTCCACCGGATGAGCGACTACTGCGGCGGCTGCCGCTACGACCCGGATCGCCGACTCGGCCCGGACGCGTGCCCGTTCACGGCCGGCTACTGGGCTTTTCTGGACCGGGCGCGGGAGCGGCTGCACGGCAATGCCCGGATGAGCCGGGCGGTGCAGCAGTTGGACCGCCTCGACGACCTGCCGGAGGTGGTGAGCCAGGAGCGGGAGCGGGGCTCACTCGCTCCCTGACGGGTCGGTGGAGACGGTGCGGGACGGCGCGTAGCGCCCGACGTACTCCTGGCCGGTGAGCTTCTGGATCTCAACCATGAGTTCGTCGGTCATCTGCCGCAGGGCGGTGCGGTCGTCGGGCCGTCCGCTGAAGTCGAGGGGTCTGCCGAAGCGCACGGTCACGTCGCCCGCGCCGAGCTTCGGCACGCGCGCGCCGATCGGCTGGACCTTGTCGGTGCCGATCACACCGACGGGAATGACGGGGACCCCGGCGGCGACGGCGAGTCGGGCAGCGCCGGTGCGGCCCCGGTAGAGACGCCCGTCCGGTGACCGGGTGCCTTCGGGGTAGACCGCGACCAGTTCGCCCGCGCGCAGTACGGGAATCGCCCCGTCGAAGGCGCTGAGCGAGGCGCGGCCGCCGCCCCGCTCGACCCGGATCGCGCCGAGCCCGCCCACGACCGAGCGGGTGAGCCAGCCGCGGAAGCCGGTGCCGGTGAAGTACTCGGCTTTCGCCCAGAACGCGATGTGCCGGGGCACGACCGAGCCGAGGAAGAGTTCGTCGGCGACGGAGAGGTGGTTGCCGGCCAGGATGGCGCCGCCCCGGGTCGGCAGGTGTTCCAGTCCCTCCACGGTGGGGCGCCACCCGACGCGCATCGCGTTGCCCACGGTGAGCTTGCCGATCGTGTACAGCAGCGGCACGGGTCCTCCGGCGATGTCGCGATGGTGGGGCGGGTGTCACGGTAACGGACGGCCGGTCAGGCCGTCCCGCCGATCTTGCAGTTGTGGTGCCGGATCAATGCCGCGAAAGCTCATGAGCCGGGCACCACAACCGCAAGATCACGCGAAATGGGTGGATCAGACGCGGTTCACCGACACGGAGATCCGCTGGCCTTCGCCGACCTCGCCCTCGAACCCGGTCGCGGCCGGGTCGAAGGCGACCGAGTCGGCGAGCACCTCACGCGCCACGAAATCGGCGTGCGTGCGCACCGCCTCCACGGCCTCCGGCGGAGCCGCCAGCGTGACGGTGATCCGGTCCGAGACGTCGAGGTCGGCGTCGCGACGGGCCTGCTGCACCACGCGTACGACGTCCCGGGCGAGTCCCTCCGCGGCCAGCTCGGGCGTCACCGTCGTGTCGAGCACGACGACTCCCTCCCCACCGGGCAGCGGAGCGGAGTGCTCGGCGTCGGCCGCGACGAGCCGGAGTTCGTACTCGCCCTCCTGCAGCGTCACCCCCGCGGCCACCGGGGCGCCGTCGACGAGCGTCCACTCCCCCGCCTTGACCGCCTTGATCACCGACTGCACCTGTCCACCGACGCGCGGGCCGAGCGCCCTCGGCACCACCGTGAGCACCTGCTCGCAGTAGCGGGAGAGCTCATCGGTGAAGACCACCGACTTGACGTTCACCTCGTCGGCGACCAGATCCGCGAACGGGCGCAGCGCGTCCGCGGCCGGCGTCGCCACGGTCAGCGCGGGCAGCGGAAGCCGCACCCGCAGCCCCTTCGCCTTGCGCAGCGAGAGCCCCGCCGAACACACCTCGCGGATCGCGTCCATCGCCGCGACCAGCTCGTGATCCGTCGGAAACTCCTCCGCGGAGGGCCAGTCGGTGAGGTGCACCGACCGCTCCCCGGTCAGGCCCCGCCAGATCTCCTCCGCGGTAAGCGGGGCGAGCGGCGCGACCACCCGGCACAGCGTCTCCAGCACGGTGAACAGGGTGTCGAAGGCATCCTTGTCACCGCTCCAGAACCGGTCGCGGGACCGGCGGACGTACCAGTTGGTCAGCGCGTCGAGGTAGGAGCGCACCGAGCCGCACGCGCCGGAGATGTCGTACTCGTCGAGCTGCCGGGTCGCCTGCTCGACCAGCTCGCTCGTCTTGGCCAGCACGTACCGGTCGAGCAGGTGCGGGCTGTCCGTGCGGCGGACCGCCTCGTACCCGTCGGCGTTGGCGTAGAGCGAGAAGAAGTACCAGACGTTCCAGAGCGGCAGCAGCACCTGGCGTACGGCGTCGCGGATGCCGGCCTCGGTGACCGGCATGTCCCCGCCCCGCAACACCGGCGAGGACATCAGCATCCAGCGCATCGCGTCGGAGCCGTGCGAGTCGAACACCTCGTACACGTCCGGGTAGTTGCGCAGGCTCTTGGACATCTTGCGGCCGTCCGCGCCGAGCAGGATGCCGTGGCTGACGCAGTTGCGGAACGCCGGCCGGTCGAACAGGGCCGTCGCCAGCACGTGCATCGTGTAGAACCAGCCGCGGGTCTGCCCGATGTACTCGACGATGAAGTCGCCCGGGTAGTGGTCCTCGAACCACTCCCGGTTCTCGAACGGATAGTGCACCTGCGCGAACGGCATCGACCCCGACTCGAACCAGCAGTCCAGCACCTCCGGCACCCGCCGCATCGTGGAACGCCCGGTCGGGTCGTCCGGGTTGGGACGGGTGAGATCGTCGATGTGGGGGCGGTGCAGGTCGGCGACCCGCACCCCGAAGTCGCGCTGCAGCTCCTCCAGCGAGCCGTACACGTCCACCCGCGGGTAGCTGGGGTCATCGGACTTCCAGACCGGGATCGGCGAGCCCCAGAACCGGTTGCGGCTGATCGACCAGTCCCGGGCCCCGGCCAGCCACTTGCCGAACGAGCCGTCCTTGACGTGCGTCGGCGTCCAGGTGATCTCCTGGTTGAGCTCGACCATCCGGTCACGGAACCGGGACACCGCGACGAACCACGATGAGACGGCCTTGTAGACCAGCGGAGTGTCGCAGCGCCAGCAGTGCGGGTAGGAGTGCGTGTAGGTGTCCTGCCGCAGCACCAGACCACGGTCCTTGAGGTCGCGGATCACCGGCTTGTTGACGTCGAAGACCTGCTGGCCCTCGTACGGCGGGACGAGCGAGGTGAACCGGGTGTGCTCGTCGACGGTGACGATGGTGGGGATGCCGGCCGCGTTGCAGGCGTTCTGGTCGTCCTCGCCGAAGGCGGGCGCCATGTGCACGACCCCGGTGCCGTCCTCGGTGGTGACGAAGTCGGCGCCGAGCACCTGGAAGGCGTTCGGGCCGGCCTGGTCGGCGAGGAAGTCGTAGAGCGGGGTGTAGCGGCGTCCGACCAGATCGGCGCCACGCACCGTGCCGACCTGCTGGTAACCCTCGAGCTCCTTGGCGTACGCGGCCACCCGCGCCGCGCCGACGATGAACCTCTCGCCGTCGCGCTCCAGCACCGCGTAGTCGATGTCGGGACCGACGGCGAGCGCCAGGTTGGACGGCAGGGTCCACGGCGTCGTCGTCCAGACGCCGACCTTCACCGGCCCACGGACCAACTCGGGCGCGTCGTCCGCGGCCGTGAGCTGGAACCAGACGCTCACCGTCGGGTCCTGCCGGTCGCGGTAGACGTCGTCCATCCGCGTCTCGGTGTTGGAGAGCGGGGTCTCGCAGCGCCAGCAGTAGGCCAGCACCCGGAAGCCCTCGTAGACGAGGCCCTTGTCGTGCAGGGTCTTGAAGGCCCACATGACGCTTTCCATGTAGTCCACGTCGAGGGTCTTGTAGTCGTTGGCGAAGTCCACCCAGCGGGCCTGCCGAGTGACGTAGCGCTCCCAGTCCTGCGTGTAGGTGAGGACCGAGGTGCGGCAGACGTCGTTGAAGCGCTCCACGCCCAGGTCGAGGATCTCGGCCTTGCTGGTGATGTTGAGCTGCCGCTCCGCCTCCACCTCGGCGGGGAGACCGTGGCAGTCCCAGCCGAAGCGGCGCTCGACCCGGCGCCCGCGCATCGTCTGGTAGCGCGGCACCAGGTCCTTCACGTAGCCGGTGAAGAGGTGGCCGTAGTGCGGCAGACCGTTGGCGAACGGCGGCCCGTCGTAGAAGACGTATTCGTTCGAGCCGTTGGGGCCGGGCTCACGCGCCTCGACGCTGGCCTCGAAGGTCTTGTCGGCCGTCCAGTGCTCCAGCACGCGGCGCTCCACCGCGGGCAGATCCGGGCTCGCCGGCACGCCGGTGCCATCGGGGGCGTTCTTCGGGTATGCCATCGCGGGTCGCTCTCCTCGTGCAGTTCACTGTCAGTGGACTGCGAGGACGAGTCGTGCGGTGCGCCATGCCGACGCGCCGCGGACCCGCGGTACCACCCCGCTTGACGGTCGAGATCGACCGCCCGCTCGTTGGCCGGCTGTGACGGGCCGGACCCGTCCGGTTCTACTGAGGCCTGGCGGCCCGTTCTTCCGGAGGCTCACCGGTGATGGCCGGGTCAACGCCTGTTCGGTCTCCAAGGCTACCTGACGCGACGATTGCGACTCACCCGCATTTGCCGGCGCGGGCTCATCTGCCTGTCGATCAAGGACGTGTTCAGACGGTTTGATCTCTCATCGCGGGAACACGCCCTTGATCAGCGGTGTCTTCGTCGTCGCCGAGCACGACAAACGGCCGGGTTGCTAGCCCAGATCCGGGAACCAGAGAGCGATCTCGCGGGCCGAGCTTTCCGGCGAGTCCGAGGCGTGCACGAGGTTTTCCCGGTTGGAGAGGGAGAGGTCGCCGCGGATCGTGCCGGCGGCGGCCTTGCGGCCGTCGGTGGAGCCGACCAGGGTACGGACGACCTCGATCGCCGAGTCGCCGGAGAGCACCAGCGCGACCAGCGCGCCGCCGGTCATGAACTCCTTGAGCGGCGGGTAGAACGGCTTCTCGACGTGGTCGGCGTAGTGCGCGTCGGCGAGCGCCGCGTCCATCGTGCGCAGCACCATCGCGTCGACGGCGAGGCCCTTCCGCTCGAACCGCCCGAGGATCTCCCCGACCAGGCCACGCCGGAGCGCATCTGGCTTGATCAGTACGAGCGTGCGCTCGACGGAGGTGCTGCTGGACACGGGTGATTCCTCCTGGGCGAGATCGGGTACGGCTGAGCGGTGTCAGCCTAGCGAGCCGGCCGGCACCCGGGTCGGCCGGTCCGCCGACGATCATTCCTGGTCTTCCATCACTGGCCGGGCGGGCCTAGCCTGGCCTTGACGCAGGGAGGTCCACTGTGGCGAACGGCCGCCGACCGGTAGCAACCGTACGCAAGCTCATCGCCGCGGTCCTGGGCACCGTGGCCACCTTCGTGATGCTCTTCGGCGCCGGCATGACCAGTTGGGCGATCGTGGCCCTCGGGGTCGCACTGCTGGTGCTCGCCGTCAGCCTGGTCCTGGTCACGGCGCTGCGCGGAGGCGCCCGCGCCTGGGTGGCCGGCACCGCCCACGTGCGCAGCGTCTCCGAGCCCCCCGCCGCCTCGGCGTACGGCCGCTGCGAGCTGCAGATTCTGATCGACGCGCCGGGGCTGCCACCGCGATCGGTCAAGGTCCGGGACCCACGGGTGCCGGTGGCGAAGTGGCCGGACCCGGGCGCGACCCTGCCGATCATGGTGGCCATCGACGACCAGCGGCACGTCCGGATCCTCTGGGACGACGTGCTCACCCATGCGGAGGCCGCGACCACCGACGACGGGGCGCCGCCGCTGTACGACGACGGCGACCGCGACCCGCTCGTCAACGACATCCTGATCGACGATCAACTCCTGGTCGGCGACGAGGTCCCGCCGTGGGTGCGCCGGGGCACGGATGACGATCTGCTGCCCCCGGAGCGGGGCGAGCCGGTCACGGCCGACCTGACCGACGACCTGATCGGGCTGCGCGACGATCGGGTGGTCGTGCACCAACCGCCGGGCGGCGGCCCGATCGTGTTGGAGGGCACCCTGGTCGATCCGCCATCGAGCGTGCCGCTGCCCCGTCGCGCGAAGCCCAGCCCCCGTCCCCGCCCCGACGAGCCCGACCCGACACCCGGGCCGGTCGTCGGCGGGGCCGGGCCGGCCGCCGCCGCGACCGAGACGCCGGCCGCACGGGCGGAGTCGGCCGCCCCGGCGGCCGGGACCGTCCTGATCGACCCGCCGCCGGACGCCGCCGCGACCGGGCCCGTCGCGAGCGGGGCGCGTCCCACCGCCGCCTGGCAGGACGAGCCGGCGGGTGGTCTGCACGATCCGGTCGAGGAGGAGGCGGTCCTCGGCGGTCTGGGCGCGCCCGAGCCGGGCGTCCAACCGGGGGCGACGGGTCCGATCCACGGGGTCGGCATCACCGTGCTCGTCGCCGACCTGGACCGGTCGGTCGCGTTCTACCGCGACATGCTCGGCTTCTTCGAGATCGATGGCGGCGACGGAAACGCCGTACTGGCGTCCGGGGCGACCCGGCTGGTGCTCCGGGCGATCCGCGACGTGGCGCCGATCAACCGCCGCCTCGTCCACCTCAATCTGGAAGTGGACGACGTCGGGGCGGTCTACCAGGAGCTGAAGACCAAGGGCGTGCGGTTCACCTACGCTCCCCGCGCGGTCAACCGTGGCGCGAAGCTGGAGCTGTGGGCGGCGGCGTTCCGTGACCCCGACGGGCACGGCATCGCGATCACACAATGGCGGGAGCGGTCGGCGGACTGAGCCCGCCGCCGCCCCCTTCGCATCGCGCGGTCAGCCGAGGATCACGCGGCGGACGTGCAGCACGTATGCCCAGACGAGCGCGAACATCACGCCCAGTACCGCCAGCGACCAGTGCAGGAATCCGGCGAGCAGCAGCAACCCCTGCAGCACGGTCGCGGCGTGCCACGCCCAACTGCGCCGCATCGACCCTGCCAGCACCGCCGCGAGCACGGTGAGGGCCAGCACTGCCCCCATCGCGGCGCCCGTACGCGGCCCGCCGAGGACCTTGATCGGCAGGATCGCCATCAGCAGCACCAGCGTCTCGATGCCGAGCGTGCCGGCGCCGAGCCCGCGCACCGCCCGGACCGGGTTCCGCAGTCCCGACGGACGCTGACCGCCGGACGTTTCCGGAGACGCGGTCATCGCTTGAACAGCCGACGCGCGTCCGCGACGGTGACCATCGAGCCGGTGATGAGGACCCCGACCGCGCTCAGTTCCCGGTCGACCCGCGACTCGGCCGAGGCGACGGCCTCCTCGATGGCGTCCGGAATGTTGTCCGCCACGGTCACCCGGTCCTCGCCGAAGAACTCGATCGCGACGGCGGCGAGTTCCTCGGCCGGCATGGCCCGGGGAGAGCTGTTGGTGGTGACGACGAGCGCGTCCAGCACCGGCTCCAGCAGCTCGACCAGGCCGGCCGCGTCCTTGTCCCCGAGCACGGCGAGCACCCCGACCAGCCGGCTGAAGGCGAACTCCTCCTGCAACGCGGTGACGGTCGCCGTCATCCCGTGCGGATTGTGTGCGCCGTCGAGCAGGACGGTCGGCGCGTTGCGTACCCGCTCCAGGCGGCCGGGCGAGGAGGTGCCGGCGAAGCCTTCCCGGACGATCTCGACGTCGAGCATCCGGGTGGCCCCGGCGCCGAGGAACGCCTCGACGGCGGCGAGCGCCACCGCCGCGTTCTGCGCCTGGTGCGCGCCGTGCAGCGGGACGAACACGTCCTCGTAGACCCCGCCGAGGCCCTGCAGGGTCAACACCTGCCCGCCGACCGCGACCGCCCGCCGCATCACCCCGAACTCGCTGCCCTCCCGGGCGATCGTGGCGCCCACCTCGGCGCAGCGTTCGAGGATCGGACGGGCCGCTTCCTCCTCCTGCGCGGCGCAGACCACCGTCGCGTCCCGGTGGATGATGCCCGCCTTGGCCAGCGCGATGTCCTCGATCGTGTCGCCGAGCCACTCGGTGTGGTCGAGCCCGATCGGGGTGATCACGCAGACCCCCGCGCCGAGCACGTTGGTGGCGTCGTCCGCCCCGCCGAGCCCGACCTCGATGATCCCGACGTCGACCGGCGCGTCGGCGAAGGTCGCGAACGCGAGCGCGGTGGTCATGTCGAAGTACGTCAGCGGCTCACTGGCCCGCTTGTCGACCAGCGCCGCGAGGGGCGCGATGTCCCGGTACGTCGAGACGAAGCGCTCCTCGCTCACCGGCTCGCCGTCCAGGCTGATCCGCTCCCGCACCGTCTCCAGGTGCGGGCTGGTGTAGCGGCCGGTGTGCAGCCCGAACGCCCGCAACAGAGAGTCGATCATGCGGGCGGTCGAGGTCTTGCCGTTGGTGCCGGTCAGGTGGATCGCCGGGTAGGCACGCTGCGGACTGCCCAGCACGTCGAGCATCTGCTCGATCCGCCCGAGGTCGAACACCATCCGGGTGAAGCCGCGGCTCGTCAGCTCCGCGTCGACCTGGGCAAACTCCGAGCCCTCGGGTCTGGCGTTCTTCGCGCTCATGCCGACAACGCCTGCAGCGCGGCGGAGATGCGGACGAGATCAGCCTCGGCCGCGAGCAACCGCGTCCTGATTTTGTCGACGACCGGCTCCGGCGCCTTGTCGATGAAGGCCACGTTGCCCAGTTTGGCCCGGCACTGCGCCGCCTCCCGTTCGGCCGCCGCCCGGTCCTTCTCCAGCCGCGCCCGCTCCGCCGCCACGTCGATCGAGCCGCGGGTGTCGAGGTCGACCGTGACGCCGCCGGCCACCGCCAGCGTTGCCGTCGCGGCGAACTCGTCGCCCGCCGGGTCGAGCCGGGCCAACGACCGGATCAGCGGTTCGTGCGCCGCGATCCCGGCGCCGGGCAGCCCCGACAGGCGTGCGGACACCCGCTGCCCCGGCTTGAGCCCCTGGTCCGAACGGAACCGGCGAACCTCCGTGACGACCCGCTGCAGCATGCCCACCTCCGCCTCGGCGCCATCATCCAGCAGCGCCCGGTCCGCGACCGGCCAGGCGGCGGTGACCACCGTCTCGCCGCCCGTCAGCGCCGTCCAGAGCTCCTCGGTCACGAACGGGATGACCGGGTGCAGCAGCT
>NZ_JBFANZ010000047.1:28045-31130 GCF_040659735.1 Micromonospora sp. NPDC049679
TCCGCGACCGGCCAGGCGGCGGTGACCACCGTCTCGCCGCCCGTCAGCGCCGTCCAGAGCTCCTCGGTCACGAACGGGATGACCGGGTGCAGCAGACGCAGCAGCTGGTCCAGAACGTGCCCCAGCACCCGCCGGGTCGCCTCCGCCGCCGGCCCACCGCCCGCGAGCGTCGGCTTGGTCAGCTCGACGTACCAGTCGCAGACGTCGTCCCACGCGAAGTGGTAGAGGGTGTCGCACATCTTCGCGAACTCGTACCCCTCGAACTGCTCGTCCACCTCGGCGATCACGTGCTCCAGCCGGGAGAGGATCCACCGGTCGACCGTCGACAACTCGGTGGCGTCGGGCAGCTCGCCGGCGACCGTCGCGCCGTTCATCAGGGCGAAGCGGGTGGCGTTCCAGAGCTTGTTGCAGAAGTTGCGCGAGCCCTGGCACCACTCCTCGCTCACCGGCACGTCCGAGCCGGGGTTGGCACCGCGGGCCAGCGTGAAGCGGGTCGCGTCCGCGCCGAACCGCTCGATCCAGTCCAGCGGGTCGACCACGTTCCCGAACGACTTGGACATCTTCTTGCCGTACTGGTCACGCACCATGCCGTGCAGGGCGACGACGTTGAAGGGCTGTACCCCGTCCATCGCGTACAGGCCGAACATCATCATCCGGGCGACCCAGAAGAAGAGGATGTCGTAGCCGGTCACCAGCACGCTGGTCGGGTAGAACTTCGCCAGCTCGGCCGTCTGCTCGGGCCAGCCCAGCGTGGAGAACGGCCAGAGCGCGCTGGAGAACCAGGTGTCCAGGACGTCCTCGTCCTGGCGCCAGCCCTCGCCGGAAGGCGGCTGCTCATCCGGCCCGACGCAGACCACCTCGCCGTTCGGGCCGTACCAGACCGGGATGCGGTGACCCCACCAGAGCTGCCGGGAGATGCACCAGTCGTGCATGTTGTCGACCCAGGCGAAATAGCGCTTGGAGAGCTCCGCCGGCTCGATCGCCACCCGACCGTCGCGCACCGCGTCGCCGGCCGCCTTGGCCAGCGGCCCGGTGTTGACGAACCACTGCAGCGACAGGCGCGGCTCCACCGTCGTCTTGCACCGCGAACAGTGCCCCACGGCGTGCACGTACGGCCGCTTCTCGGCCACGACGCGCCCCTGCTCACGCAGCGCGTCGACGATCGCCGGCCGCGCCTCGAACCGGTCCAGTCCCTCGAACGGCCCGTGCACGGTCACCACACCGCGCTCGTCCATCACCGCCAGGCTCGGCAGCCCGTGACGCTGGCCGATCTCGAAGTCGTTGGGGTCGTGCGCCGGGGTGACCTTGACCGCGCCCGTCCCGAACGCCGGGTCGACGTGTTCGTCGGCGACGATCGGGATGCGCCGACCGGTCAACGGAAGCTCCACCTCCGTGCCGACCAGGTGCTTGTAGCGCTCGTCGTCCGGGTGCACCGCCACCGCCGTGTCACCGAGCATCGTCTCGGCCCGGGTGGTCGCCACCACGATCGCGCCCGGCCCGTCGCCGTAGCGGATCGAAATCAGCTCGCCATCGTCGTCGGAGTGCTCCACCTCGATGTCGGAGAGCGCGGTGAGGCAACGCGGGCACCAGTTGATGATGCGCTCCGCCTGGTAGATCAGGCCGTCGTCGTAGAGCCGCTTGAAGATCGTCTGTACGGCGCGGGAGAGCCCCTCGTCCATCGTGAACCGCTCGCGCTCCCAGTCGACCGAGTCGCCCAGTCGGCGCATCTGGCCGAGGATCGCGCCGCCCGACTCCGCCTTCCACTGCCACACCCGGTCGACGAACTTCTCGCGACCCAGGTCGTGGCGGGACAGGCCCTGCGCGGCGAGCTGCCGCTCGACGACGTTCTGCGTCGCGATGCCGGCGTGGTCCATGCCCGGCATCCAGAGCGCCTCGAAGCCCTGCATCCGCTTCCGACGGATCAGCGAGTCCTGGATGGTGTGGTCGAGCGCGTGCCCGACATGCAGCGAACCGGTCACGTTCGGCGGCGGGATGACGATGGTGAACGGCGGCTTGCCGCTGTCGGGATCCGCCCGGAAATACCCCGCCGATACCCACTGCTCGTACCGTCGCTGCTCTACCTCGCCAGGCTGGTACTGGGCCGGAAGGGTCGGGGCTGCGTCGCTGTGGGTCTGCGGTGTCTCGGTCACCCGTAGAGTCTACGGAGCGGCGGTCGAGCGCCCGCGTGCCCCACCACCGATTGCCGTACGGTGTCGGCTATGCCCGACGACGAGATCTTCGCCGGCCGCCCGGCGGTCGACCCGGAGCCGATCGACGTCACACCACCACCCCGCGGCCCCGGCGATGACGAGCCGAAACCTCGCCGCTCACGGCGCGCCAAGATCCTCCTCGGCTCGCTGCTCGCGGTCGGCCTCGTCGGAGCCGGCCTGCTGGGTTCGGTTGGTTGGCGGGTCGCCCAGCAGAAGGACGCCACGTTGGAGACGCCGGCCCGGGCCGCCGGTCTCACGCTCGACGAGAGTGAACGGGCCCGGGCGACGGCGGACTACCTGCGCAGCGCCTTTGCGGCCCGGATCAACCTCGACCGGAGCGTGGGCGCGGTCTACGCGGATCCGGCCGACTCGCGCCGGAGCATCCTGATCTTCGGCGGCACCACGCTGCTGTGGTCACCGGAACGGGACCTCGACGACCTGTTCGACGTCGTCGCCGATGACTCCGGCGCCGTGACGGGTCTGCACGAGGTGGCCGCGGGCGACCTGGGCGGCGTGATGAAGTGCGGCACGACGTCGACGGGGGACGGCGATCTCGCGGTCTGCGGGTGGGCCGACCACGGCAGTGTCGCGATCGCCATGTTCCCCGGCCGGAGCCCGGCGGATGCGGGCAGCCTGCTACGCGACATCCGCGGCGCCGTGCAACACCGCTCCTGACCGAGCCCAAAGGGCGGCCCACACACTCCACCCATATGCTCCACAGGGCTCCCGGCTCCCGGCTCCCGCCCTCCCGGCTCAGCGGCCCGGACTCCCTCGCCGCTCCACCGGGCCGCGGGCTCCCGCCCCGTGGATCAAGGGCATGTTCCCGTGGTGTGATCTCCGATCGTGTGAATATGTCCGTGATCGGCGCGCTGTTC
>NZ_JBFANZ010000048.1:0-31009 GCF_040659735.1 Micromonospora sp. NPDC049679
CAGGCGCCGGCTGCACCAGGTGTAGCCGGCGTAGGCGGCGCCGGCGGCCAGCCCGGCGGCGACGCCGAGCGGGCGCACCTGCACGTCGCCGGTGGGGGTCACCAGCAGGCCGAGCCCGGCGAGCGCCACGGCGGTGGCGGCCATCCACTGCCGGCTGGCGCGGGCGCCGAGCACCGCGCCGAGCAGGCCGGCGAAGACGGGCGCGGAGCCGATCGCGGTGAGCGTGCCGACCGCGACGCCGGTCTGCCGGGTGGCGACGAAGAAGCACGCCTGGTAGCCGGCGATGCAGGCGGCGCCGACGAGCACGGTCGCGCGGATGCCCGGGCGCCAGAGCAGGCGTGCGACATCACGGCGGTGTCGCAGCACCGCGGCCGCCAGCAGCAGCAGGCCGGCGAGCGCGACGCGGGCCGTGCCGAGACCCAGCGGAGATCCGGGGTACGCGCTGAGCGCCGCAGCGGTGCCGGTGGTGCCCCAGAGCACCGCGGCGATCATGACGAGGAGGGCGCCGGCCGTGCCGTGTTGTGCGGGCATGATCGTTGATCATCGGGCCGTTCCGGCGTCCGGTCAACGCCCGACCCACCCCGGCTGGCGTGCCCCGCCACGGCGCGCCGGGTGGCGCGGGTCGCCCACGGCGGTGTCGGGCGCGGGCGGGTTCCGGCGACCGGGCATGATGGATGACGACAGCGGGCACGATCTGCCCTAGAGGGTCCGGGGAAATCACCGGACCGGGCCGCCCTCCGGGGCGGTCGGAGCGGGCGGTCCCGATGCGGTGACCGGCAAGGAGGAACGGTGGCGGAAAAGGTGCGGACCGGGCGATTTGTGGTCGCCGTGGACGGCCCGTCCGGATCGGGGAAATCCACCGTCTCCCGACGCCTGGCGAGCGCGCTCGACGCCCGCTACCTCGACACCGGCGCGATGTACCGCGCGGTCACCTGGGCGGTGCTGCGTTCCGGCGCCGACCCCCAGGACTCCGACGCGGTGGCGAAGATCGCCGGCGAGACCGAACTCACCATCGGCACCGATCCCACCGCGCCGCACATCTCCGCCAACGGCACCCCGGTCGACGCCGAGATCCGCGGCCCCCAGGTCACCGCCGCGGTCTCCGCCGTTTCCGCCGTACCCGTCGTCCGCCAGACCCTGGTCGCGCTGCAGCGCGAGATCATCGCCGGGGCCGAGCGCATCGTCGTGGAGGGGCGCGACATCGGCACGGTCGTCGCGCCCGACGCCGACCTGAAGGTCTACCTGACCGCTTCCGCCGACGCGCGGGCCCGGCGGCGCAGCGCCGAGTACGCGGCGGACGTGACCGCCACCGCCGCCGATCTCGCCCGCCGCGACCGCCTCGACTCCACCCGCGCCGTCGACCCCCTGCAGCAGGCCTCCGACGCGGTGGTGCTCGACACCACCGCGATGGGCGTCGACGAGGTCGTCGCGCGCCTGCGTGATCTGCTCGAGGGACGGGTCACCGCATGACCGGATCAATCATCAGCGGGGGAACGTCTCCGGACGCCATGCAACGAATCGGGGGGACGGCATGAGCGCCGACCGCGGCTGGACCGAACTGCACGAGCCGACCGACGACGTGGTCGACGCGACCGGCCCCGTGCCGGTCGTGGCCGTCGTCGGACGTCCCAACGTCGGCAAGTCCACACTGGTCAACCGCATCATCGGCCGTCGGCAGGCGGTCGTCGAGGACGTCCCCGGCGTGACGCGCGACCGGGTGCCCTACGACGCCCAGTGGTCCGGGCGGCAGTTCACCGTCGTGGACACCGGCGGCTGGGAACCCGACGCCAAGGACCGGGCCGGCGCGATCGCCGCGCAGGCCGAGATCGCGGTCAGCACCGCCGACGTGGTGCTCTTCGTCGTGGACACCACCGTCGGCCCCACCGACGTCGACGAGGCGGCGGTCAAGATGCTGCGCCGCAGCCACAAACCCGTGCTGCTGGTCGCGAACAAGGCCGACAACGCCAACATCGAGCTGGAGGCCACCTCGCTGTGGTCGCTCGGGCTCGGTGAGCCGTACACGGTCTCCGCCCTGCACGGACGCGGCTCCGGCGACCTGCTCGACGCCGTCCTCGACGCGCTGCCCGACCCGCCGCCCGTCGGTGAGCCCGGCCCCCGCGGCCCGCGCCGCGTCGCCCTGGTCGGCCGCCCCAACGTCGGCAAATCCAGCCTGCTCAACCGGCTGGCGCGCGAGGAACGCGCCGTCGTCGACTCGGTCGCCGGCACCACCGTCGACCCGGTCGACAGCCTCGTCGAGATCGGCGGCGAGACCTGGCAACTGGTCGACACCGCGGGCCTGCGCAAGCGGGTCGGCAAGGCCAGCGGCACCGAGTACTACGCCAGCCTGCGCACGGCCGGGGCCATCGAGGCCGCCGAGATCGCCGTCGTGCTGCTGGACGCCAGCGAACCGATCAGCGAGCAGGACCAGCGCATCCTGACGATGGTCGTCGAGTCCGGCCGGGCGCTCGTCATCGCCTTCAACAAGTGGGACCTGGTCGACACCGACCGGCGCTACTACCTGGACAAGGAGATCGAGCGGGAGCTCAAGCGCATCCCGTGGGCGCTCCGGGTCAACATCTCGGCGATGTCGGGCCGGGCGGTGGAGAAGCTCGCGCCGGCCCTGCGCAAGGGGCTCAAGAGCTGGGAGCAGCGGGTCCCGACGGGCGTGCTCAACCAGTGGCTCACCGCCCTCGTGCAGGCCACCCCGCACCCCATTCGCGGGGGACGGGCCCCCCGGGTGCTCTTCGCGACCCAGGCGGGGACCTCACCGCCGCGCTTCGTGCTCTTCACCACCGCGCCGCTCGACCCCGGCTACCAGCGCTTCGTCGAGCGCAAGCTGCGCGAGGAGTTCGGCTTCGAGGGAAGCCCGATCGAGGTGTCGGTGCGGCCCCGTAAGCAGCTCGGCCCCGGCGGCCGCGGCAAGCCGCACGGCTGATCGAGAACGAGCACGAGGCCCCGCTTTCCAGCGGGGCCTCATCCGTTTCCGCCCCACCCTACTGTCCTAGGACGCTGTAGGGGATGTGGCGCCGTGCACCCGGTGAGGGGTGTGCGTGCAACGAGGAAAGGGTGCGCTACGCTGTACCGGCCGCTGCGGGAGACCGCTGAGGCAACGGGACGTGGCGCAGCTTGGTAGCGCACTTGACTGGGGGTCAAGGGGTCGTGGGTTCGAATCCCGCCGTCCCGACACAGCTCAGGGGCCATCTCGGATGATCGAGACGGCCCCTTTTGCATTCCGTACAGCAGTGAAGTACAGCAGCGGTCATAGCTCCAGGCTTTCGCCGATTCGCCGCAGCGCGTTGCGGGTGGCCTTGGATGACGCCTGGCTGTAGACGTCCATCGTGATCGAGAAGTCGGCGTGCCGCAGGATCGCCATCGCGATGCGGGGATGGACGTCGAGGTCGACCAGCAGCGACGCGCAGGTACGCCGGGCGTCGTGCACGGTGATCTTCTTGACGCCCGCCCGCGCGCAGCCGGCGTCCCACGAGCGGGAGAAGTTGCGGGGTTCGACGGGCAGGCCGTAGCGCGTCGTGAAGACCATCTCGGTGGTGCGCCACCGCTCACCCGCGGCCGTGACGGTTGCCTGCTGGCGGAGGTAGCGGTGTCGCAAGGCGGTCACGCAGATATCAGGTAGGGGTAGGGGGGCGTCCGATTCCTCGGTCTTGGTCGCGCGGTGCAGCAGCTCGCGGCGCACGCGTTGCAGTTGCCTGTCAACGAGCAGACAGACGTCGAACCTGTCACGGCATCGCTCGCAGAACGGTTCCCCGTGTTCGGCGCAGTTCTTGTCCCAGCCGCCCCAGTCGATGTGGTCCCAGGTGAGACCCAGCACCTCGCCTTTGCGCAGGCCGAGCACGAGGACCAGGACGTAGGCCGGATAGAGGTAGTCGGCCACATCGCGGGCCGACTCCAAGAACGTTCGCGCCTCGTCGCTGGTCCAGGTGTTGCCCTTGCGGCGGCGGATCGCGGGGAGCTTCACCAGACCGGCGACGTTCTTCGTGATCAGTTCTTCTACCTGGGCCTGGGACAGGGCCGATCGCAGCACGGCGCGGATGCCCTTGATGGTCCGAGCAGACGGAAGATCGCTACAGCAGTTGCCGATGGCGCAGCAGCGCCGCCGTGTCGCCGGTCGTTGAGCGTCCTTGTTCTGCCCGCAGCACTGGCAGGTCTTGGCCACCTGGTTGATCCAGGTCTGCACGTCGCGTACCGATAGCCGGTCGAGTCGCTTCATGCCGATCCCGGGCAGGATGTAGAGACGCGCCAACGTCTCATAGGTGGCGTAGGTCAAGGGCGCGCGATTCGGCTCGACAACTTCGGCGAGCCAGTACGTCAGGTAGTTCGCGACCGTGGGCACGTTCGTGGCCACCGGTCCCTGCTTCGCCAACGTATGCAGTTTGATCCACTTGTCGTGGACGACATCGCGCGTCTTGCCGTAGACGTACTTGCGCGTCCGTTTCCCGTCGGGCTTGGTGACCCAGACGTAGGCGGCGAAGCCGTTGCGGTACGGGAAGATGGAGCCTTCGCCGTTGGCGCGGGTGCGGCTGGCCATCACGCGACCTCCTGCCGGTGGACCTGCTCGCGGATGTAGTCGTCGACCCACTCGGGCAGGATGCGCCGGTACTTGCCGTCCTTTATGGACCGTAGCTCGCCGGTGGCGATCTTCATCTTGACCTTGGACAGGCCGAAGCCGAGCAGGACGGCGACCTCGGCGGGGGAGTACCAGCGTGGGGTGAGCTCTCTGTTCATGCCGCGGCTCCCGTCACCCACGCCTCATGGGCGAGTTCTTCGCGGCCGATGCGTCCCGTTTCCCGCCGCCGTGCGGCCGCCGTGTTGGCGAGGAAGGCGTCGCCTTCGGTGAGCCAGCCGGAGCCGGCGTAGGAGAGAGTGCCGATGATGACGGTGTCGTCGGCGATGTTGTCCGCGGTGTGGCGGTAGCTGGTGCGGATGTCGCGCAGCAGGCCGAAGGTGACGGAGTAGCGGCGGGCCTTGGTGAGGAAGTGGCCGCCGAAGCCGAGCATGTGCGCCCAGCGACGTAGTCCGGCGTAAGGGTTCGGTTTGCCGTCAAGCGGGTCTTGACGGTCGCCGGTCGTTGTGGCGTTGGTCGGTGTCGTGGTGGGAGAGGGGCGTCCGAGTCGCCAGCAGGCGT
The DNA here is from genome assembly GCF_040659735.1 of Micromonospora sp. NPDC049679. NCBI lineage: Bacteria > Bacillati > Actinomycetota > Actinomycetes > Micromonosporales > Micromonosporaceae > Micromonospora > Micromonospora sp. NPDC049679. The sequence goes on from NZ_JBFANZ010000048.1 coordinate 5,141, forward strand.
CGATGAGGCGGGCGAGGTGGTCGCCTTCCGGGTCGGCGTAGCCGTCGATCGTGTCGGGGGTGAGCCGGGTCGAGCAGTGGCCGGTGACCTCGGTCGACTTGGTGGCGTACTTAGCGAGGTAGGCGGCCACCGCCGAGTCGGTGAGGTCGCCGTCGACGGGGTTGATGCGCCGCACGTCGACCTGCTCGCCCCATGCCACCACCCAGCCCTCAGGCCGGGTCGGGTGCGCGGGGGTGACGAATGCGATCTGCCGGGCGGCAGCGTGGACGACGGCGTCCAGGTCGTCGACGGTGATGCCGGCCGGCGGCGGCACCAGGGCATCCCGGTCGAGCGGGTCGACGCCGTCGACTCGGAGCAGCACGTGGAAATGCACTGCGCCCCGGCGCTGCATCTCGGCCACCTTGCCGTGCGAGATCCGGACCGGCGGGACCGTCCGCACTCGGCCGGAATCGCCGACCACGCGCACGGAGGGGATGCCGCGTCGGCGGCACAGCGCGGCCAGGTGCCGTTCGATCGCCTGCTTGGTGCGCCGCCACAGCTCGCCGGCGAAGTAGTTCCAGATCACCTGGTGTTCGTGGTCGTAGCAGGCCAGGCAGAGCGGCTGCCCGATGTGTGGATCGTCCGCCTCGTGGCGGGCGAAGCATGCTGCGGGCTGTCCGTGGTCGCAGGCCGTGACGGCTCGGCGGGCGTGGCAAGGAGCAGGGCGGCAGTCGCAGCGCCGCCGGTTGGCGCAGGTGTGGTGTGGGATGTGCCGGTGGTGCACGGCCCCGAAGGATGGGGCGGTGAAGGTGGCGAAGACGACCGGGTGCCGGGCGACCGAGGTGGGGACGCCTTTGCCGCCAGTGAGTCCGCTGCGGACGACCTGGAAGGCATCGCCTGCGTAGACCCAAGCGCAGTCGGGGCACTGTGCGACGCGGCGGTTGCCGCAGGCTTTGTAGAGCGTGCGGTCGGGCAGTTCGTCGGTGTGCTGTTCGCGCAGCACACGACCGGTCGCGCTTTCGACTGCGGCGAGGGCGCCGGTGAGCCGGATGGGACGGGTGCAGCCGCCAGCGGCACGGGTGTGCTCCAACCAGCCGAAGAAGTCCGGCGTGGTGGCGGCACGGTGCATGGCCTGAGTGTTGCGGCCGGCGGCGATGCCGGGCCTGTGAACGTCGATTAGTGCGAGTGGGGTGGGCATGGCCTCTCTCCGGGGTGCGTGGGGGACGGGAACGATCCGCCACTGCTTGCGGAAGCCGTGCATTCCGCTGGTGGCGATCGTCGTGTCTCCTGGCACCGCCGAAGGATTGGCGGCTCACGCCGGAGGCAGATGGCTGGTGGGCCATTCCTGCCGGAAGGGCTTCTTGCCCGAGGTGCTGACGGCCTCGCGTTGTGGCCGGTAGGGATGGAGGAGCCTGGCTGTCGGCTTACGGCGGGTTGCGGCAGGCCCCTCCACCCGTGGAGTCAGTGAACCCGGACCATAGTGGACGACAAAGGCCGTGCTGGGTCGCTCAGCGGATTCGGGTAACCGGCACGTCGGGCCAGTGCGATCGAGAGCCGGCGGGTGTTCCCCGCATCAGCGGCAGGAAGGCCGCTCGGTGTCTCCGAAGTCGAGCCCAGCGATCCGGCAGGAAGGCCCCGCTGGCGTGCTCGACGTCGCCAGAGTAGCACCGGGTCCGGACACGTCAATCCGTCGTAATCGCGCGCCTGCCGTGGCGGTCCGGCCGGCTGCCGGCCATGTGGGAGGACTTTCTGTACATCTATCAAGGCGGCCCTGAACGGCCGCACGCGCCGCCGCCTGGGCGCGCGCCGGCCGCTTAGCTGTCGCACACGGCCGACACGCCTACGCCCGGCGGCTGACGCGGAGGCGTGAAGCCCAAGGGGCCGCCGCAGAACGGCAGGCCGTTGACGAGTGGGGTGGTGGGCCGGCACCCGGCCGGGCCGCGCGGCCACGAGCCCGCGCCGCGTAGGGGAGCGCACGCCGGCCGCGTCGGCGAGCTGACGGCGGTCGCGGGGGCGCGGCTACTGCGCCTCCGGCGGGGGCGCTCCGGCTCCAGGATGGCCAGGGCTGCATCGGCGGGTCACGGTCCGTGGGTGGTTGCGGTGGGGAGCCATCCCGTCTGCCATCGACCCGGGCGAGCCGAGCAGACCACCGCCCGACCCGCCAGCGTCCGTACGTGCGTCAAGGTCCGCTTGACGTGGCGGGCCGGGCGCCGGTCCGCTCCCCAGGAGGGCGGGTCGATGGCAGACGGGATGGCGAGACGGACTGCCGTGTCACCAGTTACTGCGAATCGCGGCTTGAATTAGAGCTCTCTGAGCGATCCAACGGACTAGACTAATATCATGCTGCAGCATCTTTGCCTCGGCGCTATTCGGCAGTAGCAGTTCTCCGCGTTTCGGACCACCGTCCTCCTTGGCGTGAACGATTCGGCAGCGAATCTGGTAAACACGCGAGGCAACCTGGCTGGTCAGGGGGCCAGCGTTGGACTTCTCGTCCAAGACGAGATGACCGACGCCCTTAAGTGCATTCTTCTTGGTAAGGAACTCCTTGCGAGCCTCGGACTGCTCCAAAAAGGAGCGCAGGTCGTTGCTGTCTATGCAGGAGTCCACGGTTGCTTTCAGTTGCTCTTCTTCGTACTGCAATGCGCGCGCTTCGGCGTTTAGGAATGTCACCAAGGTGGCCACTTGATTTTCGTTGTTTGGGTCAAAGGCCGGGTCTCTCAACCTACGTTGGAAGCGTCGAACGGTCTCGCTGCGTGCGTAGGTGGGGAAGTAGAACTCAAGCACCTGATAGAAGGCCAAATACTGAAGCAGGGGCATGCCACTCGCGGATCGCCCGTAAGCATATAAAGATGCAGCCTCGACGGAATAGAAGTTTCGCGGCACTGTCGGCGCCTTGAGGTTCTCAGGCGGTCTCTCTCTCGCATCGCTTCGAATTCGCTGACGCCCGCTTTCGGAAAGGGAGAGTGGAAGGTCGTAGAGCAAGTCCATCTCAAAGAATAATGCGGCCGAGAATTCTTCAAGCAGTTTCACTGATGCGTCATACGACAAAGCCGAATTGAGTCGCACCTTGAGGGAGAAGCCTAGGCGCGTGCCTTCCGCCGCCCCGAGTCCGGCGCTTACTGGCGAGATTTCCGCATTTGCGACTATCCCGTTGGAGGTAGAGGTAATTACAAGCGTATCTTCGGCGGGGGAAGCGCTCTTCAATTCATCAGGTGCGTCGTCGTGGCGAGCTTTTCGATGAAGCATTTGAAGCGTCGATTTCAAGGCGAGGCGTGGGCGCACGAGCGCTTCGATGACATTAGTGGAGCGGTCCAGTGCTGCGGCGAAATCCTTAAGGAGGACAAGGCTTTCGAAGTTACTGCTCGCCCAGTCGCCGGCCCTCGATCTGCTGATGCTAAATATCTTGCGATCTTTGCCGCCGCCGGGCAGGGATATGTGCAAATACCATTGAGTGGCTCTTTCTGTGACGTCGCCATTTGGGCGCATTGTCACATATGATTTCCACTCAACCGGAATTGATGCGTTTGCAGCACGTTCAGCCAGCTGCAGCAGATCGGCCGGCTTTTCGGCTGAAGAATCCTTGACTGCTTCAGGGTCGCCAGTTTCTAGTAGGTCTTCCTCAATGCCTTCTTCTTCGTCCATCCCGGCAGCTTATTGGCGGTTGTCCGTGTTTTCTAGATCCTGGCAGGGACGATGTCGGACGAGCTGCACAGAAGTTGTAAGCGAGGCGTCAGGCAGCTAGGCAGCAAGAAGGCAGCGCGAGCCTCGATGCGGGCCAACGCGGAACGTGAACCGACGACGCCCGGCATCTGCTCGTCGACGAGGGCCGCCACCAGTTGGCAGCGGCCGGCAGGTTGGGTCCGCATCCCCCCGGCGGGGCGTGGGAGCTCCGTCGCGCGCGCCGGGACGCCGCGTGGATCATTCGGTGGCACAATCGCTGCGTGCCACCACTCAAGCCGCCCCAGGATCGAATCCTTCCGCTGTTCGTCTACGGGTCGCTGAAGCCCGGCGAGCTGGCCTTCGGTCTGCTCGAGCCGTATGTCGACCGGCACGTTGAGGCCAACGTGGCCGGTGTGATCAAGCTGCGTGATGGACTGCCGTTGTTCGCTTCCTCGGCTACCGAGCGTGTCCACGGCTCTCTCCTCTTCTTTTCCGCGGACAAGGCCGATGAGGCCTGGCAGATCGTGGCTGACTTTGAGCCACGTGCCCAGTACGGCTGGGACACGACCGAAGCCGTGACTGAAGATGGCCGGAGCGTCACTGCCAACGTTCTCGTTGGCAAGAGGCTGCAGGACGGGATCTCTGGAGATCCAATACGGGAGTGGTCGGCCAGGCATGATCCAGTGCTTAGTGAGGGACTTGCCGAGGTCCGGCAGCTCGTGCTAGAGGCAGCGCCGGATGGCGTGGAGGCGCAGCCGGACAGCCCCGAGTTCTGGGGCCGTTTCTTCCGTCTCCAAGCGTCCTACCTCCTGCTATGGAGCGTCGTAGAACGATACACGGCACTCCGCTACGGGCCAGCGCTAAAGCCCATGGTCCGGGTTGACAAACTGGGCGACGACCTTGCGTTTCGTGCCGCCCTCAAGACCGTGGGCGCCAAGCCCGACAAGGTCGTCGACAGCAGGGATCCCACCGATACATTCGAGTTGGGGCCGGATGGCACCGGCGGCATCGGCTATTACTACGCAGTCCGATCGAACCTGTCTCATCGTGGGAAGGGCGCGTTTCGGGATGCACGCCTGGTGCTAAAGGCGGCCGTCGAACTGCATGACGCAATGCTGGTCTTGCTGGAACCGTATGGCTCGGTCCCCGTAGAAGCTGACCTCGGTGAGGTTCGGCTGCGACACCTGCTGCCTGCTGGCGTAACGGAGTGCCGGTGAGCGGTGCGGCATCAGTGCCTCCCCGCCCCACATGATGGAGCCGCATAGCCGTCAACAGCGGCGACGCCGGACGACCAGTGGTGACGATGTCTGGCCAGGTGACAAGGTGTGGTCGGCCCGTTTACCAGGCCGGCGGGAGTTCCCTTACCTGTAGTTGGTGAACTGGTGTGCGAAACCCTCAGCCCTTCCTCCAGACCAAGGGCCGCCAACTGCGCCACGACTGCCGTCAGAGCGACAGACCTGAGTGCGCCGCAGAGCGCCGGCGCCCCGCAAACGCGGAGGCAACCTTGTCGCCGTCGAGCGGCACTAGACCACTCCAGGACACCGTCAGACATAGCCGAGCCAGTGTTCAGGGTCTAGGCTGTGGCACGCAGCGACCAAGATCTCATGTTTGCCCGCGGCGGACAGACGTTCACGGCATGCTGCGTCGCGCCCGCTCGGGCCCACCAGTGGCATGTCAAACGGTGGTCGCCCTCCTAGCGTTCCCTGCAGTGCAGAAGGGGCCTCGCATGTTCGGAAGACGGACCACACCACCTGCGGAGGTGGTGCGACGTGAAGACCTGATTCCGGACAATCGTCTCGGCGAGGATTACACAGACCTTCTTGAACACGAAGCCATCGCCAAGGGCGTTGCGGAGATCGCACTGAAGGCACAGTCGCCAGTTAATATTGCTCTCTTCGGACCTTGGGGGTCGGGTAAGTCCAGTGTCTACTCCATGATGGAGAAGCACCTAAGTGCCGTGGCCGGCAAGAAGGTTCGGGTTGCACGCTACGACGCCTGGAAGTACGGCGGTCAGGACCTCAAGCGGAACTTCATCGACTCTATATCCGACGATCTCGGTTTGGGTAAAGAGGAAGAGTTTAACGACGGCCTCCACCAAGAGCAGACTCAGACGCATCTGAGCATTCTGAAGTGGGTGAAGGAGAACTGGCGTTCTCTGCTGGCTGGTATTGCGCTGGCCGCCATCGTCGCCACCTTATGGGTCGTCTTGCAAGCCGGGGCCGCCGAGGCGTTCACGGATGACGGCTTCAAGGCCGCCGTCAAATCTCTTCTGCCTCAGGCCGGGACGGTCTTCGGTCTGGCCCTAGTGGCGGTCTTGGTTGGGCCCAAGGCGTTCGAGGGTGCCGTCATTACCAGGAAGAAGCCTGCGCCAGTCGGGGCCGACCAGTTCGCTAAGAGGTTCCATAACCTTGTGAAGAAGGTCCTCTCCGGCAGGGCCGAACGACTCGTGGTCTTCATCGACGAACTCGACCGATGTTCTCCTGAGGACGTCGTGGCGACCCTGATCGACCTCAAGACCTTCCTTGACCAGGACGCCTGCGCATTCATCGTGGCAGCCGATCGAGAGGTACTCGAAAGAGCCCTGCGTAAGCTCCCACAGGCCAAGCCGGTCCGCGAGGATGAACCGTACTACTCGACACCAGGCGCATTCCTCGACAAGATCTTTCAACACCAGATCGCGCTTCCGCCGCTGCGGTCCCGCGCTCTGACCAAGTTCGCCCGCGATCTTGCCGACGCACGCGGTGGCATTTGGGAGGAGTTGCGAACCGAGAGCCAGCAGGCCTACGAACTCGCCATCTTTGCGCTCATTCCGGTTCATGTCCGAAGCCCTCGGCGGGTCAAGGTGCTCCTGAACAACTACGCGACCACTGTGCGCATTGCCGAGGCACGAGCTATTCCATGGCAAGATCGGGCACACGAGCTGGCCGTGCTAACCGTGCTGCAGACCGAATTTCCCGTCGTTGCTGACGAGATGCGACGCGTGCCTCGACTCCTCGCGTATCTGAGGGGAGACGAGGGTGTTCAGACGGACGAAGCTCGCGACGCCGTTCGGCGGTTCTCGATAGAGCCAGAGTCTGTAAAGAGTGACCGTGCCCCTGGGGAAGAGGCTCCAGCGGGTGAGCTGCTCGCCGATGCGGCCGAGGGGCGCTCGGGCCAGGTTGAACAGGCTAATCACACGTTGCGCCGCCATCTTGGCACATACCTAGCCAAGGTCGCCGCCGCCGGGATCGGCGACCCGCGTCCCGACCTCTTGTATCTCCAAGGCGCAGCGGGCCATAAAAACCTAGGGGACCCGCGTCTCGGTGATGTCATCGACTTCGCAACTGATACCGCCCCCGACCAGGTGGTCGCCGAGTTCGAAGCCCAGGAATCATCGACATTGATGATCGCCATCCCACTTTTGGTTACTGAGGGTGACACCACGACCGGGCCGGGCCGGGCCTTCGCTTACGAGGCCGCGTGCAAGCTCATCGAACGCGTCGACCCGGACTGCGGCGAGGTCATCGCTCGCGAGGCTGCACCATCGCTCATCGCAGCTCTCAAGGCAAAAACCCTCTCGAAGGAGTCCCTGCCAGGCGCTCTCCTAGTTGCTTGCTGGTCCGGCGCCTCTGACGTGGTCAAAGACACCCTCGACGGCCTTCGGCGAGAGCCCAATCCGCAAGACATCCTCGGTAGGTTTGCACTGCTCTTACCGCACCTCGAAGACGATGCGTCTCTGGTCTTGGTCGAGATGCTCGCCGATAGGTTCAACGACCTTCCGCAGCCGTTGCTGACAGCCTTGAACAAGGCCCCCATTGAGAGTGCTGAGACCCTCTGGCGTCGGGTGCAGGACTCCGTGCTCGACACTCTGAACGACCTTGAGACGTCCGAGCCAAAGCCGGTTCAGCCCGGGCGTGCCCGGCCCGCCCCGACGCCCGAATACACCGGCAAGGGCGTTCAGCGGCTTGAGGAGCTAGTAGACGCCATCACATCCCGTCCCAGCGGCGAGAGTCTATTGTCGTCAGTCTTCGCGTTGGCGCAGTCCGCGACCGCCTGCGCTCCGCTCCGTCAGTGGGCCCTAGACAACGCGGATAAGCACGTGGCCACGATGGGCTCTCCAGTCCTGCGCGCTCGACACGCGCTGCTTGGCCTACGCGACTACCCGATGGAGGACGCGGCCGTCTGGTCCGCCTTGCTCCCAAGCATCCCGATCGATGATGACGCCGAAGTTGCAGCGCTTGCTGCTGAAGTGTTCACCTCCACGCTCGTGCCCTCTCTTGGGGCCGCTGTATACCGCGAGGCTCTGTCGCAGTTACCGCTGCTAGCAGCCAAGGTCCATGACCTATCTACGATGGACGTCGAAAAGGTAGCCGAAGTGCTTACACAGACGTTGTCCTCGGTGGGATGGGAGGAGGCCGCTGACGACGAGGAGGCGGCCGCGCTACTGTGGGCGCGCAAAGAAGCACTGTTCGCGACAGCCGCAGCCTTGTTCTCGCCGGAAACCGAAGCGCGGCTGGCGGAGCCCTTGGTAAACGACCTAGCGCTAGTGCCGAACACAATTCCGCTGCCGGCATCGGTGACGACGAACTGGGTGGGGCTGTGCACGAAGCTCCCGGCAGCCGCCGCTCGTTCGTTGTCCGCCCGCGTCGACGAGTACAAGCCGGCCGACGGCGAAGAGGCGGCCGTCCTGCGGCTCAAGCTCGGCGTACGAGCAGTATTTAACGGTGACGCCCCAGCGGCGGCCGAGGTCGCACGCATCCCTGGGGCAGAGCAGACCACGGCGGTTACTGACGCCTGGTTGGCGCTTTCGCCCGCCCCCAACGAAGTTCGTTCTCTGCTCGGTCAGGTAGCCATTACGCCCCTCGCCCTTGGTCGCTACTGTGCCGGTTTGAGCACCGACGACCGCACCCGGATGTGGGTGGCCGTGGCCGAGACGAACGGCACGGCGGCACTACTGCAGGCGGCTGGACAAGCCGGAATCGGAGCCGCGGCTGTCGAGTACGCCCGTACTGTCATTAAGGACAAGACTCGCGAGGCCGAAAGGACCGAGCAGGTCGAACTCTTGATTGAAGCTCGGGTGTCCTCCGATCCCGGCGTAGCGACCCAAGTCAGGAAGGCCGCTAGCGAGCTGGCCGAAGACCTCTTGGCCAGAAACGTTGCCGGCGATCTGCGGTCTGCGGCCAGAGTCGTCGTGTGGGCGGGCGGTGCGGGCTATGGTCACACGCTTTCGTTGCGCGATGGGTTCACGGCGGGGGCCAAACAACACAACAAGGCCTTGTCGAAGTCCTTAGCGAAGGACCTCTCTGACCAAGGGCTGCTTACGGTGCCCAAGAAGAGCGCCCTCGCAAAACTACTCGGGCGCTGACCGAAACCCTCCTCGGAGGTATCGCCGGTTCCGTTCGGACGGCGCGATTGGTTGGCTGTCGGCCCAGGGGGTGGTCTCGACAGCAACGGTGACAGCAACTGAGGCGGCTGGCATCATCCCGAGACCGGCTGTCGCAACTAGGCGGACCGAGGCGGCGAACGATGGGGCTTCACGCGGGCTGTGCCTCTTAATCCGCTGGTCCCGCGCCTCACATTAGGTAGCCCGGCGAGTAGCCAAGACGACGGACTGGACCGGACGTCGGCGAACAGCAGCGGCACGATCGACCAGGCATGGCGGGCGAAGGCCAAGGGCTGCCGCATCCTGGCAGTGTGGGGCACACACGGGGCACAAGACACCCTGAAGCGTCGGCAACTAGTCATCAACGACGGCAGCCCGAGACACCGCCCGAGCAGGTGGCGCCCGCCGTTCCCACTGGTGGCGAGGCATCGGCTCTATGTTCCGCTTCAACTCATCGATTTGTGACGCCCGGCTTCACGCCGAAGCTTCCGGCGGTGGAGGGAGCGTCTGCAAGCTTTGACGGAAGGCCGGCTCCGGCCACGTGGGCGCGTTCAACAGGAGGACGAAGTCCGGCAACGCGTGTGGTGATGGATTTCCGGTCGGTTCCCGTGAACCCGGCTCACTCTCCCAGTCAATGAGGTTGGCGGTCACCGCGTAACGGCCGGCGGGTGCCGCCACGTGTAGGGCTTTCTCGTCCGGGGTTGCTGACACGTCTTCCAGTCCGCTCAGGTAGAGCGACCCGGCTGAGGTGATGAGGTAGGGATCCGATGTGACGAGGAGGCGCGCCCGCTCGCGCTCTGTCAGGTCCGCAGCCTGCGCCGAGTCGCCGACACGGACCACGAACTGGAACGCTGAGTCCCCCAGGTTGATCGGCACGAGCATGCCGCCCAGGGCGTGCTGGAGGATGTCCTCGTCTTCGAGTAACGAGTCTTCCCATGAGTCGTAGTCGACCACCGAGGCGAAGCGCTCGGGGTTCCAGAGCACCTGCATGCCAGCATCAGTCGCTACGGGTCCCGTTACCTCGAACATTCGGTCTCCCTACACGTCCCCGGCCATCGCCGGGCCGTCGAAGGTTAGCCAACGGCCACCAGCGACGACCAACGCCGACGGCCTTGCCCAGCTCATGCGGTCGCCGTGTCTGACATCGGTTCCTGACATCAACCGCCGCAGACAAGGGCGAACGTCTGCACACCGCAAGGAGGCGCAACGCGTACGGCATGGACGTTGGTGAACGCTGCGGCTCTCGCTGAAACCGCCTTACAAGCGAGAGATCGAGGGTGGGGCGTTGTGGACGGCGTCAGGCACATTGCCCGGTGTTTCTTGCCCGATGTCCTAGCCATCCTCTCGCAGCTCGACCGACCCGTTCGGGCGGACCGAAGCCCATGTGGCAGCACCCTCAGCGACGACAGCATCGTGAAGCGGGCGCAGGCCGCGCACGGTGATCCGTCCGATGAGTCTGAGCTGGCTTACGACTCCAGGTAGCTGATCACGGCTATAGAATTTCCCCGCGGCCTGCAGTGCTGTATGACGCTCGTGTTTCGCCTTGCCGATGTGGACGGCGCCCTCAATGTTGGCGAGCTGGTCGATCACATCTCGTACCGTTATCCAGCTCCCGCCAAAGCGCATGAGACGCCTCGCCAGGAACTGATCGCGTGTTGCGTCGTAGGGCGCATACGCAAAAGGAGACTCGGGGTCCAGCGCATCCTCAATCGACCAAAACATTGGGTTGTTGGCCCAGATGGACTCTTCGAGAGGCGATACGCCGCTGATGCGGAAGCGCAGCTCTAGTCGGTAACGACGGTTGACCTGGTCCATCAACCGCGCCTGGTCCAAGAGCAGCTTTCTCAGCAAGGCGGTCGACATGAGCACGTCATATTCATCGGTAGCGGCCGTGCGGCGTTCGAGATCGCGCAGCGTATAGGAGAACAGCCGGTCGACGTCCACTAGCTCCACCTCGTCTGCGTCTTGGAGACTGCGGCTCGTGCCGCCAGTCATGTCGGGGTTCCGCCAGCTCGTAGTGCCGTTCAGTACGAAACGGCCTCGCGATGATGCGCAGCGCGTCGAGGTTAGCCGACGCAGCGTGATGGCAACGGACGTCCCCGACGATAAGCACCATCGGGGTGCCTAGACCCTTGCCGGCCTGCGGGGCGGAGGCGAGTCAGCGAGAAGTCAGCGAAACCAACGCCAGCCGTTGCTAGCCGGCGGCAGCGAACGTCTCGTGAGCTGCACCAGGCGGGCCGACGTGACACCGGGGGGCAGGGGGCGACCCTCTATACCCGCCTTGACACGGAAGAGGTCGTCGGCCAAGGCCGAGGAGCAGCGCCAAGCCGTCGCCAGGCCGTCAAAGGAGGACCAGCGGTGACGAACAATGACCAGCAACGACGAACTTTTTCCCAGCTCAAAGCGTGAGTGGCACCCATCGTCGGATATCCCGATGACCGGACGCCAATTCGCTGGAAGTGCGTGCGCGGGCCCGCCGATAGCAAGGTCGTGACCAGAACGTTCGAGAGGGCGGAGGCGGGCAGGGACGGCCTGTGCGCCGGATACTGGCAGGGTGACGGAGGAGCGGATCACGGAGTCGACCCGGTGGACGATCCATGGCGAGCGCATCGTGGACGACACCCGTCGGGCGCGGTTGAGCATCGCCGCCGTCGAGTTGCCGGATGGGGTGAGGTTCGAGCAGTACGTGATTCGGGCCCCACGTTCGGCGATGGTCGCAGTCGTTGATGAGCAGGCGCGGTTGTTGCTGATGCGTCGGCACCGGTTCGTGTTCGACCGCTGGGTGTGGGAGTTGCCGGGCGGGTACGTCGATGACGCCGAGGATCCGGCCGCGTGCGCGATCCGCGAGGTTGAGGAGGAGACCGGGTGGCGGCCGCGGGCGGTTGAGCCGCTGCTGTCGTTCCAGCCGTGGGTCGGCACGGCGGACGCGGAAAACCTGCTGTTTCTGGGCAGGAGCGTGGAGCACATCGGTGACCCGGTGGACGTGAACGAGGCCGAGGAGATCGCCTGGGTCACGTTGGACGAGGCACGGGATTTGATGTCGGGCGGCGAGATCGTCGGGGCCGGGACGGTGATCGCGGTGTTGGAGTTGGTGGCGCGCCGCGAGCGCGGTGAGCTGTAGTCGCTACCGACGTGGGCCGAGTGTGGCGTCGACTCGTGCGGTGAACCGCCGGACAGTCGGATGGCGGCCGTGGGTCGCGAGTTGGCTTTGCAGGTTGCGTACGTAGCGGACCGCGCGAGCCGACCGCAGCTGGCGGGTCACGTCCAGCGCGTCACCGCCGATGGCGCAGGCACGGTCGATTTCGCCTTGCCGGGTGTATGCGCTGGCGAGAAGTGCGAGGTTGAAGGCCCGGCCGCGTACGTAGCGGTTGTCCATCTGTAGCGAGCGCGCCGCGAAGCGCTCAGCGTGTTTGGCCTGCCCGAGGGCGAGGAAGCAGTGGCCGAACTTGGCCGACAGGTATGCCTCGTCGAAGTAGCTGATCCATTGTGGATCGCCGTTGCGGTCGGCGCGGTCGAGGGCTTGTTCGGCTTGACGCAGCGCGACTGTGCAGGCGTGCGGGTCGTTGGCGCGAGCGTGCGCGTGGGCTTCGAGTACCAGGGCTTCAGCGGCGAGGACCGGTACGCCGGCGCGGCGGGCGGTCTGTGCGGCGGCGCGGGCGAGGTCGATTCCGGTCGCGGCGTCACTGAGGTAGGTGGCCTGATGGCTCATCGCGGCAAGGATCTCTGCGCCGAGGCCGTCATCGCGGGCGACGCGTGCCAGGTCCAGCGCGAGCACCAGGTAGCGCTGAGCGACGCCATGCTGCGCGCTGTCGTATGCCTGCCATCCCGCGAGTTGCGTCAGTTCGACCGTAGCGCTGAGCAGTTGCTGCCCCGTCGCGCGGTCGTATTTGCCTTCGCGCAGCAGCGGCGATATCTCTTGGTCGAGGTAGCGCGCGACTGCGTCGCGGCCGTGACCGCCGCCGTACTGGTTGTCGAGGCGACGATAGGTTGCGGTCATCTCGCGGATGGTGTCAACGTCGGGTTGACCGACGACGCGTCGACCGGTCTGGGTGACCGGCGCGGGGTCGGGGGCGGTGAACCAGTGCAGCGCGGGAAGGGTATAGCCGGCGGAGCTGAATGCCACCTGGCGTAGTACATGTCGACGGTTCACGTCACCTCGCCAGAGTTCGCAGGCACTGTTCACCACATCGCGCCAGATGGGGATGCCGGGATTGATCGGCCGGCTCGCGGCCGGATCGGAGCGGTACGGGAGTTGCCGCGCCGCGAGGCCCAGCGCGGTACGCGCGTCGTCGGGCATGTCGCACCCGTCGGCAATCCGCTCCAGCACGTCGATCGACGTGACCTTGCGTCCGGCGATGATCCGGCTGACGTACCCCTGCTCCAAGCCAACGGACGCGCCGAGCCGGCTCTGACTGGTGCCGGTCAGCTGGAGGATCAACCGGAACAGGCCCCCGATGTCGCGCTTGCGCAGCGCCGCGCGAACTTCGCCGTGCGACCACACGCCGAGCGGAATGCGCAGAGGTTCTAGCAGCATCGCGGACCCCTCCTGGTCGCACATGACCATCGGCGGTGCTCACTGGAGCGTAGAACTGGGCGCAACGAACGTCGACCCACCTCATGTCACGGTGACATGGCTACTGGACATGGCCACGCATGGATGTTCGCCGGGATCGTTCGGGCATGCTCTTCGATGTCGATGATCCGCCCGATGATCCGCCTGCCGGGTGTCAGCACCGACTGCTGTGGCGGCTGGCACGGACGTTGTGGGACGCCCACGGGAGGGACGCTGGCGGGTTCTGCGTGATCACCGTGTGCCGGCGCGACAACCACCTCAGCCCGTGCCCGGCGGCGCAGCTCGCGATCGAGGGGATGCGTACGGCGTGCGGGCAGTCGGTTGAAACGTCGCCGCCGTGGATCGCGATCACCAGGGCGAGGATCGCGGCCGGTGAGATCGATCCGGTTGACGCGATGGCCGAGTCGCTGTGGCACCACCATCAGCGCCGGGTGGTGAAGTAGGTGGGAGCAATTTACGGCTCCGATGCTTTCCGGCGGCACGCGCAGTGGCAGGTCGAGTGCGCTGACGTCTTCCTGGCGGTGCACGCGGAGGCGGGTCTGGGTCTGTGTCGGTGTGGCCGGCTGCACCCGTGTGACGAGCGCCGGTACTGGCTGCGGATGCGCGAGCACTACGCCCGGCTGCTGGACGATGCAGTACAGCAGGGAAGTACAGCAACCACGCAGCGCGAATGCGACCGTGAACCGCCGAGCCAGCCGTCCTGACCTCGTACGCGACCTCACCCGCTCTGATTGCCGAGGTCTGGGGGTCAAGGGGTCGTGGGTTCGAATCCCGCCGTCCCGACAGAGAAAAAGCCCTGATCAGCGGAAATGCTGGTCAGGGCTTTGACTTTCTTCTATGAGGTTTTGAACCTCCCCCCGAAAACCCCCCATTTACCGGGTGCGGCAACCAGGTTTGTCATCGGTGTGCATCGTTGTGCGCTGCGGGTCCGTGGCGTCCGACGGATGCCGACGTCTTCCTGGACTCGATCGCTGTTGCTCGGCCGTGACTTGTTTGCTCAACCTTCCCGCCGATGACAGCATCGGCGAGGTTGGCGACCAGTTCGGCGGTCGTGTGGTCGGGAATGGGCGCGATGAGTTCGTCGAACCGTCCCCGGCGTGGCGGCTGAGATGTGGCTGCTCGCCCGGCGGTCAACCGCTGCGAATGTGACCGTTCGGTGGCATCGGGCGCCAGCAGTCGATGAGCACGTTGACGCGCTATCGCTGAGCAGGCGGTGGGGGCAGTGGAGGGCTTCGCGGTGGTGGGGACGCCTCGCTTGGGTCAGATCCAGGTCCAGGGGCGGAGGGCTCTGTTCAGGCGGGCGCGCCATCGGGCACGCCGAGGGTGGAGAAAGACCTGGATGTCGTCCATGGCGGTGTCGGCGGTGCCACGGATGTGGGGGATCGATTGCGCGCGGCGGAGAGCGGCGACGACGCGGGCTTCGTCCAGGCGGCGGTACACCCTCGCCAGGTGGCCCAGGCACGTGGCGGCGAGGGCGCTGATCTGGTGATCCTCGTGATGTAGGAGCCGAAGGTAGAGTTCCTGCAGCTCCTGCCAGTCCCCGTCGCCGTACAGTGCGGTGCCGACCATCGCATCAAGAGCGCCGGAGAGGTCGCCGCGGTCGAACGCCGCGAGTACGTCAGCCGGTGTTGCCGGGGGTGGGTTGTGGAAGACGTGATGCTCGTGGCCCATGCGGACACATTCTCGCTTACCCGGGGACGGTCCTCATCGGTCCGCGGTTGTCCCGAACCCACTGACCTGCTCATATAGCGAGATCGGTCGAGGCCCGGCGCTCGTGGCGCAAGGCACAAGGGGTTGACGGAGATGCGCTCCACCACATGGGCAAGGTCGCCGATCCCGCGGTCTGTCTCATCACACCCCGCAGCTTCCGCCGGAGACTTTTGCGAGAAGTCGGGACGTGCCGGTGCCGCTATTCGAGATGACCGCTCATCAGTTGGTCGAGGTTCGTCGACCACGTTCGCCGCCAAGCAGATTCTGGCGTGTGCGGATCCATAGCGGTTACTCCAAGCGGAACTGGCCGTGTGTCAATGACACCTGATCGTCGGTGACGTGCTTGTGGTAGTCGAAGAGTTCGGCGCCTGCATCGACGGATCGGCATGCTCGATGTCGTTAGCGCCGGTCACGTCGCGGCCATCGAGTTGAATGCACCACCTACGGCAACCGCACACCTGAAATTGCAGGTACTGCGGTATTCGGCGATGGCGTCGGTCACGAGCTTCAAGGACCTCGTCGGGTTGACCGGCTCAACACCAGACGTTCTTCTCACTTCCGCGCTGACGTCCGTACCCTGCAGGCCAGGGGTTCGAAGGTCATTCTGTCGGTCGGCGGCGAAGCCGGCCGGGTGGCGGTGTCCGACGCGGCGAGCGCGGCCGCGTTCTCGAACACGATGTGGTCGATCATCCAGAGCTACGGCTTCGACGGTGTCGACATCGATCTGGAGAACGGGCTGAACCCGACCTACATGGCGCAGGCGCTGCGGTCGCTGCACGCGAAGAAGAGCAACCTGGTCATCACGATGGCGCCGCAGACGATCGACATGCAGTCGACCGGTGGGTCCTACTTCGCGCTGGCGCTGGCGATCAAGGACATCCTGACGGTCGTGCACACGCAGTTCTACAACTCCGGCGCGATGCTCGGCTGTGACCAGAACGCGGCGTACACCCAGGGACGGTCAACTTCATCGTCGCGCTCGCCTGCATCCAGCTGGAGAACGGGCTGCGGCCGGACCAGGTCGCGCTCGGTCTGCCGGCCGGTGCCGGGGCCGCGGGCGGCGGCGTGGTGTCGCCGAGCGTGGTCAACGCGGCGCTGGACTGCCTGGCCCGCGGCACCAACTGCGGCTCGTTCAAGCCGCCGCGCACCTACCCGGGCATCCGCGGCGCGATGACCTGGTCGGTCAACTGGGACGTGACGAACGGCAACCGCTTCGCCAACACGGTCGGCCCGCACCTGGACGCGCTGCCCTGAGACCGGCACCGCCGGCACGGATCCCGCAACGGGATCCGTGCCGGGTGGGCCGATCAGATGAACGTGAGCGAGCTGAAGAACGCCGGGTAGCAGTCGACATAGATGTCGTAGACGCCGGGCGGCACGTGCACGGGGCCCAGGGTGGCCCCGTTGGAGCACCGGGCGCTGACCGCGGTCGTCGGCTGGCCGGTGAGGGTGCAGCCCTGGAACACGATCAGCCACGGGTCGATGTACTGCCCGGCGTACGGGCAGGAGCCCGACATCACCGAGAAACCGCCGCCCTTCGCCGGTGAGGCGGCGGCCGCCGTCGACGTCGTGACGCTCAACGTGCCGGCGGAGCTCGCCGATGCCCGCTCGGCTCCGATGGCGGCGACAGCCGCGTCGCCGCTCGGCGCGGGTGCCGCGACCGCCGCGGACGGTGCGGCCATGAACGCGGCGAGCATCGCCGTCGCGGCCAACAGCAGACTGGATGCGCGGAGAATGCCGGATCGTGCTCCGGCGGAGGGTCGACTACGCCATGTCATAACCAGAACCACCTCTCGAGTGCTGTGCGATCTGCGGATGCCGGGGCGAGTACCTGGTCGCGCCCGACCCGGCCGGGCCGTCGTCCGACGTCCATGGCGAAGCGTTCCAGGGTGCCGGTGGCCGGGTCTTCGTGACAGGGCGAGAACCGGGTCGCCGGCGTACCCCGGTTCTTGCGAATGTCCGCAAGGCTGTCCGGTCCGCGTCAACCGGGCGGCGTGGCCGGAACGCATCGATTACCGTTGACCGGCATGGGCGGTCTGTTCAGCCTCTGGCGGCAGCGAGTGGCCGACAACGCCCGCCGGGCGGTGGACGCCTACCAGGAGGAGCTGCTGGAATACCGCAACCTCGCGGCCATGCCGCGGGTGCGGTCGGAGATGCTCGATTTCGCGGTCTTCCTCCGTCAGCGCACGGTCGACCTCGCGGCGGACAGCGCGCCGTTCCACGTGCAGGATCTGGACCTGATGGCCGCGATGGGCCGCCAGCGCGGCGAGAAGGGACTCACCCTGACCGCGCAGCGGCAGGTGCTGCTCGTGCACACCCGGCTGACGCTGCGCGAGGTGTACGAGGCGGCCGGCCCGAACGACATCGCCGCGACGATGCACACGCTCGCCTGGCTGGCTCCCGCGGGACTGGCCGCCCAGGGCGCGTACACCCGGGGCTGGATCGAGGGGCAGCGGCGCACGCTGGCGACCGTCGCCCAGGTGCGGCTGCTGACGGTGATGCTGCTGGCCGGCGACGACAGCGCGACCGACCTGGCGCGCGGCCTGCACATGCCGGTCCCCGACCACGTCGTCGCGACGGTGGTCCGGGTGGCCGGCGGGTCGCCTGGGCCGGATCAGGCGGCGCGGGACGAGTTCGCCAGCGCGCTGCTGAAGACGCACTGGATGCCGCTGAGCTGGCCGGAGCCGCACGAGGTGGTCGCGCTGATCCCCAGCTCGCCGGGCGGCCGGCAGCCGGCGGTCGAGCGCGGGCTCGCGCTGGCCCGCGACGTGGCCTCGATGACCGGCCGGCCGTGCGCGGCCGGCACCGCGCCTGGGCGGGTGCGCGCGTTCGGCGACGCCGTGGCGCTGGCCCGGCAGGTCAGCGAGGTCGCACCGGTGCGGGCCGTGCCGCGCCACGCGTACACGGTCACCGACGTCTTCGCCGAGCTGGGCGCCGCCCGGCTGGCGGAGGTCGGGCAGTGGCTCCAGGTGGTGGCGGCGCAACTCGACGCCGGCCCCGACCTGGTCGCCACGCTGGACGCCTACTACCAGCACGACATGAACCGGCTCGACACCGCGGCCGCGCTGTGCATCCACCCGCGCACGCTCGACTACCGGCTGACCCGGGTGCGCGACCTGACCGGGCTGGAGCCGGGCTCGACCCGCGGCGTACGCGTGCTGAGCACCGCCGTCGCCCGGATCCTCGCCGGCTAGATCAGCAGCCGGGTGAGCTCCATGTTCTTCATACTGATGTAGCTCAGCTTGTTACCGAAACGCATCGAAACCTGTAGCGAGCTGATCATGCCGGACGGGCCGCTCGGCACGCTGGGTGCCTACGCGTTGGCGCGGCGGGCGACTGCGGCTCGCTTCGCGGGCATCTGCACCGGTCGTGAGCAGCCCTTCCAGCGTCGCTCGTTGGTGCTTCACGGCGCTCGGGTAGCCGGCGGGCCTGGTATCACGCCGACTGCTGGCATCCCCTCAACGGGGACCGTGGATCTAACGGTGTTTCCGGCCTGACCCGCTGGGCGTGGTGCCCGGCGAGGAAGGTGCCGTGATGACAGCGACACTGGACGATGTGACTGCGAGGAAGAAGAAGGCCGAGCCGTCGGCGGAGGAGCAGGCCGCGGCCGAACTGGTTCGGCTGGCCAAGGAGCAGGGCTTGTCGTTGACCGGCCCGGACGGGCTGCTCAAGCAGCTGACCAAGACGGTCCTGGAGACTGCGCTCAACGAGGAGATGACCGAACACCTCGGCTACGAGAAACGCGATCCCGCCGGCATCGGCGCCGGGCACATCCGCAACGGCGTCCGGTCGAAGACGGTGCTGACCGACACCACCGGCCAGGTGCAGATCGACGTGCCGCGGGATCGGGCCGGCACCTTCGAGCCGCAGATCGTCAGGAAGCGGCAGCGGCGACTGTCCGGGGTCGACGAGGTCGTGTTGTCGCTGTATGCCAAAGGTTTGACGACCGGGGAGATCTCGGCGCACTTCGCCGAGATCTACGGGGCGTCGGTGTCGAAGGAGACGGTCAGCAGGATCACCGACAAGGTCATCGAGGAGATGACCGATTGGTCGCACCGGCCCTTGGACGAGATCTACGCCGCGGTGTTCATCGACGCCATCGTGGTCAAGGTCCGCGACGGGCAGGTCGCCAACCGGCCGTTCTACGCCGCGATCGGGGTCACCCTCGACGGGGACAAGGACATCCTCGGCCTGTGGGCCGGCGCCGGCGGTGAGGGCGCGAAGTTCTGGATGAGCGTGCTGACCGACCTGCGCAACCGAGGCGTCAAGGATGTGTTCTTCCTGGTCTGCGACGGCCTCAAAGGGTTGCCGGAGGTGGTCACCAACGTGTGGCCCCAGACCGTGGTGCAAACCTGCGTGATCCACCTGATCCGCAACACGTTCCGGCTGACGTCGCGCAAGTACTGGGACGAGCTGAAACGCGACGTCAAACCGATCTACACCGCGGTCAACGCCACCACAGCCCGCGCGGCGTTCGACGACCTGGCCGACAAGTGGGGCGGGCGGTATCCGGCGGTGATCCGGTTGTGGGACAACGCCTGGGCCGAGTTCATCCCGTTCCTGGACTACGACGTGGAGATCCGGCGGGTGATCTGCTCGACCAACGCGATCGAGTCCCTCAACGCCCGCTACCGGCGGGCGGTCAAAGCCCGCGGCCACTTCCCCAATGAGCAGGCGGCGCTAAAGTGCCTGTATCTCGTGACCCGGTCTCTGGACCCGACCGGAACCGGCAGGGCCCGATGGACGATGCGCTGGAAACCCGCGTTGAACGCCATCACCTTCAGCGACCGCTTCCCGGCCGCTGAGACCTACTGACAGGACCGCCGGAAACACCGTTAGCGAGATAGTCCCCGATTGCCAGGAAACGAATGCCGAGTGCCGCTTCCGCCAGCGTGTCAGCGACTGGGGACAGATGGGGATCGCACGTCGTGCACGATGGTAGCCGGCATGCAGTCCACCACACGGCTTGATCTCGGGGAAAGCGTGTGTGACGTGTGTGGACGTATGGCGAAGCGTCCTGGGGGTCAAGGAGTCCGTTCGACGAGGTGGCGCCAGCGGGGTGGAGTGCGAGTGAGGTGTGGCACCATGCGGCATGGCCGACGTCAATCAGAGAAGGATCGCTGGGGTCGTCCTCACGCCTGTGGTGTGCGCAGCGCTGCTGGTGACCGGCGTGATCGCCTTCGTGTTCGGGCTGAGTCTCACCGGTAACAACACAATGGACTACGCGGACGTGAACTATGTTTACCTGCTGGGTGCTGTGATCATTACCCATCTGGCGGCCATTGCGGCACACCGGATCGCGGGGCTGCTACAGGCGCGCGGCTGGTGGGCGGTCCTCGCGGTGCTGGTCCCAGCCGTGGTGTTCGCGATGCTGCAACCCGACAAGGCGTTCGGCAAGCGGGAATCTGCCCTGGCGTGGCTTGCGGGCTTGGCGGTCGCGCTCGTCATCGCCGCACTGCTTGCGCACCGCGGCCTCATCCGGACAGCATGGATCTTCGGGGTGCTCGCGGCGATCGCGGCGGCCGACATCGCGGTGCTCGTGCAGTTGATGCCGTCGACCGGGATCGACGGCGAGCAGGCCGAAACGCTCGATCGGGCGTACGCGCCGTTGTGGCTGCTGTTCGCGCTCATCGACTACGACTTCGGCCTCGATCCGCTCTCGTGGCACATCGGCGATGCTCTCGACCTGCGCGAGGTGGGGTATCCGATGTACTCGATGATCGCACTCGCCTTTGCCATGCGCTCGATGCGTCACCAAGCATTTCCCCACAGGCGCGGCCGTGAGACGAGGTAGCCCGGTCGACAAGTGGCACTCGTTGCGCGGCAGCAAGAAGGCAGCGGCTCGATCAGGGTTGCAGGTCCAGGCCTGTGTCATCAGGGCCGACCGTCAGCAAGAAGTCAGCGAGACGCGCGACAACAGCCGACAACCGCTGGCACAGGACAGCAAGATCCCCGACGCCAACGCCAGTCGCCGACATTGATCGGCAAGCGTCCACGGCACCGAGCCGCCTTTGCAAGGCAGGGTCGGCCACGTGCCAGCCAGTGATGAGCAGCAGACTCGTTTTCAGCGCCCTGCCCGGAGCCATAGCACCATCAGCGCTGCGCCGATACCGCCAAGCGCGAGGATCCCCCAACGGGGCAGTTGCCGCGACGCTGGGGGCAGCGCGCAGCCCGTGGGCTGGTAATCAACGGTCATCTCAGTGTGCGGTGCCGGGATCCGCTGGCCGGCAAACGCCGCCGCATCGATGCCGCAGATGACCGGGCCGCCTTCAGCGTCGACTTGCACGAGCGCCGCCAGCTGGCCGCGGCTGTCCCGTTCGACGGCTATCACGGTGCCGCGAAGCAGTTCCCCGGCGGGCGGGGGCGGGCCCAGGTCGGAGAAGACACCGACCAACAGGATCAACAGAGACGCCACCAGCCCTGAAATGGGGACCGCTGGATAGGCCCGGGGAAACATATGGCGAGGCTAGTGAAGGCGATCAAGTCTGATCGACCCGACGAGGCACCCAGAACTTACAACGACGGATCGCGCTCGGCGCTGACCGTCACTAGTGTTCGCGCCGTGAACCTCACGATCGACGAGAGCAGCCGCCAGGTACGAGAGTTCGTCTGCCAATGCTGCAACACGCCAGCGGACCGGACTTGGGCCAACATCTACGAGGGCGACACCGCTGTAGCCGCCTACTTCGCGAGTTGCTATCACCACAACGGGGTTCACGAGGTGTGGATTGATGCCATCTTGGGGAGCTGGGGCCGCGACCGCTTCGACGACCACATCACCTTCGGCTGCCGGGTTGGCCCTGTAGTCGGCTCGCCGACGCCTGCTGCGACGCTCGTCAACGGTGGCGAGGTTGCCGGCGATAGTCCGATCTTCGGTCGCAAGCTCAGCCGTGAAGAGGGGCTGAGCCACCCTCGGCTCTCTGAGTTCTGGCAGGTCGTCGACTTGATTCTGGAGCAGGATGACCTCGTGCGCCGCCACGTATCCGGGCCGGTGGCACAGGATGGTGCGCAGCCCGCCGAGTAACGCCGCCCGCTCGTCGACGAGTAGCCACGCGAGTCGCCAAGGCAGTGCATCCCGGCGGACAGCTCCGTACGTTGGCGGATTCGTTGAGCAGCGCCGGGCGAGATTGACCCGGCCTCGCCCGCTGCTGGCAGTGTGGGGTCAACGCTTCGCCTGACATCCGCAGCTGACATCAACGGAGTCGATCGTCGGCGTGAGGTTCCCCCGGTAGCTCGGAGGCTTTCGATCATGCTCTGATGGAGCTGAAGCGAGTCATTCGTGGCAGCACCGAAGAAGTGGCCACGATGATGCATGTCCATGCAGCGGTCAACACAACTGTAGGTCAGCGGCCACTCTGATCATGTAGTTGGGGTTGCACTCGGGCCTCGGACACCAAGTCGAACCCCCACGGTTCTACGGCCGCTGGGGGCTCTGCTGCTTCTGACGTCGGCTCGTCCACTCGCCGCCTGAGGACTACATCGGCCGGTCGGCCGGCCTTGGTTCTCGGAGGCCTGTTGGCCGTCCCCTCATGGGCAGCTCAACCGCACCGGGGCAGTCCCCATCCACATGGCGTCCACCGGTCCTCAAGCGCGTTCCAAGCGCGACGCCAGCCGACGTCCAGAGGCTTCGAGTGCTCGCTACATGACGGTCGTGAGCCGCGTCCGCGTCCCGCAGCACGGCCTGCAGCCAATTGACCACGGAATCCCACTTGTTGGACGACCGTGCCACGTCCGATCTTGACTTGTTCAAGGAAAGCCGTCAGGATGCGGCTGTGCCGGACGCCCCAGACCTCGAACGTCTACTGCGCGCCGCGGGCTTGCGGGTCACCCGGCCGCGCGTGGCGGTGCTGGACGCCGTCCACGCTCAGCCACACCTCGACACCGAGGCGCTCATCGGCGCCACCCGCGCCCGACTGGATGCGGTGTCGCACCAGGCGGTGTACGACGTGCTGCGCGTCCTGACCGACTGCGGTCTGGTGCGACGCATCCAGCCGCAGGGCTCGCCAGCACGCTACGAGGCGCGGGTCGGTGACAACCACCACCACCTGGTCTGCCGCGACTGCGGCACGATCGTCGACGTCGACTGCACGATCGGCACCGCACCCTGTCTGACCCCGTCCGACGACGCCGGCTTCGCCATCGACGAGGCCGAGGTCGTGTTCTGGGGACGCTGCCCGTCCTGCACGGACAGCCGACCCTCCGCCCCCCGCTCGACCGCACAGAGAGGTAAGTAGTGACGAACGAGGTCGACAAGAACCACACGCACAGCACCAGCGAGAGCGAGAACCCGGCGATCCCGTCGCCGACCAAGGCCACGAACGGCCGGCCCCAGAGCAACCGGGACTGGTGGCCCAACCAGGTCGACCTGTC
The DNA here is from genome assembly GCF_040659735.1 of Micromonospora sp. NPDC049679. Lineage (NCBI taxonomy): Bacteria > Bacillati > Actinomycetota > Actinomycetes > Micromonosporales > Micromonosporaceae > Micromonospora > Micromonospora sp. NPDC049679. The sequence goes on from NZ_JBFANZ010000048.1 coordinate 28,795, forward strand.
CGTGCTGAACAAGCCCTCGAAGGACTCCGACCCGCTGGGCGAGGACTTCGACTACCGCGCCGAGTTCGCGAAGCTCGACGTCGAGGCGGTCAAGCGCGACGTCGCCGAGGCGATGCGGACCTCGCAGGACTGGTGGCCGGCCGACTGGGGTCACTACGGCCCGCTGTTCATCCGCATGTCATGGCACGCGGCCGGCACCTACCGCATCGCCGACGGCCGGGGCGGCGGCGGCGAGGGCGCGCAGCGCTTCGCCCCGCTCAACAGCTGGCCGGACAACGCGAACCTGGACAAGGCCCGCCGGCTGCTGCTGCCCATCAAGCAGAAGTACGGCCGCAAGCTCTCCTGGGCCGACCTGCTCGTCCTCGCCGGCAACGTCGCGCACGACGACATGGGCCTGAAGACCTTCGGCTTCGCCTTCGGCCGGGAGGACGTCTGGCAGCCCCAGGAGGTCTTCTGGGGCCCCGAGGACACCTGGCTCGGCGACGAGCGTTATGCCGACGACGCCCCGCTCGACCTCGACGAGGGCCACCTTGCGGCGGTCACCATGGGGCTGATCTACGTCAACCCCGAGGGCCCGCAGGGCAAGCCCGACCCGGTCGCCTCGGCCCACGATATCCGGGTCACGTTCAGCCGCATGGGCATGAACGACGAGGAGACCGTCGCCCTGATCGCCGGCGGCCACACCTTCGGCAAGACGCACGGCGCCGGCAACCCCGAGCTCGTCGGCCCGGAGCCCGAGGGCTGCCCGGTGCACGGCAACGGCCTGGGCTGGATCAGCCAGCACGGCACGGGCAAGGGCGCGGACACCATCACCAGCGGTCTCGAGGGTGCGTGGACGCCGACGCCGACCACCTGGGATAACACCTACTTCGAGATGCTCTTCAGCTACGAGTGGGAGCTCACCGAGAGCCCCGCCGGCGCGAAGCAGTGGCAGCCGTCGAACCCCGAGGCGCAGGAGCTGGTCCCCGACGCGCACATCGAAGGCAAGAAGAACCCGCCGATGATGTCGACGGCCGACATGGCCCTGGTCAAGGACCCGGGGTTCCGCGAGATCTCGGAGCGCTTCTACAACGACCCCGAGTACTTCGCCGACCAGTACGCCCGCGCCTGGTTCAAGCTGCTGCACCGCGACATGGGTCCGAAGAGCCGCTACCTCGGCCCCGACGTGCCGAGCGAGGACCTCATCTGGCAGGACCCGGTTCCCGCCGTCGACCACGAGCTCGTGGGTGAGTCGGAGATCGCCGACCTCAAGCAGCGGCTGCTCTCCTCCGGCCTGACCGTCCCGCAGCTGGTGCACACGGCCTGGTCCGCCGCCGCGTCCTACCGCGGCACGGACAAGCGCGGTGGCGCCAACGGCGCCCGGCTGCGTCTCGAGCCGCAGATCAACTGGGCGGTCAACGAGGGCGTCCGCGACGTGCTGCCGGTGCTCGAGCAGGTGAAGAAGGAGTTCGAGCAGCAGACGGGGAAGCAGGTCTCGCTCGCCGACCTCATCGTGCTCGGCGGCACCGCGGCGGTGGAGAAGGCCGCGGCGGACGCCGGCGTGCAGGTGACCGTGCCGTTCACGCCCGGCCGCACCGACGCCTCGCAGGAGCAGACCGACGTCGACAACTTCCGCTGGCTCGAGCCGCGGGCCGACGGCTTCCGCAACTGGGTCAAGCCCGGCAGCAAGCTCTCGCCGGAGACGCTCCTGGTCGACAAGGCGTACATGCTCGAGCTGACCGCCAAGGAGATGACGCTGCTCGTCGGCGGACTGCGGGTGCTCGGCGCCAACACCGGCGGCGTGCAGCACGGCGTCTTCACCGACCGCCCGGGAGTGCTGTCGCAGGACTTCTTCCGCAACCTGCTCGACCTGGGCGTCGCGTGGCGCACGTCGGTCGACAACGAGGGCGTCTACGAGGGCCTGGACGCAGACGGCAACTTCGTGCGCACGGCCACCGCGGCCGACCTGGTGTTCGGCTCGAACGCGATCCTGCGCGGCATCGTCGAGGTCTACTCGGCCGACGACGCGAAGGAGAAGTTCGTGCGGGACTTCGTCACCGCCTGGGTCAAGGTCATGGAGCTCGATCGCTTCGACCTGCGGTAGGCACCACCTGTCCGGAGGCCCCGGCCATGAGCCCCGCAGTCGCGAGCGAAAGGGCAGCGGGTGAGCTGCTCCCGGACCGCTACACGGATCACGGGCAACTCGTCGAGGCGATCCGGGCCGGCGATCCCGAGC